>JBJOHS010000040.1:0-36090 GCA_046047535.1 Pseudomonadota bacterium
CACAGTGTTGCCACCGCTAGGACCTGAACCTAGTGCGTCTACCAATTCCGCCATCTGGGCCTACAACCAAGATCTGGTGGAGATCTCGCGTAGACTCGACACTTTAGCGAGATTCTAAAAATTGTCAAAAAAGAAAAACCAGCGGCCCTCTGATGATGCCTTGACTGGCGACGATGGCGGCCTCGTGTTTTCTGGTCGGCTAATCGGCCATCGTGATGGATTCGGTTTTCTTCGCCCCGATGCTGGCGGCGACGATGTTTTTGTTTCGCCGCGAGAAATGCTCAAGGCCATGCATGGCGATCGTGTTACTGCCAAGGTGGTGGGTACAGACCGACGAGGCCGCCCTGAGGCTGTCATTGTTGAGGTGCTTGAGCATGCAGTAGGCCGCCTCGTGGGTCGGCTTGTGCAGGAGCGGGGAATCACTCTGGTAGTACCCGAGGATCAGCGAATCAAGCACGACATTATTGTAGGTGGGGGCGATACGGCAGGCGCTGAGCCTGGTCAGGTTGTAGTGGTTGAGGTAATAGACCCCCCCACCCGCTATACCCCGCCGATTGGTCGCGTGACAGAGATTCTGGGTGGCATAGACGATCCCGGGATGGAAGTCGAGATTGCGGTCCGTAAGTTTGATGTTCCCCATACGTTTTCAGAGAAGGCCCAGTCGCTCGCAGACCGTCTCCCAGATACCGTTCGACCAGCCGACGTAAAAGGACGCATCGACCTGCGCGATCTGCCCTTTATGACGATCGACGGGGCGGACGCCCGTGATTTTGATGATGCCGTCTATGCCGAGCCTATTCTTGTGCGTAAGAAGCCGGCGGGGTTTCGACTCTTAGTGGCTATTGCTGATGTGAGTCACTATGTAAAGAGCGGTGACGCGCTTGACCGTGACGCTTTCGAGAGGGCCACCTCGGTCTATTTTCCGCGTCGGGTCTTGCCTATGCTGCCTGAGAAGCTCTCCAATGGGCTTTGTTCTCTGAATCCTCATGTCGAGCGGCTCGCGCTGGTCTGTGACATGGTGATCTCTGGCGACGGAATGGTAGATGCTTACCAGTTTTATGAGGCGGTTATTCTTTCCTCAGAGCGACTTACCTATGATCATGCATGGGCAGCGATTGCTGACCCTGAAGGCCCTGAGGCGTGTGCCCTTGGGCCCCGTCATGAGGTGCTCATGCATCTCTATGCCGTCTACCAGCGATTACTGGCCCAGCGTGTACAACGCGGAGCCATAGACCTGGAGACAGTCGAGACCTATATGCAGGTTGGACCAGATGGACGTATCGCCCAGATATTACCGAGGGTACGTAATGATGCACATCGACTTATTGAAGAATGCATGCTCGCAGCCAACACCAGCGCGGCAGATTTTCTCCAGCGTAGTAAACATCCCGGCTTGTATAGAGTTCATGAGGGGCCGACCCCTGAACGGCTGAAATCCCTGCGGGAGTTTCTGCGCATGCAGGGGCTTCGACTCGAAGGCCAGGACGATCCTGAGCCAGCGGATTACGCCCGTCTTGCTAAGGAGATTAAGGCACGGCCCGATGCACGACTCCTTCAGACGCTTTTATTGCGTTCCATGCAGCAGGCCATATACAGCCCAGACAACGTAGGCCATTTTGGTCTTGCCTATGATGCCTATGCCCATTTCACGTCGCCGATTCGGCGGTACCCCGATCTGCTTGTTCATCGGGTGATTAAGGCGGTCCTTGCGAGAAAGCGATATCTGCCGGCCTTTGGGGCTGAGGGTCTTGATGGGCAGGCTGATGTAATGGATCGCTGGCGTCGTGTGGGTGACCATTGCTCTGCCGCCGAACGCCGGGCAGATGATGCATCGCGCGATGTCGAGGCATGGCTGAAGTGCCAGTTTATGAAGGGGCATGTGGGCGAAGAGTTTCGGGGGGTCGTCACCGGCGTCACCAGTTTCGGCCTTTTTGTTACCTTGGAGTCGCTCTATGTCGAGGGTCTCATCCATGTCTCGGAGCTCGGAGCAGAGTATTTTCAGCACAATGATATTGCCCATGAATTGCGCGGTGAGCGCACAGGCCGGCGGTTTAAGCTCTATGACCCGTTATCGATATTGGTATCTCGTGTTGATTTAGATGCGCGTCGTATTGAGTTTCGACTCGTCCCGAGTATGGTTCGCACGACCCGTAGACCGAAGCCCGGTCAGTTAGATGATGATCTCACCGTGGCGGCGACACCTGAGCCTGATTGGAGTGTTTCGGCCCCCCCGTCACCACGGGCGAAGGCTGGCAAAAAATTGGCCACCCCGGGTAAGTCAAAGGCGAGTCATGCCCGTACAGATGCCGCTGGTCGTACCCGGGGCACCGCTAAAAAAGCCGCCTCCAAATCAAGGGCAAAGGCCCCTAAGGCGCGCCGTCGCACATAGCCCCCGATGGCCAATTCCGATCTTCAGTGTCTTTTAGGATTTCATGCGGTTCGCGCGCGTTTGCGTGCAGCCCCTGAGACAATTCGAGAAGTCTGGGTTGATCAGTCTCGACGCGACGGACGACTCAAGGCATTGCTTACGGAACTGGCCCAGGCGGGCATCTCGCTGCGCCCGCAGTCCTCTGCCCAACTCGATGCGCGGGCGGGCGGTGAGAGGCATCAAGGGGTGCTGGCCCTCGCGCAGCCCCGCGAGATGCCCGACGACCTTGAGACCCTGCTCGAGACATGCCTTACGCCGGCTGAGGACCGGCCCGCCATCCGGGATGCAGGTGGTAGGCCTTCCACCCCATTCTTTCTTTTTCTAGATGGAGTCACAGACCCACACAATCTTGGCGCGATCCTGCGTACGGCCGACGCCGCAGGGGTGGTTGCCGTGGTGGCTCCCAAAGACCATTCAGCGCCTCTGTCTCCGGTCGCTATCCGCGTGGCTGCCGGAGCGGCTGAGCAGGTTCCATATCTGCTGGTCACTAATCTGAATAGGGCTATTGAACAGGCCCAAGACCGCGGCTATGCCGTCTGGGGTTTAGACGATAGTGCTGACGAGACTGTCTATGACCTAGATCTCAGTGGCCCTGTGGTGATGGTTCTGGGAGCAGAGGGTAAGGGGCTTCGGCGACTTGTTCGGTCTCACTGTGATGGACTCGTCAGGCTACCGATGGTCGGTAGTGTGTCGAGTCTCAATGTCTCTGTTGCCTGTGGAGTCGCCTGTTACGAGCGTCTCAGGCAGGTGGGCATGCGGTCTTAGCCTTCTTTCTGGCGGGCTTCCCGTCTGCGTTGGCGAAATTCCCAGGGTGCGACCGGTTGCTCCTCTGCCCAGAGTCCTCTACGATCCTCTCGGGCCTTTTGTTCGGCCCAGTCGTATTGCCGACGTTGTTCGGCGGTCAGGTCGCTCTGATATCGACGAAAGAACCAGGCGTGGCCCTCCTCAATCAGCTGCTGTCCAAGGTCTCTGTCCGACACCACGATACTCGTAAGCCATCGACCATAGACGTCCTTTTTTAGTATCGTGACCTGCAACGGGGATTCCTTGAGGAGACGTTCTAGTCGGTCGCGGGCCGGGTCGGCAGACGGCTGGCTCTTTTCGGGGGCATCTACGCCTGCAATGCGCATTTTGATGGTCTCGCCATTGGGTGTTCGCATGAGCATCGAGTCACCGTCAAAGACCCGAACCAGGCTATAGCCAAGGCCGGATCGGGGGGCCTCATTCGTGGCGGTCGAGTTTTCTGTCCAGGCGGCGATTCCTGCCGCTATGCTCAGGGCAACGAGAACAACAAGCCGTCGTAACTTTCTTGCGGACACATGCTTCATGGGCAGTAATCGTAAACGGTCTTATGGCCTGAGGTGGTCTTGACGCCCAGTCAAGTGCTATGGGCACGTCTCGCCCCCTCTGAGGTATGGCCAGCGGACCTATTTGCCCCTCCTACAGAGGTAACTGCGATTCGTCTGGCGGGTTTTGTTCCATGGGGGGTGCGCTACACCCGCACGGGTCTTGATTCGGGGCCGATTGGTTGGCTGGCACCGGAGATGTTTTCGGTCCTTTTGCGGGCAGACCTATTCTGGACAACCAGGGGCGCGCCGGAGCAGGCGTGTCTTATAAATGCCGATCGTCTTTCTGAGCTTGAGACACTGCTCTTTGACTATCTTGGACCTGAGGGCTGGCGATACGAGCGATTTTTCGTTCGTGATCGCTCTGCAGGAATCTTGCTCGATGATGCGGCTGTACCTCGGCCGCTTCTACTCGAACGCAGCCTCTTTCGGCCTCTGGGGATACTCTCTTCTTCCGTGCATCTCAACCTCATGACGCCGCAGGGCAGATACTGGATCGGACGGAGGGCTGCCCACAAGCGTATCGATCCAGGGATGTGGGATGCTGCTGCGGCTGGGGGGCTTCCCGCCTATGAGTCTGCGGCCAACGCGGTCGGGCGGGAGGCGGCGGAAGAGGCAGGCCTTATTAATCTGTCGAGGCAGGAGATCCGGTTTATTGGTCGTCTCCGTGTGTGCCGACTGCTGACAGACTGCCTACATCATGAACAGGTCTGGGTTTTTCGGGGACAGGTAGCCGCATCGGTACAGCCCATACCCGTTGATGGGGAGGTTGAGACCTTTGACTGCGTCTGGCCGGAAGAGATTGTTGAGCGATACCGTGCGGGTCAGTTTAATCATGAGGCGGCCTGCGGTAGCCTTCTAAAGCCCATTGAGGAGACTGAGCCATCCCGAACGACGAAGCCCAAGGTGTTGGGCGCGTGACGGATCTCTTGCTTCGAGCGCCTCGATTTCCGCCTTTATTGCGCATCCTGGTTCGTGTTGATGCATACAGTTATAAAACTTACAACCCGTTCGGGATTGAATCTCGGCCCAGTCGGGAAAAATTTCTGCGACCTGACTCGTGCTGAGGTGAGACAGGCCGAACCGCTGAAATCCTGGGGTGTCTATGACCCAGGCCGGCTGCCCCAAGGGACCCTCTGCCCATAGGTATCCGCGACTCACTGTGGTGGTGTGACGCCCGGTCTGAAGGGCCTCAGAGATGGCCTGCGTCTGGGCCTGTGCCTCCGGAATCATCCGATTCAGCAGGCTTGATTTCCCCATACCGGATTGGCCGATGAGGGCGATCGTTGGCGATGGCTTGCTGCCCAGCTGTTGTTGTAGGGCGTGCAGCAGAGGTGCGATGCCCCCATATACCTCTTGGCGACAACTTATTTCACAGATCTGTACGGCTGCAGGGCCGAGATGGGTTGTTGTCTTCTGGTCGACGCGGGGTAGCAGGGCCTGCAGCTGCCGCTTTGCCAGCGGAAGGCTATCGATAAGGTCGACCTTGTTAAGGGCAATGATGGCGGGGATTGACTCAGCATTGAGGCTGGCCAAGACCCGCAGCCCAAGTTCTGCGGAGAAGACCGGGTGGCCTGACACGACAAGGATGGCAAGGTCGATGTTTGCCGCGAGGACTTTTGTTTTTGGCCCTTCACTACGCAGAATGCGGTTCTCTTGGGGCAGTATCTCGGTAATGAGGGGCGGAGCGTGACTCCTGTCGATAATGGCCCAGTCGCCTGCGACAGGCTGTAGCGCGCGTCCCTTCAGGTGGGCAACAACAGGGGGATGCGTGTCAAGCCATGCCTGGCTGCCGTGGGCGCTTAAGATGCGAGACGCTTCAGGATGCGATCGGCGCACGCCAGGTCTTTTTCTGTGATGCCTCCGGCATCATGGGTCAGGGTGGAGACCCGAAGCCAGTTATAGCCAAAGCCAACGTCGGGGTGGTGATCGAGTTCTTCGGCAACGACCAGAATCTCTCGAACCAGGCCGGCAATGTCTGAGAACGGGGCGTCTCTGATTTCTAAGACAAGCATGCCATCTTCTAAAACCCAGGGCGCTCTTGCCTGGAGTGCCGCCTCAACTTCTTGCACAGTGAGCACCCGGTATGCGTGTCTCTGTGGAGGAACTGGATTAGGCAAACCAACGCCCCAGAGAGAAGAGCAGGACCATGAAGAACCAGACAAGCAAGGCCCGCCAGACAAGACCTACGGCCGATGCCATGGCTGGTTCGTCTGGGTCCCGCAGGGGAAGTTCGTTGGATGCCCCGAGGGTAAAGTCATCGAGGCTATCCGCACCGGAGGGGGCTTCTGGCAGGGAGAGCCGAACACCGATGGCTCCGGAACCCGCTGCGATCAGCACACGTTCTGTGTCGTTATGGCTCGTAGGGGCCGCAGCGACCTGGCTGCGCCATTGCCGTACGGCATCTTCGAAGTTGCCCACCATGGCATAGATACCAGCCGTTACCCGAACGGGGAGCCAGTCTACCCACCGGAACGCCTTCTGCGCCACCTGGGTATGGGCATCTATGACCGGGCTTCCAAAGTCTCCTGCGGAGGCCTCGGAATCGGGCGATTCGGATAACCGGCTCGGGGCATCACGTGGACCCGCCCAGGCTCTAAGAATTTGAACGCTGAGCCAATATCCAACCGCACCCGCAGGGCCGGGAAGAATGACAAACCAGAAGATCACCCCAAAGACATGGCGTTGGGCTGCAACCAATGCAAGACGAATAGACTCCCGGGCAATGGCATGGGCATCTCCGCGAAGGGCTGCAGACTGGGCGACAGCGTCTGCCTGGGTCTTGGCCACCCAGTCGCTGAAAACCTCTCGTGCTCGGGGAAGGTCATCCTGCTTGACTGCAAGCTGAATCTCATTAAACCAGTGGCTAAACTGACGAAAACCCAGGGCCAGATAGAGAATAGCCACCATGCCGAAGAGTTCAAGTAGCGGGTGGATGAGACCGAGCAGCCAGATACCGGTTAGGGCTGCGAGTGCGCCCCCCGCCACGACGAGCCACCAAGCAACCCAGATCGACTGCTCCTCGTCGGGGGCGGCCATGAGCCGAAGACGCCGTAGCCGCTGATCGATCCAGTTCTGCACCGCATTAGACGGCCGCATCGGCTGAACCTGCTCCAGTAAAAGGGCGATCAGAAGGCTAAGAAGGGTCATGACTATTCAGAGACGGGTGGGCGTGACTGGTTCCAGGCTGCGATCAAAAAATGATAAAGGTTTCGAATCATTGCGGCGGTTGCCCCCCAGATAAAGTGCGTCCGGTACGGTATGGCAAAAAACTCAACCAGTTCAGATTCTATCTGTACCTGACGGAGCTGGTGGTTGCGAGGGTCCATGAGGAATGCCAGAGGTACCCGAACAATTTCAGCCACCTCTTCGGGGTGGGGTATCAGGTAGTAGCCTTCAGACAATACACTCAAGACAGGGGTAACCTGAAAGCCCGTTACCGTGATGTATTCAGGGAGGGTAAGTAAGGGGGTGATCCAGCGCCGCCTAAGCCCTACCTCTTCTTCAGCCTCACGGCAGGCGGTCTCGATTAGGGACGCATCGGTCGTCTCCATTCGTCCGCCTGGAAAGCTTATTTGTCCGGGGTGGTCTTTAAGGTGAAGCGGCCGCTGGGTGAGAATCAACTCCGACGTGGTGGGGCAGACCGCAATGAGCACCGCGGCTGGGCTCAACTCCGAAGGAAGACTGCTTTGAAGCCGTCTGTCCGCACGGACCTCTGGAGACCATTGAGGAAATGCGGGCTCGTCTCGGCTTCGTCGACACCATTCGGCAATACGATGCGCCCCAAGCGCTTCAGCAGGAACCAATGGACCTGAGAGCTGCGCCAACAGAGGCGCTGCCTGAGGGTCGAGGATGCGTTTTTGCAGGGGTGGATAAGGGCAGACCTAAGCTCTGCCCTACGCTTAGGCCGAGGGTGCTGCTGGAGGCTCAGTGTCCTCGCGAGACGTCTGGCCCGAGGATACCGCGCTGGCAAGCCCCTTGGACTGAAGCTTTTCGCGAATTCGCGCGGATTTACCCGAACGCTGCCGCAGATAGTAAAGCTTTGCGCGTCGGACATCGCCACGGCGCTTTACCTCGATCTTGGCAATGAGTGGCGAATAAAGCTGGAACGTACGCTCGACCCCCTCTCCGGCAGAGATCTTTCTCACAATAAAAGAGGAATTCAGGCCACGGTTGCGCTTGGCGATGACTACGCCCTCATAGGCCTGGAGACGTTTTCTGGTGCCTTCAACCACGTTGACACTCACGATGACAGTGTCGCCTGGGGAGAAGTCGGGAACATTCTTGTTCAGGCGAGCGATTTCTTCCTGCTCGAGGGTACGAATCAAATCCATAATAACTCCGAAGCATCGTTGCAGTGGCTGGCCGGGGCCCCACAAGAGGATGGCAGTAATTGAAAATGACCTCTAGACCATAGCCATACTTCTACGACATCTTTTTACGACTTCTGCTGGCGAGATGGCGATGGCAATGACAAGAGGTCTGGCCGGCGCGACAGCGTGAGTCTTTTCGATTGTTCTGCGCGCCAATCCGCTATTTTGCCATGATGCCCAGATAAAAGCACGCTCGGAACACTGGATCCCTCAAAGACCTCCGGTCGGGTGAAGTGGGGATGATCGAGTTGGGGCTGCATAAACGATTCTGATACTGACGAAAGGGCGTCGTTTAAGACCCCTGGCAGCCTGCGCACCAGCGCATCCATAAGCGCTAGTGCCGCAATTTCTCCCCCTGACAAGACAAAGTCACCGAGGCTGATCTCGAGGTCTACGTAATGATCGATAAACCGCTGGTCAATGCCCTCGTAACGACCACACACTAGGGTGAACTGTAAGGGTCCTGAGTGCCTCTCCCGGATAATCTGGTGCTCTACCCATGGCTGGCTCAGTGGTATTCCAGCGGGGGACATGAGAATAATGGGGCCCTTAGGAACTGCGGCTGCCTGAAGAGCCTGACGGATGGCGGACACGCAGTCTGCGAGTGGTGGTGCCATCATGACCATGCCGGGCCCGCCTCCGTAGGGCCTGTCGTCAATCGTCTGGTGTAAATCGCTTACGAATTGCCGGGGATTCCAGTGATAAACCGAGACACGGCGCTGCGCGACCGCGCGACCGCAAACGCCCAGTGACTGCCAGGGAGCAAAAAACTCCGGGAAAAGCGATATGACATCAAATCGGACCAGGCAGGCCGAAGTACTCTGAGACGGACTTTGCGGGGCGGTAGAGGTCATTGTGACCAGTCTTCATTCCAGTCCACGACGATGGGCGATCCTTTTTTCCCTAGAGACAGCACGTGGCGATTCACAAGGGGAATGAAATGTGGCCCGACGACCAGCCAATCATGTTCTCCATTGGTTTCAAGTCGCGATACCGTGCCTAGCAATATCCCGCTCGTGTTTTCAACAGGCTTTCCTATGAGGTCTGACCAATAGAGATCTTCTGACTCCTGCGGGCGAGAGATACAGATCCGGGTACCAATGAGGCCTTCGGCCGTGGTTCGATCGCTACTGCAGGCCAGTTCTAGGCAGAAATGGTCTCCACGAGGACTGCTGGAAAGAATCTTGGTTGCACGCCAGCCGCTAGGGTTTTGAAGCCACACTCTACCGACTTCAGCAATGGGACATATGGCAGTCTTGCTGATTTTTTCGGGGGAGATGCGCCTGCTGTCTGCGGTCGGTCGGGCCCGTATGTGCCCTGATAACCCTATCGGGCTGATGATTACTGCCGCCACGATAACGTCGGGAGGGGCGGGGTCAGAAAAGACGATTTGTGCATGCGTCTTTTCGGGAAGAGGGTCTCCAAGGCGGCCGAGCCGCCGTTCGAGGAAGTTTCTCGAACGGTTGCCCGCCTGAGGCGCAGAAGCGCCGAGGCGTGGAGTGTTGTGTCTGGACAACGTTACCCCCACGCACAGGAGGCGCGTTTAAACCGGGCGTTGTTAGGCCCCTGCGGCAGCCTGTTTGCCTTCGAAGGACTTCACCAATTCGGAAACACGGGGGCTCACCTGAGCGCCAACGCCCTTCCAGTAGGCAACCCGGTCAAGGGCAATATTCAAGCTCGGGTCGTTGCCGCGGGCGATAGGATTAAAAAACCCAAGCCGCTCAATAAACCTGCCATCACGACGATTTCGAGAATCAGTCGCGACCACGTGGTAAAAAGGACGCTTATGGGAGCCACCGCGGGCAAGTCGAATCACAACCATACGTAAAATTCCTTCAAAGAAACTGTTTTGGTCAATCAACAAAAAGTCTTAAATTGTAACAGTAGTGGCCTTAAGACCCAACCCGTCGGTCTTAGGAGACGCCTTGTGGCTGCCGCACCAGCCTTGGCATTGTCCTGCTGTATTCCCGCGGTCGCCCAGAGCGCCCGTAAGTCTCAGCCTGCGGCCCGTGCCTCCGCAATTCCCGACTGGATTGATCCCCGTCATCTGCAGTCTTTCTGGGAAGAGCTCCACGCACAACATAGTCTGAGCGAGCCATGGCTTGCCCGTCAGTTTTCTGGCCTCGTACGTCAGGATCGGGCTTTGCAACTTGTCAATCCTGAGCCTTCTGCTATCCAAGAACGTCCCAAGCCCTCCCTATCGCGCGCTCTCACCCGAAATCTTGATGCCCGGACACAGCAGGAGGGTAGGGCTTTGCTTGTAAAGGAGCAACTCTTTCTCGCCCGAGCGGAGGACCTTTATGGCGTGCCCCCCGAGGTGATCGTCGGTATTCTGGGTGTGGAAACGCGCTATGGGAGGATTCGTGGGTCGTTTCCTACGCTTGACACGTTAACGAGCCTCGCTTTTTTGTCCCCGCGCCGCCAGGATTTCTTTCGACGAGAGCTGGGCCATCTCTTGGTGATGGGTCACCAGGGGACCCTAGACCTCTCTAAGACCCAGGGCTCGTTTGCGGGCGCCCTGGGGATCCCGCAGTTCATGCCGTCGAGTTGGCAGTCTTGGGCTGTGGATTTCGACCAGGACGGCCGCCCCGACCTTATTGAGAGCATGCCCGATGCGATGGGCTCGGTTGGGCACTTTTTGCAAGAGCACGGCTGGCAACGTGGAATCCCGGCATTTTTCTCGCTTGGCAGCACGCTGCCTGTAGACCCTTCTGCGTTTTTGGTCCAGGGGCTTGAGGCGAAGCACACCTTCGGTGAGATTGCCCGAGTAGGGCTGGTTTCTAAAGACATTGAGCTGCCGGCGCAGACCCCTGCGAGCATCATTTCTCTTCCTGAGCCGGACCAGTCACCGGTCTATTGGCTGGTGACCCCCAACTTCTTTGCCGTTACCAAGTACAACCGAAGCTATCTTTATGCTGCCTCGGTATTAAGTCTCGCCCAGGCGATTCGATAGCCTGTTGCGGCGTTGCTGTCTCGCACGCCCTGTATCTATATCTTTTTCCGATTGGGTCTATACGTTATGCCGAAAGTTGAATCATCGATCACGCCGCACGAGGAAAATCTCATCTGGGTGGATATGGAGATGAGCGGTCTCGACCCTGAGCAGAATCGAATTCTTGAAGTGGCGGTGGTGGTGACTACCCCTCAGCTCGAGCTGCTAGCTGAAGGGCCGGTGCTTGTGGTGCATCAGACCGATGCGCATCTCGCCACCATGGACAACTGGAACAAGGGCACCCACACGAGGTCGGGATTGGTTGATCGGGTTAAGGGCTCCTCAATTTCAGAGGATGAGGCCGAGGCAGTGCTACTGGACTTCCTAAAGGCCTATGTTCCCCCGGGAAAGTCTCCCATGTGCGGCAATACGATTCACCAGGACCGCCGCTTTCTCGTGCGATATATGCCCAGGCTGGAGGCCTTCTTTCACTATCGCAATATCGATGTAAGCACGATTAAAGAACTCTGTCGGCGTTGGCGCCCCGAGTTGCTCAAGGGCTTTACCAAAAAGGGCGCCCACACAGCGCTGGCAGATATCTTAGAGTCGATAGAAGAGCTCCGCTACTACCGCAAGCACCTCATGCCCGATAGCTACCCGGAGGGGGCGCGAATCTGAAGGTGAAACCGAGTCCGTTCTGGCCGGTTTGGATTTCGTAAGCTCACGAGGATAGTCGACCAGCCCTCCGGTACGTAGGCAGAGGTAGAAAGACGCCAAAAGCACTGGCCATAACTGGGTCGGGCGAGTGGTATCTCGATACTCGAGAGAATCACGGCCCGGCTCGTGAGATCAGATCCCGGAGCCTGTACGCATTTTTGTGCGGCCGTTAGGCCGGAGGGAGGCATGGACTGATCGATGGCTTGCTGGATCTTCTGAACCGCCGACTGATAGCCCCGGTTAATCTCGAGAGCGGGAAGAAGAAGATTCATCATCAGCACCCAGGTGAGTGTGACCCCGCCAGCGGAGAGCACCACCGGCCGCCAGAGCCTAGACTCTCCACGCCCGATCCGCCAGGCTACAACGGCCAGCCAGGCCCCGCTTACGCAGACGCCTACGAGCAATTCGATAAGCCCGGCATTCCCCGATACGCCCGGTGCCAGAAAGTCGAGGCGGCTAGCCAGCTTTGCAGGAAATCCGAACTGAATGGCCGACCAATAGAGCCAAATGAGGGTGCCAAGGCTGGTGAAAACGACGACTGCAAACCAGTCAATGAGGCTTGAGACAGACCGCGGCAAAGATAGGAGGCCATAGGCACTCAGGCAGGCAAGTAGTGCGACAGGAACAAGTCGGGCCGGATTGGCCTCGCCAAGCCCGAGCATATAGACCAGCAGCCAGGGGAGAAGTAGCAGGACTACCATCTGCAGGTGCATAAGCCTCCAGAGCCCGCTGCGCCAGGCCTGTAGTCCTAGTGCGGCAATTACGGGCCAGAGTGGCCACCATGACCAGGCCCAGGTCTCCGGGCCGTGCAGAACTGGGCGAAAGACGACGTGCGTCTGTAGTTGCCACCAGCTAAATAGGTTCTGATGCTGCTCCGAAAGTAAGACGAGAAGCAGCCAGGCCGACATAGTGCCGCCCATGCTGATCAGGGCCCACCCCATTAGGCCCCGGCGCACAAGTCGCCAGGGGCCTACCAGGAGGCAGACCAGTCCTAGGCCCAAGATGCTGGCGACCAGCGACTTCAGCCCCTCGTTTAGCAGTCCCATGGTGAGCAGCAAACCAACCCAGAGGCCAGCACGGCGGGGCTCTTCAGGGGCCACTGCTATGGCCCACAGCACGCCTGCACTTAATGCAAAATGAACGGCATGAGGTCCAGCCTCATGCCACCGGGAGAGGGCACCTATGCATGCCAAAGCAAGCAGTACCGCACAGTCGGCCATGGTGACTGCTAGTGCATGGGCGCTTGGGCCAATACCAAGAGGATCGTCTGGTCTAGCCTCCCTGCGACGGGTGAGTCTGTGTGTTGCTTTCCATAGACAGAAGAGCCCGACGATTACCCAGGCCAGAAGGGTTAGACGCCCAGCCGCCTGCAGCGTTTCGGCGGTGAGAAGAGGGGCGGGCACTGAAGATACCGCGAAGACAGAGCCAGCAATCGCCCAGACGACATGGGCTAGCCCCATTACTAAGGCCATTGTCCAGGCGGTGAGTGGCCCATCCGGAAGAAGCGTTCCGCCCTGAAGGTTAGAGAAGAGCAGTGCGCCTAAGGGTTCGCTGAGCCGGCCTGTTGCCTGGTCAGGGGCGAGGAGGCTCTGCAGGATTCCTCGGGCCTGGGCGATCCCAGATAGGTCTGCTCCCTGCCAAGGACTATGACTAAAGAGCCCCGACCAGAGGTAGAGCAGACTAAGGAGAAAGAATAAGACGCGAGGGACTTGCTGCGCTGAACTCGCAGCAAGTCCGGGCAGCGGCCTTGGGGGCCGCCACGACAGAATAAGGTCTCGAATTGGAGGAGACTGCGACACCGACTGCAGGCTCCGCGATGGGGATTAGCTGGCCGCTTTGGCCCCTGTTCCGCGCTTGGTTCCGAATTTCTGGCGGAATTTTTCTACACGGCCTGCGGTATCCATAATCTTCTGGGTTCCAGTGTAGAAAGGATGCGACTCGGAGCTGGTATCGAGTTTGTAGAGGGGATACTCTTTACCGTCTTTCCACTTGATAGTCTCGCGGGTGCTCACCGTAGAGCGCGTGACGAAGCTAAAGTCGTTGGAAAGATCAACAAATACGACTTCGCGGTAATTGGGATGGATGCCTTCTCTCATTTCTGGTCCTTAATATAAAGATCGCCAGCCTTAGGCCCCAAAACTCCAAACATTGCATACATTCTGTTTGGTGGGGGAAACGCCAAAGCCACGTGTCTGTTTAGCAAATAACTTTTGATTATAGCAACAGCGCAGGCTATCCGCCACGCTTCATCATGTCAAAAAACTCTGCGTTGTTTTTGGTCTGGCGAACCTTGTCCAGTAAGAATTCCATAGACTGGATTTCGTCCATGTCATGCAGGAGTTTGCGCAGGATCCAGATTTTCTGAAGTAGATCGGCCGGGATGAGCAACTCTTCTTTGCGCGTACCTGATCGATTAATGTTTATTGCCGGATAGACACGCTTTTCTGCCAGCCTGCGCTCCAGGTGTACTTCCATGTTGCCGGTACCCTTGAATTCCTCGTAGATCACCTCGTCCATTCGGGAGCCGGTCTCGATCAGCGCAGTAGCGATGATCGTCAGAGACCCGCCTTCTTCAATATTTCGTGCAGCACCAAAAAACCGCTTCGGTCGGTGCAGCGCATTGGCATCAACCCCGCCCGTTAGTACCTTGCCCGAGGTGGGCACCACCGTGTTGTAGGCGCGTGCCAAGCGGGTAATCGAGTCAAGCAGAATAACCACATCTTTTTTATGTTCCACCAGTCGTTTTGCCTTCTCGATCACCATTTCGGCCACTTGCACATGACGGGTGGCTGGTTCATCAAAGGTGGAGGCAACCACTTCTCCGCGGACAGAGCGCTGCATCTCGGTCACTTCTTCTGGGCGTTCGTCGATGAGCAAGACAATAAGAACGACCTCGGGATGATTGGTGGTAATGGCATGGGCGATGTGCTGCATCATCACGGTCTTGCCGCTCTTTGGTGAGGCGACGAGCAGCCCACGCTGCCCCTTACCAATTGGCGCAATCATGTCAATGATGCGGCCAGTGATATTTTCTTCCCCCTTCATCTCCCGCTCGAGCTTCAGGGGCTGGTTCGGAAAGAGCGGGGTGAGGTTCTCAAAGAGAATCTTATTCTTGGAGGCCTCGGGTGGCTGGCCGTTGATACGATCGACTTTCACCAGCGCAAAGTAGCGCTCACCATCTTTGGGCGTTCGTACTTCCCCCTCGATAGAGTCTCCTGTATGGAGATTGAACCGCCGAATCTGCGATGGCGACAGGTAGATATCGTCGGTACTCGCAAGATACGATGATTCTGGCGCCCGCAGAAATCCGAAGCCGTCTGGCAGGACCTCGAGCACGCCGTCTCCAAAAATCTGCTCCCCTGTTTTTGCCTTCTTTTTGAGAATGGCAAACATGAGCTCCTGCTTACGCAGTCGGCTGGCGTTGTCGATTTCCAGTGTGCTCGCCAGCTCAACAAGCTGGATCACCGGCATGGCCTTAAGTTCTGACAGGTACATAGAGGGCTAGGGCTCTTCGGAGGTTAGATTTGGGTGTCGATCCAGGCCGTTAGCTGCGACTTTGCCGCTGCACCAACCTTTTGGGAGACCACCGCACCGTTCTTGAAAAGAATCAGTGTGGGAATGCCACGAATACCGTGCTTCGCGGGGACAGCCGCATTCTCATCGACATTGAGCTTTGCAACGGTGAGTCGCCCGTTGTACTCGCGGGCGATTTCTTCAACGATAGGGCCGATCATTTTGCAGGGGCCGCACCACTCGGCCCAGAAGTCCACTAGGACGGGTAGGTCGGACTTGAGAACATCGACATCGAAACTCGCATCGGTTACGACTTTCACGGATTCACTCATGATGGCTCGGAGAAAGGAAAAATTGGTAGGGGAAATCCATTCGGAAACTGCCCTCGGATACGAGTCAGGACAGGATGACAGTGGAAGCCAAGGTTCCGAAAAGGGGATCGTCTCGGGCAGTTCGTCTTAAAGCATGGGCGTAGAATTCCCGCGACGTAACTGACTTGAAGATGGAGTGTAGCGCATTAACCACGGATCCGCGCAAATCGGGCCCCTTTGTTTTGTGATGCTCTTGATACACTGCTCGTTGGCGGGCCGCCCCGCATTGTGAGCCTGTGAACCTGGTCAGGTCGGGAACGAAGCAGCCACAGCGGGTCCTTGCAAGTGCCGGGGGTCCGGCTCGCCTCCCTCCAACCTATCGCCCCCTTGGTGTGTCTATGCCCTTTGCCTCGCCTGATCCTCAGGATGCCTAATGACCGGTCTTTTTGAAGATCTTCCCTCTGGCGGCGCCCCCGCACCAGTCGCGTTGGCGAGAAAGTGGCGGCCGAGGAGCTTTGCCACCGTTGTGGGGCAAGACCATGTTGTTAAGGCGCTACAGCACGCCCTGGGCCAGAACCGTCTCCACCACGCCTATCTTTTGACAGGGTCCCGTGGGGTGGGCAAGACCACTCTGGCTCGAATATTTGCCAAGGCCTTGAACTGTGAGACGGGTCTTGTGGCCGAACCGTGTGGGCAGTGCAGCAGCTGCCGGGAAATTGATGCCGGTCGCTTCGTAGACTACATAGAGATTGATGCGGCCTCTAACCGGGGCGTGGCTGAAATACAGCAGCTTCTTGAACAGTCTCGATTTGCGCCAACTTCTGGGCGCTTTAAGGTCTATGTGATTGATGAGGTGCATATGCTCTCTGGGCATGCCTTCAATGCGATGCTCAAGACCCTTGAAGAGCCGCCAGCCCAGGTTAAGTTCATTCTTGCTACAACTGATCCTCAGAAGATTCCTGTTACGGTGCTCTCCCGATGTCTGCAGTTTGGCCTGAAGAATCTTCGACTTGAGGCCCTGCAAGGGCATATCGATTTCGTTCTGGCACAAGAGGCTGTGGTTGCAGAGGCGCCGGCCGTACAGGCCCTGGCGCGTGCAGCCAAAGGATCTGTGCGTGATGCGCTCTCCCTGACCGATCAGGCGATCGCATACGGGGGCGGTGTAATCAGTCTTGAGGCGGTCAGCCAGATGCTGGGACTAGTTCAGCGCGAGGCCTTGTTGGCGACAGCCGAGTATTTGGCGCGGGGCCAGGCGGCTGAGGCCATAGAGGCCGGTGAAGCCTTGTTGCAGTCGGGCGCCCTGGCTGAATCCGTTCTCGAATCGCTCGCGCGTCTGTATCACGAGGCTGCCTTAGTCTCTGCGTTGGGGCTGAACGATGCTGTGTCTGATGCTGGTGTGGAGGCGTTGGCCCAGGCCCTCGGCCCAGAGAGGGCACAGCTCGGATATCAGATCTTGGTCCTGGGTCGTCGTGACCTGAGTCTCGCTCCGGATGAGGCTACTGGACTGCAGATGACTTTTTTGCGACTGCTGGCCTTCAGGCCGGAGTCTCCTGCCTCCGGCGGTGGGTCTGGTGGATCTCCTAGGCCCGCTGTTAAGGCTGCAGCCCTCGCCGCTGCCCCCGCGGTCAAGCCCATTCCAGTCGTGGCCCCCAAGGCAGATCTATCTGCGCTCACACCTGACCGTTGGCCACAGATTTCTCGCGAACTCGGGCTCGCAGGCCTGTCTCGTCAGTTTGCGCAGCAATCCACCTTTGAGGGCAGGCAGGGCGAGGCGGCTGACCGTCTTGCCTTCTGTGTGCCGCTTGAAGCACTTGCAGAGACCAGTCTTGTCGAGCGTGTTGAGGCCAGCTTGCGTCAATATTTTGGGCAAAAGCTCTCGCTGGTTGTACGGGTAGGTACGCCGGAAGGCCCTACAGCAGCAGCCCAGGATGCGCACAAGAAGGCCGAAGCGTTGGCCGATGCGGAGGCCTCTATTGCCCAGTCTCCCGTTGTGCAGGATCTCATTCGTACATTTGATGCGAAGATCGTGCCGGGTTCGATCCGTGCGGTTGATTCCCCAGCACCCCCCTCGTCCCCTCTAGGAGAAACATCATGATGAAAGGCCAGATCGCAGGGCTGATGCGCCAGGCCCAGCAGATGCAGGAAAAGATTAAGCAGGCACAAGAGTCGCTTGGTGAGCTTCAGGCCGAGGGCCAGGCGGGCTCCGGTCTTGTGAAGCTCGTGATGACGGGTAAGCATCAGGTTAGATCACTCTCGATCGACCCGAGCTTGATGACCTCAGACCCCGACGATAGGGAGACGCTCCAAGACCTATTGGTTGCGGCGATCAACGATGCCGCGGTCAAGGTTGAGGCGCTCTCCAACGAGCGGATGTCTGCTGCAACTGCTGGTCTTCCGCTGCCTCCTGGGTTTAGGCTCTAGGGTCACTGTAACGCCGTGGCATCCTCGCCGAAAGGCTCTGCGTCCACGGGGCCCCCCCCGAGCCTGATGGCCCTCACCGAGTCTTTCTCTCGACTACCAGGGATTGGCCCGAAGACCGCCCAGCGGTTGGCCTTTCATCTGCTGCAGCACGATCGGGAGGGGGCCGAACAGCTCGGCCATTCTCTGCTTCATGCGCTCTCTCGGCTTCAGCCATGCCGTCGTTGTAATACCTTCTCCGAGCAGCCGACGTGCGCCACCTGTCAAGACGCGCTGCGCGATCCCACCCAACTCTGCGTAGTGGAGAGTCCTGCCGACCTTCTGGTAGTAGAGCAGACCAGAAGCTATCGAGGCCTGTATTTTGTGCTCATGGGCAGACTCTCCCCCCTTGACGGGCTGGGGCCAGCGCAGCTGCCTCTCGAACGACTCCTGTCTCGCGCCCAGGATCCCCTGGTCGCTGAGGTGATCCTGGCCACCAACTTTACGCCGGAAGGCGAGGCCACCGCCCATGCGATCTCTGGGCTGCTGCAGGCTGTGGCGCGCGATCCCCCTTTGCGAATCACCCGTCCGGCCCGCGGTGTTCCTGTGGGGGGCGAGCTAGAGTATGTCGACCTGGGCACTGTGGCCCAGGCGTTTCGTGACCGCCGTGAGAAAGGACCTGTCTAAATGACCATCGCCTTGTGGTGCCTTTTGATTACGATGTTTCTGCCTATCGTTTGTGCGGGGATCTCGAAGGCAGGCGGGGAGGGCTATGACAATGCCCAGCCACGTGACTGGCTGGCCCGGCAGGAGGGCTTTCGGGCGCGGGCCGTAGCGGCCCAGCAGAATAGCTGGGAGGCTCTCATCATCTTTGGGCTTGCGGTTCTCGCCGCCCATGTCGTGGCGGGGCCCCAAGAATCGGTAGACCAGTTTGCGGTGGCCTTTGTGCTTGCCCGCATTGCCTACATCGTGGCCTATGTCGCCAACTGGGCCTTGGCGCGCTCCTTGGTCTGGCTCTTGGGCCTTTTTTTAAGTATTTCGATTTTCGTCGCGGCGGCGTAGCGCTGGTATTTACTACCGCTCCCTGGTAGCTGGTACCTGTTGCCTGGTACCGGGTCTCCAGGCTATCGGCTGCGCAGACTCTGGCGTCTTTTCCAAGGCCCCCTAGCACGAGAGCCCGCTCCTTTATAATCGACCAAATTACAAGGAGTCCATTTTGCAGGTTCGCCAGCTGTTGGCCGCGGCCCAGACCGACTCGGCCGGTTTTTCCTCGTCTGCCCCTCCCGTTTTCCCTTTTGCGGTACTCGCGCTCGCTGACGGCACCGTCTTTGACGGCGTGTCGATCGGCGCTTCAGGGCAGACCGTCGGAGAGGTGGTTTTTAACACTGCCCTCACCGGATACCAAGAAATCCTCACCGACCCGAGCTACTGCCAGCAGCTTGTTACGCTCACCTATCCTCATATTGGCAATACGGGCTGGAACGAGGAAGACAACGAGTCGTCTGGGGTGCAGGCCGCGGGCCTGATTATTCGCGATCTTCCCCAGGTCGTATCGAACTTCCGCAGTCAGCGCAGCCTGCCCGAGGCCCTGGCTGAGGCCGGGGTGGTCGCCATTGCGGGAGTGGATACCCGCGCGCTGACCCGGCGGCTTCGCGAGACGGGAGCGCAGTCTGGCGCGATTCTCTCCGCGGCTGTGGGCGCGCTCGCTGATGCAGACCGAGCAGCCTTGGCCGCACGTGCTGTCGAGCTTGCCCGGGGCTTTACTGGCCTGGTGGGGGCAGACTTGGCCCAGGGCGTCTCGACCAAAAAAGCCTACGCGTGGACCGAAGGTACCTGGCGTCTTGCAGGAGCAGCCGCACCCGCAGGTTCGGCGCACGCGAAGGACACGCCGCATGTCGTGGCCTACGACTTTGGCATCAAGCACAACATACTGCGTCTCTTGGCGGACCGTGGCGCCAAGATCACCGTGGTGCCTGCTAAGACCTCCTATGCCGACGCCCTCGCACTCAAGCCCCAGGGTATTTTTCTCTCGAACGGGCCCGGAGACCCCCAGCCGTGCGATTACGCGATTGCGGTTGCCCGGCAGGCTATGGATGACAGGCTGCCGATCTTCGGTATCTGTTTGGGTCATCAGATCATGGCGCTTGCGGCTGGCGCGAAGACCCTGAAGATGAAGTTTGGCCATCATGGTGCAAACCATCCTGTTCAAGATATGGTCTCGGGCCGCGTCTTCATCACGTCACAGAATCATGGCTTTGCGGTAGACCCCAGCAGCCTACCAGCGCACCTTAGGGTTACCCACGTATCGCTCTTTGATGGCTCTATTCAAGGGTTAGCCCATACACAGGCGCCGGCCTACTGCTTTCAGGGCCATCCTGAGGCCAGTCCCGGGCCGCACGACATCATTCCATTGTTTGACCCGTTCTTTGTTGCCATGGGCCAGGCGTCCAAAGGGGTAGCCCATGCCTAAGCGCACGGATATCAAGTCAATCCTTATCATCGGCGCGGGGCCCATTGTCATTGGCCAGGCCTGCGAGTTCGATTATTCCGGCGCCCAGGCGTGCAAGGCGCTCAAGCAGGAGGGATTTAAGGTGGTGCTGGTAAACAGCAACCCAGCCACCATCATGACCGACCCGGAGACCGCCGATATTACCTACATCGAGCCGATTACCTGGCAGATGGTCGCCCGCATCATTGAAAAAGAACGTCCCGACGCCTTACTGCCCACCATGGGCGGTCAGACTGCACTGAACTGTGCTCTAGACCTCGCACGTGAAGGGGTCCTTGCCAAGTTCAACGTGGAGCTTATTGGCGCCCGAGAAGAAGCCATTGAGAAGGCCGAAGATCGTCAGAAGTTCAAGCAGGCGATGACGAAGATTGGTCTCGAGTCGGCGCAGTCGGGGGTGGCCCACTCTATGGAAGAGGCCTGGCAGGTCCAGCGACAGATTGCCACCCTTACCGGAAGCGCGGGCTTCCCGATGGTGATTCGCCCCAGCTTTACTCTGGGTGGTACGGGCGGTGGGATTGCCTACAACGCCGAGGAATTCGAAACCATCTGCAAGCGGGGCCTTGAGGCCTCGCCCACCCGCGAGCTGCTTATTGAAGAGTCGCTGATTGGCTGGAAAGAGTTTGAGATGGAGGTGGTGCGCGATAAGGCCGACAACTGCATTATCGTCTGCTCCATTGAGAACCTCGACCCCATGGGTATTCATACCGGAGACTCGATCACGGTGGCGCCCGCGCAGACGCTGACCGACAAGGAATACCAGATCATGCGCAACGCCTCGATTGCTATTTTGCGAGAGATCGGCGTTGATACCGGGGGCTCCAACGTTCAGTTTGCTATTAATCCGGATAACGGCCGCATGATTGTTATCGAGATGAACCCACGGGTCTCGCGGTCGTCGGCCTTGGCCTCTAAGGCCACAGGCTTTCCGATCGCCAAGGTGGCGGCCAAGCTCGCCGTAGGTTATACCCTGGATGAGTTACGCAATGAAATCACCGGGGGTGCGACCCCAGCCTCTTTCGAGCCTTCGATTGACTATGTGGTTACCAAGGTGCCTCGGTTTGCCTTTGAGAAGTTCCCCTTGGCAGATGCCCACCTTACCACCCAGATGAAATCGGTGGGTGAGGTCATGGCTATGGGGCGCACCTTTCAAGAGTCTTTCCAGAAGGCCCTGCGTGGCCTCGAGGTGGGGGTCGACGGCCTGAATCAGAAGACGGTTGATCGCGAACGTATTGAAGAAGAACTCGGCGAACCCGGCCCTGAGCGTATCTGGTTTGTGGGTGATGCCTTCGCCCAGGGATTTACGGTCGAAGAAGTCTTTGCGCTTACCCATATTGACCGGTGGTTTCTCGTACAGATCGAGGAGATCGTACGCATTGAGATGGCGCTCGAGAAAAAAACCCTGGCAGAGATTGATGCAGAACTCTTCTTTGAACTCAAGCGCAAGGGCTTTTCTGATCGGCGGCTGGCCTACCTGCTCGATACCTCTGAGGCTGAAATCCGCAAGCAGCGTCATGCGCTGGGTGTTCGACCAGTCTACAAGCGCGTGGATACCTGTGCGGCCGAGTTCGACACAGGCACCTCTTACTTTTATTCGACCTACGAAAAAGAATGTGAGGCTCGGCCCACCGACCGCAAGAAGGTGATCGTTCTCGGGGGCGGGCCGAATCGTATTGGCCAGGGTATCGAGTTTGACTACTGTTGCGTACACGCCGCGATGGCGCTGCGCGAAGACGGCTTTGAGACCATCATGGTGAACTGCAATCCTGAGACTGTCTCGACCGACTACGACACCAGCGACCGGCTCTACTTCGAGCCCCTCACACTCGAAGACGTTCTTGAGATCGTCGATAAAGAAAAGCCCGTGGGGGTCATCGTTCAGTATGGTGGTCAGACCCCCTTGAAGCTTGCTAAGTCGCTCGAGGCCGCTGGTGTGCCGATTGTCGGCACCTCACCGGAGTCGATTGATATTGCCGAAGACCGTGAGCGTTTCCAAAAGTTGCTGCACAAACTCGAGCTGTTACAGCCGCCCAACCGCACAGCGCGAAATGAAGAAGAGGCGATTCGCCTCGCCCAAGAGATCGGCTACCCCTTGGTGGTGCGCCCGAGCTATGTGCTCGGGGGTAGGGCCATGGAGATCGTCCATGAGCAGAAAGATCTCGAGCGCTACATGAAGGAGGCAGTAAAGGTCTCTAACGATTCTCCCGTGCTGCTTGACCGGTTCTTGAATGATGCTATTGAGGTCGACGTGGACTGCCTTTCGGATGGCAAGCGCGTCTTTATCGGGGGCGTTATGGAGCACATAGAGCAGGCAGGTGTGCACTCGGGCGATTCGGCCTGCAGCCTTCCCCCATATTCGCTGCCCGCTGAGATCGTGGATCGGCTCAAGCGGCAGACTGAAGTGATGAGCCGAGCATTGAACGTGGTCGGCCTCATGAACGTGCAGTTCGCTATCCAAGGCGATACTGTCTACGTGCTCGAGGTCAACCCCCGTGCCTCGCGTACAGTACCGTTCGTCTCAAAGGCCTCAGGCCTGCCGTTGGCCAAGATCGCTGCTAGGGCTATGCTCGGTAAGAGTCTGGATGACCAGGGCATTCAGGGTGAGGTCATCCCGCCATATTTTTCTGTGAAAGAGGCTGTCTTTCCGTTTGTGAAATTTCCTGGTGTAGACACGATTCTCGGCCCGGAAATGAAGTCGACGGGCGAGGTAATGGGGGTGGGCAAGACGTTTGCCGAGGCCTTTGTGAAGTCGCAACTCGGTGCAGGGGTACGTCTCCCCGAGCCAAGCCAGGCAGGCTCCGTCTTTATCAGCGTCAAGAACGCCGATAAGCCCAACATCGCGCCGGTAGCGCGTAGCCTTCACCAGATGGGATTTCGTCTCGTGGCTACCCGCGGAACGGCGGCGGCGATTTCTGCAGAGAGCATTCCCGTCACTACGGTAAATAAGGTCACTGAGGGTCGCCCCCATGTGGTTGATCTCATTAAGAATGGGGAGATCGTGTTTATTGTGAACACCGTCGAGGAGCGCCGTAACGCCATGGCCGACTCACGGTCTATCCGTACGACCGGTCTAGCCCAGCGGGTGACGACCTATACCACCCTGGCCGGCGCGCGGGCGGCGGTTGAGGGGATGAAGGCTATGGCCGAGTCTCGACTTGACGTTTATGATCTTCAGTCTATGCACAAGGACCTCGCCCTATGAGCAACACTGTTCCCCTTACTGTGCGTGGCGCAGAGATGCTGAAGACCGAACTTCATCGTCTGAAACATCAGGAGCGCCCTTCGGTAATCAATGCCATTGCGGAAGCCCGCGCACAGGGCGACCTCTCTGAAAACGCCGAATACGACGCGGCGAAAGAAAAGCAGGGTTTCATTGAGGGCCGAATTGCCGAGCTGGAGTCGAAGCTTGCGATGGCCCAGATCATTGACCCCAAGACGCTAGAGCAAGACGGACGTGTCGTCTTTGGTACCACGGTGCAACTCTCTGATCTCGATTCAGAAGAGACTGCGGTCTACCAAATTGTCGGCGAAGACGAGGCCGATCTGAAGGAAGGCAAGATCTCCATATCCAGCCCGATTGCGCGGGCGCTCATTGGTAAGTCGGTAGGTGACGTGGTCTTGGTTCAGGCCCCTGGCGGTGGCCGTGAGGTGGAGATTCTTGAAGTTCGCTATGAGTGAGGCGGGGATCGACGCCTTGCAAAAGCCCCACTGCTCTGGGGGACGAACTCAGCAAGGGTTGAGCTTCCCCCGCGTTTGTTTTTCCTGAGCGGGGCTCTCGGATCTGGCCAAGCACAAGTCTAATCCTGCGTGGATACATCGCCACGTTACCGATCCGTACGTACGTCAGGCACAGCAAAAGGGCTACCGTTCTCGGGCCGCCTTTAAGCTCATAGAAATTGATGAGAAGGACCGTCTGCTGCGTCCCGGCATGACGGTCGTTGATTTGGGTGCGGCACCAGGAAGTTGGTCGCAGGTTCTCAAAGAGCGCCTGTCCGCTAAATCGGGAAGAATTTTCGCGCTCGACTTGCTGCCTATGGATCCGATTGTGGGTGTGGAGTTTATCCAGGGGGATTTTCGAGAGGAGTCGGTAAGCCGCCAGCTTGCAGAGCGGCTTCAGGGCCGTGGGGTTGATCTTGTTTTGTCCGATATGGCCCCCAATTTATCGGGAGTGGGGGTAGCAGATGCCGCACGGGTGATGCATCTTGGTGAGTTGGCCATGGAGTTTGCCGAACAGCACCTTAAGCCGCAGGGGGCTTTGTTGATAAAGACCTTCCAGGGTAGTGGGTATAGCCAACTCGTAGAGCAGCTCAAGCGTGTCTTTCGGGTTGTCGCGCCCCGCAAGCCCGGGGCCTCGCGGGCAGAGTCGTCGGAAGTTTTTCTCTTGGCCAGAGATTTAAAAAATCAATCGCTTAAGGGTGAAACGATTGAATAAGACAGGTATCCTAAGACTATTGAGATTTTTTGCCTGGTCCGAACGGGCGCGTGAGCTAGTGGGCTGATCGCCCAAGGAGTGATGCGTTGAATACAGTATTTTCAAAAGTAGCCATCTGGATGGTGATTGCCTTGGTGCTCTTCTCTGTCTTTCGGCAGTTTGAGGGTAACCAGCCGCGTGGCCTAGAAGTCTCCTACTCTCAGTTTATGGAGGAGGCGCGCCAGGGCCGCATTCGTACGGCGGTCATTGATGGCAACACCGTGCGGGCTATGACTACCGATGAGCGCCCAATTGTTGTAAATACGCCACAAGACCTCTGGATGGTCTCCGATCTTATGAAGTACGGCGTCGCCGTCTCCGCAAAGGCGGCTGAGCAGCCCTCGTTGCTGATGAGCATATTTGTCTCCTGGTTCCCGATGCTGCTCCTCATCGCTGTTTGGGTCTTCTTCATGCGCCAGATGCAGGGCGGTGGTCGGGGTGGTGCGTTCTCCTTTGGCAAGAGCAAGGCCCGTATGCTCGATGAGAACAACAACACCATCACCTTTGCCGACGTTGCAGGCTGCGATGAGGCCAAAGAAGAGGTCCACGAGCTCGTGGAGTTTCTGCGAGATCCGTCCAAGTTTCAAAAGCTCGGCGGTCGTATTCCCCGTGGGGTACTCATGGTGGGTTCGCCTGGAACAGGTAAAACCCTCTTGGCTAAGGCCATTGCCGGTGAAGCCAAGGTGCCCTTCTTCTCCATCTCGGGCTCCGACTTCGTCGAAATGTTTGTTGGCGTGGGTGCTGCTCGCGTGCGCGATATGTTCGAGAACGCCAAAAAGCACGCACCCTGCATCATTTTCATCGACGAGATTGACGCCGTGGGTCGTCAGCGGGGTGCAGGCTTGGGTGGCGGCAACGACGAGCGCGAGCAGACGCTTAATCAGATGCTCGTTGAGATGGACGGCTTTGAGACCAACCAAGGCATCATCGTTATTGCAGCGACCAACCGTCCCGACGTTCTCGACCCCGCACTGCTTCGTCCTGGCCGCTTCGATCGCCAGGTCGTTGTCCCCCTGCCCGATGTGCGTGGACGAGAGCAGATTCTTACCGTGCACATGCGTAAGGTTCCTATGGCCCCCGATGTGAAGTCCGACATTCTGGCCCGTGGAACGCCCGGTATGTCCGGTGCTGATCTTGCCAACCTGGTAAATGAGGCCGCACTGTTTGCAGCGCGTCGCAATGGCCGGCTTGTTGACATGGACGACTTCGAGAAGGCCAAAGACAAGATTCTCATGGGCGCCGAGCGTCGGTCTATCGTCATGCCCGAAGAAGAGCGTCGCAATACGGCTTACCATGAGTCTGGTCATGCCTTGGTGGCCCGTATGATGCCCAAGACCGATCCAGTACATAAGGTTACGATTATTCCCCGTGGCCGGGCGCTCGGTGTCACCATGCAGCTGCCCGAGGGAGATCGTTACAGCATGGATCGCGAGCGGATGCTTAGCACCATTGCCGTGCTTTTTGGTGGGCGTATTGCCGAGGAGGTCTTCATGAACCAGATGACCACCGGCGCTTCAAATGACTTTGAGCGCGCCACTGCGCTTGCACGCGACATGGTGACCCGGTACGGCATGAGTGAGGCCTTGGGCCCCATGGTCTATGCGGAGAACGAGGGAGAGGTCTTTCTTGGGCGCTCGATTACCAAGACCACCCATGTTTCCGAGTCGACGATGCAGAAAGTCGATGGAGAGATTCGTAAGATCATCGACGAGCAGTATGCTGTTGCCCGAAAGCTGATCGAGGACAACAAGGACAAGATGCACGCCATGGCAAACGCCTTGCTCGAATGGGAGACTATTGATTCCGAGCAGATCGATGACATTATGTCTGGCCGTGCACCGCGTCCGCCCAAACAGTCCGGTCCTGGGGGTGGAAATGCGGCCTCCGGTGGGGGTGCCGACCCTAAGGTGGCGCCCGACAGCGCGGCTGCACCCGCCTGAAGAAAAATTTCCCGCGGGTCAGTCGGCGGCCCGCCGCAGTCTCTGAGCGGTCTGGTTCGCTAAAATAGCGGTCCATGACCAGACAATATTTCGGAACAGACGGAATCCGGGGCAGGGTCGGTACTCCACCGATCACCCCGGATTTTGTTTTGCGGCTTGGAATGGCCGCGGGACGCATTCTTGCGAGCCATTACGATGAGCCCACGGTGCTCATCGGCAAAGACACCCGAATCTCAGGCTATATCCTCGAGGCCGCGTTAGAGGCGGGGTTTGCCAGTGCAGGTGTCGACGTTGTCTTGGCGGGGCCGATGCCAACGCCGGCGATCGCCTATCTCACCCGCACCCTGCGTCTTTCTGCAGGCGTGGTGATTAGCGCATCGCACAACCCATTTGAAGACAACGGCATCAAGTTTTTTGATGGCCAGGGTGAGAAGTTGCCAGACGCCATTGAAATGGAGATCGAACGGGCAATCGACCAGCCGCAGGTCTGTGCTGACCCCCATCTTCTTGGCAAGGCGCGGCGCCTCGAGGACGCCGCCGGTCGGTATATTGAGTTTTGTAAAGGTACTTTCCCGTCCCGATGCTCGCTCAAAGGCCTTCGACTGGTGGTCGATTCGGCCCATGGAGCGGCCTACCATGTCGCAGGGTCTGTCTTTCATGAACTGGGTGCCGAGGTAATTAGGCTGGGCGATGCGCCTGATGGCTTCAATATTAATCAGCGCCTGGGTGCAGCAAGCCCCCAGGCGATGGCCCAGAAGGTCGTAGAGGTAAAGGCAGACTTCGGTATTGCGCTCGATGGTGATGGTGATCGGCTTGCGATGGCAGATTCTTCTGGGCGGCTCTTTAACGGCGATGAGCTTCTGTATGTACTTGCCCGGCATCGTGTTCGTCATACGGGTAAGGGGGCGGTGCAGGGAGTGGTAGGCACCCTGATGTCAAACCTCGCCCTGGAGCACAAGCTGCTGGCGATGGGTCTGGATTTTCGAAGAGCCAAGGTCGGCGACCGGTATGTCTTGGAGATGCTCAAGGAGACCGGATGGGAGCTTGGAGGGGAGTCTTCTGGCCATCTACTTTGCCTGGATAAACACACGACAGGTGATGGAATTGTCAGTGCATTGCAGGTCTTGGCGGCCCTCGTCTGGTCTGAGCAGTCTCTTGCAGACTCTATGGGAGATCTGCATCTGTATCCGCAGGTAATGATTAATCATCCGATTGCGGGCAGCCTTGATTGGAAAAATCATGCCGGCTTTCAGCGGGTCTATCAGCAGATCTCTCGGGAGATCGAGGGCAGTGGACGTGTTTTGATCCGCCCCTCCGGCACCGAACCGGTGCTGCGCATTATGGTGGAGTCGCCCAATGCAGCGGAGGCCCAGAATTATGCTCAGGCGCTTGCCGATGCGCTGACATGATGCGGCAACTGGGGCGGCACCGGCTCGACGCGGGCCGTCCCTGGGTGATGGGAATTCTCAACCTCACCCCTGACTCGTTCTCCGATGGCGGCCTGGTGCGTAGCGTCGATGCAGCCAGGGCCCGGGCCCAGCAACTCAAGGAGCAGGGCGCCGATATCATCGATGTGGGAGGGGAGAGCACCCGGCCAGGTGCGCAGGCGGTACCGCCTGCGGAGGAGGCGCGACGGGTCTTGCCGGTGCTAGAGGCCCTACAAGACCTTGGGCTGCCGCTCTCCCTAGACTCTCGTCGCTCGCAGGTGGTGGCAGCGGCGATTCAGATGGGCATCGACATGGTGAATGATGTCACCGGATTTCGCGATGCTGGTATGCAGGGGCTCTTGGGAACCATACGGGATGCGGGCTGCTCGGTCTGCGTAATGCATATGCAGGGCGAGCCACAGACGATGCAGAAGGCGCCGCAGTATGCCGATGTGGTTGAGGAGGTCTTTGGCTTTCTGCTTCAGCAGCAGCAACATCTCTTGGCGTCTGGTTTTCGTGCTGATCAGATCTTTCTGGATCCGGGCTTCGGGTTTGGTAAGACGCTCTCGCATAACCAGGCGCTTATGCAGGCCTTGCCCCGGCTTTCTGCGAATAGCCAGCTGCTGGTGGGGCTGTCGCGTAAATCGCTTATTGCCACGCTGCTTGGGCGTGAGGCGCCCCCCCAGGGGCGTCTGGCGGGAAGCCTTGCTGCAGCCTTGGTAGCCATTCGGCAGGGCGCACACATTCTGCGCGTTCATGACGTACAGGAGACTCTGGACGCACTAAGGGTCTGGCGCGGACTGTCATAGACGTTTCATATTGGTTCGGTTCAATGAAGGGCGACTCTTCCACCACCGACCATAGGAGTGTTTTATGTCGCATAGCCAAGACGAACGCATTCTCAATTGCAGTACAGAACCGCATTTCCAAGACGTTCTTGAGAAGAGCCTCGAGAGTCCCGCACGCCGCGATGTCTTGCGCGGCGCCTTCGGTCTTGCTGGACTTGCCACGGCCTCTGGGCTTGTCTCGCTGACAGATACTGCAGAGGCGGCCGAGTTCGCCTCTGCAACGACCAAGGCACGACTCGGATTCTCTGCGGTTCAGATGAATCTGACAGATGGTGTGAGTTTGCCCCCTGGCTACTCCTACCAGGTTGTCCATGCCACCGGCGACGCCCTCGACTTCAGTGTGCCCGCCTACTCCAATACCGGTGTGGAAACCGATGACTTCACCCATCGTATCGGCGATCAGCACGACGGTATGGACCTTTATTTTGTGACCGAGGACGGGAAGTACACCACCCGCGATACGGGCCGCGCCCTCTTGGTCGTTAACCATGAAAGCTCTGCAGAGGCCGTATTCATCATGGCCGGTGGGCAGACGTCTAACGGCGTATCGGGTAAGAAGTTTGACCAGTGGGGACAGTGGGATCTGGGCACACGGCCCGAGCTTGAGGTGTTAAAAGAAATCAATGCACACGGCGTGACCGTTACAGAAATTCGGCGTGAGGGCCGCAGCTGGAAGATGGTGCGCGGCTCAGAGTTTAATCGCCATGTCACGCCGCAGACTATGGTCGCAATATCGGGGCCTAAGGCTCACCTCGGCGACATTCGTGCACTCATGGTGACAAAGAAGTTTCCTCAAGGTAATCGGGCCCGCGGAACGATTAATAACTGTGGACATGGACGTACGCCGTGGGGGACCTACCTCGCCTGTGAGGAAAACTTCTATCCCTACTTCAGTAGAACGGTGGGCCAGCCTATCGATCCCAAAACGCAGGTCGCCTTAAAGCGTTACGGGCTGCAGGATTCCATTCCCTCAGGAAAGAATGCCTTCTCTCAGGGATGGCATACCGTAACGGGCACTGCGGATGACAGCCGCTTTGAGCGATGGGATATTGCGCTTAAGGGCAACGGCCCCCGCGCGGACTATCGCCAAGAGCCCAATACCCATGGCTATCTCACCGAGATTGATCCGTTACGCCCCGACTCCATGCCAGTGCAACGTGTGGCCTGTGGTCGGTTTGTGCATGAGGCCGCCGTCTTTGCTTCGCCGGTCGCTGGTAAGCCCCTCGTCGTATATATGGGCTGCGATGGACGTAACGAGTACATATACAAGTTTGTCAGTACGGCCCTGTGGGACCCCAAGGACATTGGTCGTGGACTGGCAGCGGGCAATAAGTACCTCGATGAGGGGCAACTCTACGCAGCCCGTTTTAACGAGGATGGGTCCGGAAGCTGGCTCTTACTCGACTTCACAAACCCTCAGATTTCGGGATATTCCAAATTTCCTTTTGCCAACCAGGCCGACGTGTTAGTCCATGCCCGCTTGGCCGCCGATGCGGTTGGCGCAACGCCCATGGATCGGCCCGAGTGGGGCGCAGTCAATCCCGCCAATGGTGAGATCTACTTTGCGTTGACCAACAACAGCGATCGTAATCGTATGCCAGGCATGACCAATGCCGCCAATCCCCGCGCCTATGCAGATCCCGACGGAAAGAAGCGTGCAGGTAATCCGCATGGCCACATCATTCGGTTTAAGGAACTAGCAACCTCGGGCCCAAGCCAACGATTCCAGTGGGACATTTATGTCTTTGGGGCAGAAGAGACTAGTGGGTCCATGAACCTCTCCGGTCTTACGGCAAACAACAGCTTTGCCTCCCCCGATGGGCTCTGGTTTAGCAAGGCCACAGGCATCTGCTGGATTCAGACCGATGATGGGTCCATGACCGACAAGAGCAACTGCATGTTGCTCGCGGCCATACCGGGTCGTGTGGGCGATGGAAAAAAGATCTCTGTGCGCAATGACCTGAAGGGACAGACTGCAGACCAAGAGACTTTTATTGGGGCTCAGCTTGGAGAGGCGCACCTGCGCAGGTTCTTGGTTGCCCCTGCGGGGTCTGAGGTCACCGGCCTTGTTGAGACCCCGGATGGAAAGGCTATCTTCGTCAATATCCAGCATCCCGGAGAAAACACGAAGCCTGACCAGATGGCCAAAGGGCAGTTTGAGAGTAGCTGGCCGGGCAACGCGGGCTATGGCCCGAACACCGGCCGCCCGCGCTCAGCCACGATTGTGATCACCCGCGATGACGGTGGTGTCATTGGCGTCTAATCGGGAGGAAGAGCCCATCTAAACGGTCTAAAGGCCAGAGGGGCGCTTGCCTCTTTGGCCTTTTCGCGCAGCTATTAATTTGATAATATTGGAAATATAAAAATAATTTAGAGGAAAATTAACATGTCTGACCAACGTGTCTTCAATGTCTTGTTCATCTGTACGAGCAATTCCTCACGTTCGATCATTGCAGAGTCGATTCTTAATGGCATGCGCGACCCACGGTTTAGGGCCTATTCTGCCGGGAGCCATCCCAAGGGAGAGGTCAATCCGCTCACCCTTGAAATTCTTCAGTCAAACCGGCTGCCTACCGAGGAGTTACGTAGCAAAGACTGGAGTGAGTTTTCAGGGCCGAACGCGCCGGTTTTAGATTTCGTCTTTACCGTCTGCGATCAAGCCGCCGGAGAGGTCTGCCCGGTCTGGCCAGGCCAGCCGCTCACCGCCCACTGGGGCGTGGAGCAGCCGCAGGTTAAGCCAGGTGAGAACAAGACCATTGGCCAGAAGTACCTCGAGGTCATGTCTTTGCTGCGGCGGCGCATCGAGCTCCTCCTAGCCTTGCCCATCGAAAAGCTAGACCGACTTGCCCTTCAGAAGTCTTTGTCTGATATTGGCCAGGCACGCTAGCATGGACAACACTCAGGCCACAGCCGCCTTCAATGCGCTGGGCCATGAGCCACGGCTTAATATCTTTCGCCTCATTGTGCAGCGTGCCGCCAAGGGGGTCACGCCTTCGGAGATGGTAGAGCTACTGGGTATTCCTGCAGCGACCCTGTCTTTCCATCTCAAAGAGCTCTCGCGTGCCGGCCTTATCCAGGCCACCCGCGATGGCCGTCAGATGATCTATACCCCCCAGTTTTCGCTTATGAATGCCCTGGTGTCCTTTCTCTCGGAGAACTGCTGCGGCGGTGAACCCTGTGGCCTCAACGCACCTATCGCCGCACCCCTATCCGTGCATCGAAAAGTGAAGTAGGCATGGGTATTTTTGAGCGATGGCTTACCCTCTGGGTAGGCTTGGGAATTCTTTTGGGCGTTGCGCTTGGTCTTGCAATACCGGATCTATTCTTGTGGGTCGCGGACCAGTCTGTGGCGCAGGTGAATCTCATAGTAGCGGTGCTCGTCTGGGCCATGATTTATCCCATGATGGTCCAGATTGACTGGGCCTCTATTCGTCAGGCCAGTCGCGAGCCTCAGGGGTTACTCCTAACAATTGCGGTCAACTGGGCGATCAAGCCCTTCTCCATGGCCCTAGTGGCAGTGCTGTTTTTTAAGTGGGTCTGGGCCGATCTCGTACCTGCAGATACGGCAGATGAAGTCATCGCAGGCATGATTCTTCTCGGTGTCGCCCCATGCACGGCAATGGTCTTCGTCTGGAGTCAACTGGTGCGCGGTAATGCGGCCTACACCCTGGTGCAGGTGTCGATCAACGATGTCATTCTTATCTTTGCTTTCGCACCACTCGCCGGGCTGTTGCTTGGGGTCACAGATATTTCTGTACCCTGGGAAACACTGCTGCTCTCCACGGTCTTGTATGTTTTGGCTCCGCTGCTTGCGGGTGTAATAACGCGTTACGCGCTGCTGCGTGGTGGCCCCGACCTTCTTGCGCGGGTTATGGCTCAGGTCAAGCCTCTGTCAATAGCCGGGCTTATTACGACGGTAGTAATCCTTTTTGGCCTGCAGGCACAGACCATTCTTAGTCAGCCGCTGCTCATTCTGCTCATCGCCATACCTCTCACACTGCAGACCTACGGCATATTCTTTTTTAGTTGGACGATGGCCCAGTGGTTGCGTCTGCCTCATCCCATTGCTGGGCCCGCCTGCCTCATTGGGACTTCAAACTTTTTTGAGCTTGCCGTGGCCGTAGCCATTGGCCTTTTTGGCATGCAGTCCGCGGCATCTCTGGCGACCGTCGTCGGCGTGCTGGTCGAGGTGCCTCTGATGCTCTCCCTGGTCTACTGGGTGAATCGCCGCCGCCCACGGTAATACATTCGCGAATACGCAAAACCTATGCCCGTGTGCCTACGGCGGCCTCTGCCATAACGCCTTCCGCCTTGGCTACGATACTATCCCAGCTGCTCTCCAGGCTAGCCAGGCGTGCGGCAAGGCGAATCTGTTGCCGCTGGGGGCTGTTACTCTGCAGCGCCACTGTTTTGACTATGAATGCACGATTGTCACTGGGGGTCGCGGTACAGCCGTTTATGCCGTCTTTGATAAGCCACTTTGCGCCAGCACAGTCAAAGGCAACCACAGCAAGGCCGCTCGCCATAGCCTCAAGGGTGACATTGCCGAAGGTCTCGGTAAGGCTGGGGAATAAAAAGACATCGGCGCTTGCGTAGTGGGTTGCGAGGTCTTCCCCGCGACGAACCCCTGCAAACAAGGCATCAGGGCAGTCACGCATAAGCTTTTGCCGTAGAGGCCCATCGCCAACGAAGACGAGCTTTGCCTTATCGTGTGCTAACCGCAGTTGGCGGAATGTCTCGACGACGAGGCCAAGGTTTTTCTCGGCTGCAAGCCGTCCCACCGAGAGCAGCACTAGTGTTGTGCTGTCCGCACCCCAGGATTGACGTAGGGCCTCAGAGCGCTTTGCCGGGGAAAAGAGATCTGTGTCGATCCCCCGCGGAACCACTTCTAGGCGCTTAAAGCCCTGCGCAGCAAGTCCTGCTCGGAGTTCCTCGGTCGGTACCATGGTGCAGTTGGTAGCATTGTGAAACTTACGGAGGTATCGGACGATGGTGCCTTTTAACCACCCGAGCTTGTAAAAAGCGCTATAGGCGTGGAAGTTGGTGCGAAAGTCAGAGGTCATGGGAATGCGGAGCTTTTTTGCCGCCTGTACAGCAGACCACCCCAAGGGTCCCTCAGTCGCAATATGCACGAGGTCTGGTCTGCGGGACGACCAGAGGCGCGTGAGAAAGCCCTTTGCAGGAAGCCCAAACCGTAGGTCGCTATACATGGGGATGGGTAGCCCTTTGACCACAACCTCTTCAATTGTACGTTCGCTGGTCGCTGCTGGTGCGGGCTGGGGTCGGGGGCGAACAATAAGGATTTCGTGACCGCGATTGTGGAGTCCTTCGGTCAGCATATGAAGCGTCTGTGAGACGCCATTAACATCAGGCGGGTAGGTCTCTGTCACAAGTGCGATCCGCAGGGTCTGGCGCCTTGCACGGAGGTGCACAACCTCAAGGTCTTCTAATGTCATGTCGCAAGGCTAAGCCCCCAACATAACGGAAAGATGAGTATTTTGTGAAAGATTTGTGACGTCATAAATATGACCGTCATTGAAGTGAAACCCCAGAGACATCAAAGCGTCATGTTGATCAGACAGAGTCTGCACTGTTCTGCGCAACTCTGGGCGGCGGTGTTGATATCCGTCGTCTCTGTCGTTGCAAGAACATCTAGGAGGATCTTGTGAGACGTATTAATAAGTAAAGGATGAATTTCGTGACGACACTGAAAAGACTGCAGAGAACGCTTCATACCCAGAGATGGGACGACCACCGCTATTACCATCAGAGTCGCATTAACCAGGCACTCCATCTGGTAAGCGCACTTTCTTTTTTGGTGGCCTACGTCTTTCTCTTTATCGACCCGGTGATTTCGGCGATGGTGGCCTGGCTAGTTGCCATGACGACACGGCAGATTGGTCATTTCTTTTTTGAGTCAAAAGAATACGATACGGTGAACCACGCCACATTCGAGTTCAAAGAAGCAATCAAGGTCGGCTACAACCTTAATCGAAAAATTGTTCTGCTTTCGATTTGGGCCGTGATACCCGTGCTCGCCTACTGGTACCCGGAGACGGTGACCTGGATGGTGCATGCCTCCTATGAAGACACGACCCTGCGTATCGTGGGCTTTGCCTGGCTCATGCTCGGTGTTGCGGGCCTTCTTTTCCGTGCGTTGCAGCTTACGATTAAAGAAGACCTCTTTGAAGCCTTCGCCTGGGTCTTAAAAATTCTCACCGACCCCTTTCACGATATCAAGCTCTACCATCGGGCACCGCTGTATCTGATGAAGGGCGAACTGATCGATCCCATGGATCACGTGCGGGCCTCATAAATCGATAGGTAAGAACCTCTCGCAATACACCGCGTCGGATAGATTTGGCTGTGAGCCCCTCGGGGGCTGACAGCCATCCGTCCGCCTGAAACTTCAGTGCTGCCGATGTGAAGCGGCTTACGAATTCCGTGAAATCTGCATCAGAGAAGCCGAAGTTAAAAATCAATCGGCCTGTACCCACCCAGCTGAGGTAGATGCCTTCTCTTCGCAGATAAAACTGAAGCAGCCAGTGGTACCGGCCAGGACGGTCAAAGACCAGACTCCAGACGGTGGGCATGCCGACGAACCGCATGGGCAGTCCTAGCGCTTCACACCGCTTATTGGCACTGCTTTTGCGCTGATTCCATAGAGAGTCAACCTGGCTATATCTCTGCCGACACTCTGGCGTCGTGACCCGCTTAAGGAATGCATGCATCGCTGCAATCACGTGTGGATGGGCATTGAAGGTTCCCCGGGCAAAGCAGACATCCGCCGGCTGGTTGGGCTTGAAGCGCCGCATGTAGTGCGCCTTTCCGCAGAGTACGCCAATCGGTAGGCCACCACCAAGGGTCTTGCCATAGGTAAC
>JBJOHS010000041.1:0-12450 GCA_046047535.1 Pseudomonadota bacterium
AGGTCGACAATCTTGTCGACCCGCACACCGCCTACAAAGGGGGCGCCTGCATGGGTGTCGGCCTTCGAGAGCAGGGCCTTGAAGACCGTGCGCTTGGATTTGAAGGCCTCTTCTTCCGTGGGCGCCGTGGTGTTCTGGTTGGCCAGGTTTGAGGCGGTAAGATTCATGCGGGTGAGTTGCGCATTGAGTGCTGTGCCCGCGATGCCAAAGATGTTGTCAATCATTGGTCTGTGTCCTTTGTCTCTGCGTCGCTATTAAGAGCTAGTCGCCCCGCAGTGCTTTACGAATGCCAGAGATGCGGCTTTCCAGGAACATGAGCGTGGCCTGATAGTCTGCGGTGGCCTTGCTGAACTGGGCCTGCTCTACTGCCATCTCCACGGTGTTGCCATCGGTGGCCGCATTAAACGGCACCCTAAATTTGAGGCCATCGGGCGTGTTCTCGAGGTGTGCGATCTCGTAGTGCTTGTCATTGGTGGCCATCACCTTCACCCCCTGGGTACCGGCGATGATCTTTTTGAAGTCAATGTCACGCGCCTTGTAGTTGGGCGTGTCGACGTTGGCAATGTTTTGAGAAATGAGCTCCACGCGACGATTACGCACGGCAAGCGCATGCTCATGGATGCCAAATGCGTTGTTCACCAGGTTCATGAAGTACTCCTCTCTCTTCTTTTTTGGTCGATCCGATTAAAGATTGCTCGACTCGGGTCGATTCCATGCAATGTGTGTGCCAGTGGTTGGTGTGGCAAAGGCTTGCCGCTTTCGCCGTTGCATTCCGGCATTCGGGTATGCCGTCTTGCAGTTAAATCTCGGTTCGTCACGATTGTCGACGGGCATTGAGTACCGACTGGGTCGAGACCGAGGGCACGGAGAAATTTGGCAATAACGCTGGCAGCGGCGCAATGAATACTCCTCCCGCCGACACCTCCGCCACTCCAGGATTCCGAGCCTTCACCGCGCCCCCAGCAGCGCCTTGTGGCATCTTTACGTCGGGCCCTGCGGCGCGCGCGCGCGCATTAGCAGCCCTGCCCGTGTCGGACTGCAGCGCCAACTCTGCGGGCGCGATTCGTTCAGCCGTAGGCGTGGTGGCGGTGTCTTGCGTCTGTTCCCTTGTAAATTGGGCAAGCCGCAGATTGGCGTGTTCTATCAGGCCTCTGCGTACCGAGGCGCGGGTAATCGGCCCGTCCTGGTCTCTTCGAACATGTAAGGCAGAGGCCTGCGGTCCGGGAATGGGCAGCGGTCTGTGGGGCTGACGCTCGTCCCGAGCGGCAGGAAACAAGACCGTCAGATACAGAGTCTCCAGCGAAGGCGCCTTGTAGTTCTGCAGCCCCGTATCCTGAAAGTATTGGTCCACAAGCGTGAGCTGCTCGCGCACGCTCATGCGCAAGATGGCCTTTGGATTCTGGCCAAACCCCACACTCGCCGCGCCGCGATCATTCCCATCGCAGAACTGAATCACGCCGTGACAGTTGCCATTGCTGGCCTTCGGATTAAAGCCGTCGCTTTCAATAAGCGCAATGCGCGCGAAATCATCTGGCGCAAACCCGTACTTCGCCGACATCTCCAGAATCTGACCGCGCACGGCCGAGAGATCCTCAGAGGGAATGTACCCTCGGGCCACCGCACGATTGAGGGTCTGCTCAAGGAGCCGATGGGGTGAGGCGGCAGCTGATGGCTGGGTGACAGGAGCGGTTGCGCTCGCAAAGGGAGCACCTAGGGCCGCGGCGGTGGTAGGGGTGGCACGGTTGGCAGCAACGGCGGTGGCAGTGGCAGGGGCAGGGGCGGGAACGGACACCACTGTCGAAAAATCGATCACCTGGCCAGGGAAGATACGGTCTGGGTTGCTGATCTGATTCTGCGCCGCGACAGACTGTACTTTTTGCATCAACTGAGGAAATGGCAGCCGCCCGCCCCCTGAATCAGGCGCAGCCTGCTTTAAGGCAAGCTGGGTAAGCCGCCCCAGGGTGTCGCCTGGCTGAACAGTGAGCTTCATAATGCGGTGGGTCGAAGCAGGGTCTATGCCAGCTGGCACAAAGCCGTCACCTTTCTGGCACGGAGCCTGCTACATCCCGGACATGAAAAAGTCCGTCTATTTCTTCTACCGACCGGCGCGCCTAGGGTCCCATACGGTCACCGCGGCACTCGCGGTTCTCCTTACAGGCGCGCCCATGCTCGCCGATTCGGCCACCCCCCATACATCCACCGCGCAGCATTCCGGCGACTTTTCTTGGCTTACGCAGGAAGCGCGCCAATGGGTTGCAGGCGAGGAAGGCCTCCAGGCAGACGCGGTGGAATTCCAGGCCCTCGACAAACGTATTTCCGCAAGCCCCTGTGCCGAGCCCCTTGCAATCGACAAACCCTTTGGGGGCAGCAAGACGCTCCGCGTACGCTGCCTGTCTGGAAACTGGCAGGTCTTTCTGCAGCGTGCCGACGGCGGCCGGCCGAGGCCATTAGACGAGGCGCGAGCAGCGTCGTCAGCCAACGAAAAAGGGAGCTTTGTCCAGACCCAGCATGGGAAAGTGGTCGTTCGGTCGGAGTCAACGGCAAGCCTGAGTCGGCAGCCTGGGACAAAGGGCGATGAGCGCCCCCGATCGTCCGCCCCCAAAGCGGTCTCTGCACTGCTCGTGGTGGTGGCTAAACAAAACCTCGTGGCGGGTCAGCCCCTTGAGCCCGATGCCTTTGCGCTGGAGAAGAGAATTGTCTCGGGTAACCCAAACAACTTTTTTCTGCAGCCTGACGGGCTAGAATTCTCTGAACTTATGCGAGACGTAAAGGCTGGTGAGCCAATTCGCCAGCGAGACCTCAAAAAGGCGGTCTTGATTAAACGTAATCACGTGGTTCAGTATCTGGTCTCTAGCACGCCGGGCCTCCAGATTAGCGTGCAGCTACAGTCGCTCGACGATGGTCGTATTGGAGATCAGATTCGACTAAAGAACCCCGACTCTGGTAAGGTAATGTCAGGTTTGGTGGTAGGCCGAAACATGGCCAGAAGCCTTTAAAATCAAAAAGTAACAAGTCGAATCGAAATTTTTCTGCAGATGTAGAAATATTCTCAAAAAGGCACTAAAGTTTTCGCGGGTCACGACGATTTCATCACTGTAGAAAAGTGGTTTAGCCCGATGAAATTCGTAACTTAATGTTTTTTAAGGAAAATTAAAATGACCGACGCCATCAATAGCGCAAATCGTGCGGCTCGAGTCGACCTTTTGGCCGAGAGTGCCCGCCTGAAGAAGTCCGAAGAGGCCGAGAAATTTCGCAAGGCACAGATTCCCACGTCGGAATCTGTGAAGCCAGCAGCCGATGAAGTCCAGCTTAGCAATGTCTCCTCTCAGGCAATGCGTGGTCCAGATTACGACGAGCAGCGGGTTGAGCAGATTAAGCAGGCCATCCGTGACGGCAACTATCCGCTCGACGCGCGGCGTATCGCAGAGAGCTTTGCGGCATTAGAAAAACTCATTTAAGGCGTGACTCGTCCGGCCGATCGATCCGCTGCGGTTCGCCTCTCTGCCCTTCTAGACGAAGAGTTTGAGGCACTTAAACAGCAGGAACTCGATCGGTTTGAGGCGCTTCAACCCGAGAAGCTCGATCTTCTTCGACGAATCGGCTCTATTTCTCCCCCTCAGCCCACGCCCCAAGGCGATCTCGGTGCCGACTGGCTCCAGTTTCAAGATCTCATTATTGAATGCCGTGATCGTCACCGTCGTAACAGCATTCTCATTCAACGCAAGCTTGATGCCATTCGGGCGGCTTTAAAGACTCTTCAAGGGGCAGACCCCGCGAGTTCTGTCGAGGTCTACGACCGACTCGGCCGCATTGCTACTGGCAAGAAAAAAAGCGGCTATACCGACGCATAATTAGCCTGCCCGCTCGTCCCCCGGCTTCATTCCCTTGAGCCAATAGGCCCAGGAGAGAATGACCGCTACAGCCGCATAGAGATGCTCAGGAATTTCTTGATCGACCTCGAGCTTGTAGAGGAGGGCCAACAATTGCGGGTCTTGGGCGATATAGACCCCCTGGCGCTGAGCCTCTTGAATAATGGCCTGGGCCACCTCCTCGCTGCCCTTGGCCACCACCACCGGAGCCCGATGCTGGCCGTACTCCAAGGCAACCGCCTCGATATTGCGTCTTGGTGTCATGGTGTCCTCGCCTGATGGCTTCCTGCTGCGCGATAGCGATATATGATGCGGGCCCTGGGCTTAGGCCTGCCGGTCAAAGACCACGCCCGGAGACTCACCAATCACCGGCGATGGGTCCGGCGGTCGTCGACCATGGACAACGAGTAGGGTGTGTACCGACATTCCGGCACCCTCTAATTCTTCGACCAACTCGGCCTTGGCCTTCTGTGCCCTGTCTGCTGTATCGGCCCGGTCTGCCCACATGACCAAGTCAAGGGAGCGATTCGACCCCACCACCGTCTTCATCCAGACCTCTCCAAGGTCTTGGCTCTGGGTATGCAGGTTAATAGTGAAGGGCGGATCGGGCTGCTCCTGGGTCTTCCGCGGCCGAAAAAACTGCACCAGCACCGGGTCGGCGTCCTTAAAGGGAATGACAAATCCAAAGGAAAGCTCGCGCTGCGAGGCCGCTGCCAGCGAGTCGGCCTGAGACGACTCAATCTCGCGCACCGCCGATTGCGTGGCCTGGCGCAGCCCATCCACCATGCGCGGAGACTGCCCCATGCGCACCAGGGCATCGCGCAGGGCGGCCTTCATGTCTCCGGCAACCTGTTCACCCCGGGCGAGCCGCGACTCGGTAAAAAGCCCAGAGGCCCGCATAGCGTTTTTTACCGCCTCAGGCGTTAGCCGTGCCATGGCAGCCCGCCCCTGCAGCAGAATGCCAAGGGGGCCCAGGCCCCCTACGGCCTGCAGGCTACTCGTAAGCGCCGCCAACCCGCCAGCATTGGAGAGCAGTGCCGTGAGCCCGGAAAGGTTTGCAGGCTGGGCAAAAAGGCTCGATACCGTGGGCGAGACCGCAGGCTGCACGCCCGCGGCCGCTGCGGCGGCCGCCGGTGTGGGTACCCCTCCCGCGGGGGTTCCCGCAGGCGGTGGTACCTGCTTGAGTGCAAGACCCCCTTGGGGCGTATCTACCAGCCGCAGCCAGAGGGCGTCGCCTGGCTTGTACTTAGCCTGTGGGGCCATCTCAAGGGCCTTGCCATTGATCATCAAGACCAGCGACTCGCCACGCATCTCCACCACCGCGCGCACCACCTGATTGGGATTAAGTGCGAGCTCTCGGCTGGTGGCTTCTGGAACGGGAATTAGCCTGCCTTCCAAATAAATTGGAAGGATCTTTCCGCCTACCTGGGCAATTGCTTCGGTGCCTGTCAACATAAAGTGAAGACTAGACCCAGGGTCTCCTTAGAGGCAAGAGGCGACAAGATCTCGAGCCCTCGGGGAACAGAAGCCCAAAGACCCAGAAGCCCGGCGCCAACAGCCTAAGGCCCCCGCCCTGCCTCTGCTTATGGAAACCGTATCCAGCCGCGGCGGGGATCACCCGAGGAGGTGGACTGCCCTGCAGCCGCCGATGGGCCAGGATAGACCGACTTTCCAGAGGCGGGCGAGGTAACTGCGCCCTGGCCAGCAGCCGTAGAAACACCGGCGGACCCGGCAGCAGAACCAGCAGCATTTCTGCTGGCGGCAATCGACTGAAACTGGGGGTGCTGGGCGGTCAGTGCGGCATGGAGCTCTGCCGGATGCGGCATAGAAAGCGTCGCGCCGGCTTTAAGGCGGTTGTGATTTCCCCCAATAAAAGCCTCAGGATTTCGTTGCACGATGAGCCGAAAGACCGGGGTATCTTTGTACGGATGGCTTCCATAGACCTGGTGAACGACCTTGGCCAGCGTCTCGCCTGGCCGTACCGTATGGGCAACCATAATGCCCGCCATGGGGTTTGGGCTGGCCTGGGGCGCGGAGTGTGGCCCCTCGCCACCGGAGGGTCCGCCGTTACCAGCGCCTGCGTTGCCCTCCATCAGCGTCTTCAAAGCCCGAGCCGTATCGGGCATCGGCTGCGCAATAAGGGAGGCGGCAGGAAGACTGAGTGCGACGGCAATCAGAGCGAGGGGAAGGCGGGAGCTATTCATGATCCTGGGATCCTTGAGAATGCAGTAGGGTTAAAACGGTAGTCCAACCAGGGCCGCGGCGGCAGACGGCACAGGCCCAGCCACCCGGCGCACCACAGCCCGGTCTTCCTCAACCGACTCGACCACGGCGAGCGAAAGCGAAGCGGCGACTTCGGGCTGCAGAATACGGGCAGGTACCTGGTCTGGGGCAGCGAGCAATATCTGCCCGCCCACGGTTAGGCCAAGACGGCGGCCGCCATTGAGCAGATACCGGCCCTCGGGCTGGCGCTCAAGCACAGGATATTCTGGGGCGACACAGCCCATGCCCGTACGTAGGCCTTGCTGCAAAGAGGCAAGCGCGCGCTGGGCCTGGGCGATATCAGAGACTACGGCGCGGGGCGCGTCGAGATACCCCGTTCGGAGCTGCTGCATTGGTAACGTGATAGAGCGCGAAAAGACGGTTGTACCCGTCTGGCGGTCACTCATTAAAAGAACGATTCCGAGGCTACCGAGCTCCGGTGGGGCCTCCGTAATGCCCGCATCTACTGCCACCTTACGCAACCAGGCGGGGGGAGCAAGGCGAGGACCAGAGCCAGACTCAGAGTCGGCAGATGGGGCAGTATCGGCGCGCCTTCCCATATCTACCAAACGTACTGTCAGCTGGTACGGGGCTGAATCCTCGAGGCGGCCCAGTAGCCGCTGTTCATAAAGGCTCTGAGGTTTCGACGCAGAGGCGGAATACGGGCTCTGGCTAAAGGCCCAGCCGGTATCTGCGGCAAAAATGGCAAGAAGCTCAGGTCCTAGGGATTCAGCCAGGATAGCCAGCTGGGCGGAGCTAAAGAAGCTTCCGCCTGGGTCTGCCTGCACAGAGAAGAAAGCATGACGCTTATAGGGGCTTGCCTTGGGCATACAGTCTTCCGCGGCGCTGGCGGCCTGCAGATCGTCGACCTCTACCCGCGACTCCCCCAGATAACGATTCACCCGAATGCCGCGAACTTTGGCATCAGATCGAAACTCGTTGGCCTCATGCAGCTGCCCCTGCGTATCGATCCAGGAGACCGACTTCACCCGTACCTGGGCACGGCTTGCGGCCTCAATCAGTTCGGTCCGAATGGCTGCGAGTTGGGCCTCGTAATCCGGTAGCCCTGCGGCAGCCCGTGGGGCACTAACACCCGTGGTGGGGGACTTGCCCGTCGTAGGACCCGGGCGGCTGGCCTGCTCCACCTTGCGGGCGCGCTCCCGTGCCTGGGCCTCAGCCCGACGCGTGGTGGACTTCGGTATAGGCGCTAGAAGTACCCGGCTGGCCGGAGATACCGCGGCGTTAAAGCCAGGTATATCGTCACGCTTGGGCGACGTGCCTGCGCGGCTGGTCTGCTTTCTTTCTTTTCCAGGCGTAGGAGCCAGCAGCACACGCGACTCGGGCGCCATCGAGGGGTTGAAGGCCTGCGGGCCAGATCGCGACGGGGGCGCCAACAACACCGAGCCGGTCGGGGAGACTGCCGGGTTCACGCTCTGGGCCTGGGCCGTGGGTAGCCCTATCCCTATACCCAGGCCACCGGACAGCGAGAGGGCCAGGGCCGTGCTACGTATCGACGGGAAGACCCGGCGCGCTTTGATTGTCTGCATGGTGGCGGCCCTTCTTACATGCGTCCGTCTCAGGCGACTGCAGGCTAGCGCACCCGCGCGGAGGCGAGCTGCTGCAAATAGAGGTTGCGAATGTCGTCGACGACCGTAGCGTCGAGCGACAGGGTGGTCTCATACGTGTCGTCACCCACGGGAGTAATGCTCACCAGGGTAGCCCCATAAATGACTCCCTCAACCCGGGCGCGGAAGCTGTCGCTCTGCACCACCATGTCGGCCACCGTGGTGGTCGCATCGAGGTACTGACCATAGACTTGTTCTGTCAAAGCGCGATAGGCATCGAGCTTTGAGGCCCGAATAGCCAGCAGGCGCTGCTGGGCTGGGAGGCGGTGATTCTGCACACTAATGACGGCATAGCCAGTTGCAGTCATCGACTGACGGCGCTCAATCATCGACTGCACCAGGCCACTCGTGCTCGGACGGACCTTGTCCTTATCGGCATCAGCAGGCTTTGGCGCTTCGACCATCGGTGCGGGTGGGGGCACCGGGGCCTTTGAGGTCTTCGACATTCCCGCACAGCCCGCGAGGCTCAAGCTGGCAAGACCGGTAATCAGGGTGAGTTGCAGGCGTTTGTGCATGGTCGACCATCCTTCAATAAAGTGAACAAAACAACACGAATGCTCTGAGGTTCGGCATAGAAAACGATTGCTTTAATACTGTTTGTGCCTCTTTGTGCCAGTTTGTGTCTATTTCCCGTAAACTCCTGGGTATGAAACTGTCAAAAGTTCGTCTACCGGGCCGTCTCCACTGTGAGCCTTGATTCTCTGATCGGGCAGAGCGATTCGATCTTGAGCTTGAAGGCCCTGATCGAATCGGTGGCCCATTCGGATGCCACCGTCTTGGTCATTGGCGAGAGCGGTACTGGCAAGGAATTGGTGGCCCGGGCCCTGCACGACCTCTCCCCCAGAAATCAAGCACGATTTGTGCCCGTAAACTGCGGGGCGATTCCCCGCGATCTGATTGAAAGCGAACTCTTTGGCCACCGTCGCGGCGCATTTACTGGGGCGATTTCCGACCGTACGGGTCGTTTTGAGCTGGCCCAGGGGGGCACCCTATTTCTTGACGAAATTGGCGATCTGCCACTGGAGATGCAGGTAAAACTGCTCAGAGTTTTGCAAGAACGCACCATCGATCCGGTAGGGTCGAGTAAGGCGATAGACATCGATGTGCGCGTCGTGGCGGCAACCCATAAAGATCTCGAGGCGGAAGTCGCAGCCGGCCGCTTTAGAGAAGACCTCTACTACCGGCTCAATGTGCTGCCCCTCACCACGCCGCCCTTACGGGAGCGGCCCGAAGACATTGAGGCCCTCTGCCTGCACTTTGCACGCATTCATGCCCACCAACACCGAGGTGCGGTATCCATGACGCCGGTGCTGGTGCATGCGCTACAAGGCTACCCCTGGCCGGGCAATATCCGTGAACTCTCAAACCTTATAGCCCGGTTTAGCGCGCTTTTTGCGGGCCAGAAGATCTGCTACCCCGATGTGCCACAGATCATGCTGCCTAAAGGGCTGCGCGACATGCAGCCCCGTGGGGCGAAGCGGCAGATCGGCCAGGGGCCGGCAAAGGCCAAGCCTGAGGCACGCGCGGAGCCCCCTGCCCAGGAGGCCGTCGTAGCGGAAACGCCCCAGACAGCCCGCGTCGAGGCAGAGGCCGCAGCGCCGGCTCCGCCCGATCGGCCGCTCACCGTTGAAGACTTTCTGGAACACCCGACTTACGAAGACGGCAAGAGTGGGCCGATTCAGTTAAAGCTCGAGGTTGATGGCGGCAAAGGCTTGCCGCTCCCACCACGGTCTTTTACGGGCGAGCCCAAGGGCGAGGTCTGGTCGCCACCGGCCGATACGGCCAGCAGCATTAGCCGCACCCCGGCAACTACCTCTTCTGCCGCAGGGTCCACGGCTACGGGCCCCAACCGCTTCGCAGACGGTGAGTTCAATCCCATCGAAGACCTGATCGCCCTGGCCCAAGGCACCCCACTACCCGCGATCGACGCAATTCCATTAAAAAAACGTATCTCCGATCTTGAAAAGGCCCTTATTGAACAGGCGCTCACCCAGGCCGATGGCAACGTTTCGCAGACGGCACGCATCCTCAATATTCAACGCACCACGCTGATAGAAAAAATCAACAAATACAACCTGAAGTTCCGGGGTGACGAATCTAACGCCTAATGCCTATCTGCGCGCCCGAAAGCACGCAGGTTGAGGGATTAGAGTAGATATGGGCATGATACGGGGGCGGGTCTGATGCAGGGGTGGGTCTGATCTAAGGGTCGCTCACCAACATAAACAACATTTCGTCCACGCGCCGCCCTCGGCAGTGACCATGGCCTGTATGGGTATAGACCGAGCAGGCCTGCCACATAGAGCCCACCTGGGTGGTGGCCGTCCAGAAATTCTCAATAGGCAGGTCGGGAAAGGCTGTCGGGTTATAGGCCGGGTTATCGCAGTCTTCCTCGGACAGCCCCTTCATCTCGTCGTACTCCGGAACTCGCCAGGTGCGCCCTGAGGCCTTGGAGAACTCTGCGGCATAGGCCTGTGCCTCTTTCCAGGACAGAGTGAGCGGGTCACCGACACACCGCCCGTCTATGAGACTCTGTCCCGCCGCGCAGCGATACCAGAGCAGCTTTGTGGCGGAATCCTGCACGACATGAGGGCTTTCAATCTTGAACCGGCCCAGATCACCGGCCTTAAAATAGGCCCCGCAGCGCGGAGTCTGACGCAGATCGGAACAACCCGACATAAGAAGCATCAGGGCAAGCACACACAGCAGGGCAGCGTCTCGACTTCTTCTGTGCAGATGGTGCATTAAGTCTTTCCTGGTTTTGACGATTCTGTCTTTACTATACGTGTTTGAACTCAGGTTCTAGGAGCGTTCGTAAGATTATGGATATCGCAACGATTGTTGGACTCGGTGGGGCATTCGCCATGGTCGTTATGGCCATGGGCGACCCAGGACCCTTTGTTGACGTTCCCTCATTGCTCATTGTCTGTGCCGGTACGGCCTTTGTGGTCTTGGCACGATCATCTATTCCAGAGTTTATCGGCGCTATCAGCTACGCCTTAAAGACCATTAAGTTCAAGGCAGAGACCCCTGTTGAACTTATTGAGAAACTTGTTGAACTCGGCACGATCGCCAAGAAAGACGGCCTAATTGCCCTGGAGGGCCAGGAGATCTCCAACAAGTTTATGGCCAAGGGCGTGCGCATGATGGTCGACGGCACCGACTCAAAGCTCATTCAGAAGGCCTTAGAAATAGAAGCCGCCCAGGTAAAAGATGCTGCAGGCAAGGCAAAGCTTGTCTGGGAATCCATTAAAGAGGTGGCGCCTGCCATGGGCATGATTGGAACCCTGGTGGGTCTGGTGATCATGCTGGGCAATATGAGTGACCCAAAATCCATTGGCCCGGCGTTTGCTGTGGCTCTGCTTACCACCATGTACGGCGCGGTGATTGCCAACATGATCGCCATTCCGGTGATTCAGAAGGTGGTGAACAACGACGCGAAGGTGGACACCAACAACCAACTGATCATTGAGGCATTGATGTTTATCGTGAGCGGCGGTAACCCGCGTTTGCTGCCCGATATGCTCGCAGGCTATGTGGGCCCTAAAGATCAGGCCAAGCTTGAGGCGATTAAGGGCTAACGCGTTCTCAGCAAAGACCATCCCCACATAGGGGATGGACTAGGCTCCCAATCAGAGGCAATCGGTCATGGCAGAAGAAGCCGTTCAAGAAGACAAAACGGGCGAAGAAGGTGCCGCAGAGGGTACCCCCGCGGCCGCGGCCGCTGCGCCCCCGCCGCCTCCGCCTCCATCAGAGGAGCCCGAGGCCAAGGCCGAGGAAGAGGACGAGGTCAAGTGCGAGGAGTGTCCAGAATGTCCGCCAGTGGGGGCACCCGCCTGGATGGCGACCTTTGCCGATATGGCCACACTCCTCATGGCCTTTTTCGTGCTAATTCTGTCCTTTGCCGAGATGAACGTTCCGAAGTTCAAGCAGATCTCCGGCTCACTTAAGAATTCTTTTGGTGTACAGCGGCTCATTCCTACTGTAGAGCCCCCAAAGGCCCAGAGCCTGATTGCCCAGCAGTTTTCCCCGGCCGTGGCAGAGCCCACCGTTCTTGACACCATTCGACAAGAGACCACCGACGAGACACGACGTGAGGTGGAGCTCAAGACGGAGACCAAGACCGAAGACCCGCGGCCCGACCCCCAGACCATGGCCCAGGCCAAGGCCGTAGAGAAGGCCTTGGCAGAAGAGGTGGCTAAGGGTCTTGTAGAAGTGCGTGCTGAAGGCCAGAAGGTGGTGGTTCAGATGAATCCCCCGATGGGCCGTGAGGCAGGCCGTGGCGGTGGCTCAGGCGATGAGGGTCAAAAATCCGCAGGGGGTGGCGCAAAAGGTGCGGCCAGCGCGGGGGCTGCCGATGCCGGCGAGAAATCGATGGGGGCGATGGGACAGAAGGGTGAGAGTACCGGCGGTGTGGTGAATCAAGAAACCATTGAGCTCTTTGCCAAAATTGCCGAGGCCCAGGCTCAAGTCACCGCCCAGGTGGAAGTTCGCCAGGCGGGCCCGCAGACGGGTTCTCGTAGCGGTGCGATGGGTCCCGATGGTAAGTCCACCGGCGCGAGCGGCGGTGGAGCCAATGAGTCTGAGGTGGCCAACCGGTTTGAGCAGATTAAGGCAGACCTCGCCAAAGAGATCGCGGCAGGCCAGGCTGAGGTCATGCGCGATGGGCTGAAAATTGTGATTCGTCTTGCGGA
>JBJOHS010000042.1:0-2531 GCA_046047535.1 Pseudomonadota bacterium
TGGAAGTGGTCGAGGCAGACGGCGTGGACCGCAACGCGCTGCAAAGAGCGCTGCAGTTTGTTCGCGCGATCGATAAGCTGCCCCTGCCTGTGAAGAGTGCGCCTGGGTTTTTGGTGAATGCAGTACTTGCGCCCTACATGCTCGCCGCGATGCGTAAGGTCGATGCTGGTCTGTCGGCCTCTGAGATTGATCAGGCCTTGCTCGACTTTGGTATGCCCATGGGGCCCCTCACACTGGCAGATACCGTGGGGCTCGACATTGCCTTGGCCGCGGGCCGATCGCTGGCGGCAAGCCCTTCTCCTTCTCCCCAGGACCATCATGCCTCCACCCGCCAGGGGGCCGGTGATCCCTCATCAGACAACAGCCCATTACCCACCGCCGTGCCGCGCTGCCTGCAAGAGCGCGTCGACGCCGGGCATCTTGGCAAGAAGACCGGCCAGGGCTTCTATAACTGGAAGGACGGGAAAGCCACCGGCCCAGGGTTGCTGCCACGGGTGCATCAGGAGCCAGTATCTGATCGCGCCCGGGCCTTGGCTGAAGCGTTGGTTGCCCCGTTGATCATCCGTACCCAAGAACTTGTGGCCTCGGGGCTTGTCGCCGATGCCGATCTCGCCGATGCGGGGGTGATCTTCGGCACGGGCTTTGCACCCTTTCGGGGTGGGCCTCTGCATTGGCACAACGAAACAAAGAACAACAAAGGACTCGAACCATGACCAGCACTCGCCTGCCACAGTTTCCTCGCGTGGCCGTTCTCGGCGCAGGTGTGATGGGCGCGCAGATCGCCGCCCATCTGGCCAATGCCGGCATCGCGGTCGATCTGCTCGACCTGCCTTCTGATGCGGGTAACATCCCCGGTTCACCCTCGGGCGCTCTAACCACCGACCGCAACGCCATTGCCCGCGCGGCCGTCGAGCGACTAAAGAAACTTGAGCCCGCCCCTTTAAGCGGGCGCCACAGCCTGGCGCGTATCACCGTGGGCAACTTTGGCGACGATATGCACCGCTTGGCTGCATGCGGGCTCATCATCGAGGCGGTGGCCGAGCGCATCGAGATCAAGCGCAGCCTCTATGCCCAGATGGCGCCGCATATCGGCAGTCGGGCGATTGTCGCTACCAATACCTCGGGTCTTTCTATCGAAGCCCTTGCCCAAGAAATCCCTGCGCAGGCACGGCCGCGATTCTGCGGCATGCATTTCTTTAACCCCCCGCGGTATATGAAGCTCGTGGAGCTCATTGCCGGAACGCAGACCGAAGCCTGGGTCGTAGACGCACTCGAGACCTGGCTCACCCAGACGCTGGGAAAATCGGTGATTCGGGCGCTCGACACCCCCAACTTTGTGGCCAACCGTATTGGCGTATTTTCACTGCTGGCCGTCATGCACCAGACCCAGGCCTTTGGTCTTTCTATTGATGCGGTCGATGCGCTGACCGGCCCGCGTATTGGGCGGCCCAAGAGCGCCACCTACCGTACCTGCGATGTGGTGGGTATCGACACACTGGGCCATGTGGTGAAGACCATGCAAGACCAGCTCAGAGACGACCCCTGGCATCCATACTTCAGGCTTCCTGGTTTTATTGAAACCCTTATCAGCACGGGCGCGCTCGGGCAGAAGTCCGGCAAAGGCCTTTACCGTAAAAACGGAAAGGTCATTGAGGTGCTCAATACCGCCACGGGCGACTACGCGCCCGGGCAGGCACAGGTTTCTGCGGAGGTAGAGCAGATTCTGCAGATGAAGAATCCTGCCGAGCAGATGCGGGCCCTGCGTGCCTCGGGCGACCCCCAGGCCCAGTTTCTCTGGTCCATCTTTCGGGATGTCTTTCATTACAGCGCCGTGCACCTGGCCTACATGGCGCATAACGCCCGAGACCTGGATCTCGCCATGCGGTGGGGTTTTGGCTGGGCACTCGGGCCCTTTGAACTCTGGCAGGCCGCGGGCTGGCAAGAAACCGCAGAAGCGATTGCCTCGGATATTGCGCAGGGTAAGGCCATGTCAGCGGCACCCCTACCCGACTGGTGTTTCACAACAGATGGCGCAGCACGCGTAGGTGTTCACACCCCCACGGGATCGTTCTCGGCCGCCACCCACAGCCTGCAGCCCCGGTCATCGCTGGCGGTCTATGGGCGTCAGATTTTTCCAGAACGCGTGCTGGGCGAATCACCCCTAGCGGGTCCGCGCGTCATGGCCTCGCAGAAGGCTGGCGTCACCCTGCAAGAATTGCCGGGCCTGCGACTCTGGCATCTGCCCGAACGCGACCGCGGCGTGGGTATTATTTCCTTCACCTCAAAAATGCATGCCGTGGGCGACGACGTCTTGCGCAGCCTCATGCAGGTACTGAAGATAGCCCCCGAACAAGAAGGCCTTGAAGCCCTGGTGCTCTGGCATGAACCGCCCTTCTCGGTGGGCGCAAACCTCTCGCAGGTTCTACAGGCCTGTGAGGCAGGCGACTGGGCCATGCTTGAAAACATGGTCGCAATGTTTCAGGCAGCCGCCCAGGCGTTGAAATATTCCCGCCTTCCGCTCGTGGCGGCAG
>JBJOHS010000043.1:0-9194 GCA_046047535.1 Pseudomonadota bacterium
GGGCCCCCAGATTTCGGAGACACACCATGATTGATGTACAGGAGCTGCGCCAGTATTTTCTTGGGCTGCAAGATCGCATTACGGCCGCGATGAGTGCCGAAGATGGTCAGGCCTTTGCGGAAGATGCCTGGGTGAAGCCCGAAGACTCCCCCCTGCGCGGCGATGGGCGCTCACGCATTATCGAGGGTGGGTCCCTGCTTGAACGAGGAGGCGTGGGCTTCTCCCACGTGCGCGGTGACCACCTTCCACCCTCGGCGACCCAGAGTCGCCCGGCACTGGCCGGTCGTGGGTTTGAGGCTATTGGGGTATCGCTGGTCTTTCATCCCCAGAACCCCTATGTGCCTACCGTGCACATGAATGTGCGGGTCTTTGTGGCCAAGGCCGTCAGGGCCGGTGAGGACGATATCTGGTGGTTCGGCGGCGGTATGGATCTCACCCCGTACTACCCGTTTAATGAAGATGCGGTCCACTTTCATCAGACCTGTGCAAGGGCGTTACAGCCCTTCGGTGGTGAGATGTATCCCCGGTTTAAGCGCTGGTGCGATGAGTATTTCTTCTTAAAGCATCGGGGCGAGGCACGGGGTATCGGTGGCGTCTTTTTTGATGACTTTTCTGAACTGGGGTTTGAAAAGAGTTTTGCGATGACGCGTGCCGTAGGGGACGCTTTTGTCGGAGCCTATCTACCCCTTGCCCAGCGGCGCCGCGGCCACCTCTTCGGTGCGCGCGAGCGGGAGTTTCAGACCTATCGCCGCGGACGGTATGTTGAGTTCAATCTGGTCTATGACCGTGGTACCCACTTTGGACTGCAGAGCGGAGGCCGGGCCGAGAGCATCTTAATGAGTATGCCTCCGGTCGTTACCTGGCGCTACGACTGGCAGCCAGCCCCCGACAGCCCCGAGGCTGCGCTCTACGAGGCCATTAAGCCCAGAGACTGGCTCGCCTCTGCTGCCTGAGAGCGGGTGGGGGAGAGGCCTGGGTCGAGGGCCTGTCGTTCATCGAAGACAAAGCAGTGGCCCTGCCAGTGCCGGCCATCGGTCTCTTCGAAGTATTTCAGTATTCCGCCTTCGAGCTGCAAAACCTGGGGCATCCCGTGGGCCTGCATAAAGAGGGCGGCCTTCTCGCAGCGAATGCCGCCTGTGCAGTAACTCACCACTGTCTTGTCTTGCAGCATGTCGCGGTGATCAAGGGCTGCCTGCGGAAATTGGGTGAACTTCTGAATACGCCAGTCGATGGCGCCGGCAAACTTTCCGTAGTCCACCTCAAAGTCGTTACGGGTATCGAGCAGGACGACAGGCCTACCCGCATCGTCACAGCCCTGGTCGAGCCAGCGCGCTAGGGTCTTGGCATCCACCGACGGGGCCCGGCCTTTTTCGGGCTGGATCATCGGATGATCCATGCGAATGATTTCATGCTTGACCTTGACCTTAAATCGCTGAAATGGAATGTCCTCTGACCAGCTCTCTTTGGCCTCTAGTGTGGCAAAGCCTGGAATGTCCCGCAGATGGGCCAGCATCTGCCGACAGTCGGCCTCAGGCCCCGCCAAAAAGGCATTGATTCCTTCCGGAGTGACAAGAATGGTGCCGCGTATCGACAGCGCCTGCCCATGTGCGAGCAGGTCTTGCCGCACCTGGTGGGGGTCGGCAATGGTCGAAAACTGGTAGGCAGCAAGATTTAGAATGGGCATGTCTTTTATACGTCAGGAAACGGCCGTGATGACCAGTCCTATTGTAGTCGCCGCCCTTGTTGCTGCAGCGCTTGGTGCCCTTGTCGCCTCTCTGTGTGTCTGGCTGGTCATGCGTGCGCGGGCCGCTACCGCCGTGGGCGAGGCCGAGTCGGTCATGGCAGCCGAAATGGCCCGTACCCAGGAGCGGCTCGAAATTCTCCAGGGAGAACGCCAGGCCCGCGAGGCGGCAGAGCATCGTGCACAGGAGGCCACCCGCGAGGCGGTGGAACTACGCGCCGCATTGCAGGCCCAGGCTGCCTTGCACGACGAAAAAATTGCGCTGCTGCAAGACGCCAAGGTGGCCCTGTCCGATCAGTTCAAGTCGCTTGCCAACGACATTCTCGAGGAGAAGACCAAACGGTTTGCTGAGCAGAATCAGGCAAGTCTCGGCCAGCTGCTCAACCCATTGCGCGAACGGCTGGTGGAGTTCAAGACCAAGGTCGAAGAGATTCACCTGAAAGATACGGAACAGCAGGCCGCCCTAAAGCAGGAACTTGCGCACCTGAAAGACCTCAACCAGAAGATGACCGAAGAGGCCCATGGATTGGCCACCGCCCTGAAGGGGAGCGTGAAGAAGCAGGGCAACTGGGGGGAGTTGGTACTGGCCAATGTGCTCGACCGGTCTGGGCTGCGTGAGGGCCGTGACTACAAGCGTGAGCAGAGTTTTCATACCGAAGAGGGCCGAAAGCGGCCCGATGTGGTGGTCTTTCTTCCCCAGAACAAACATCTCGTGATCGATGCCAAGGTGTCGCTCAATGCCTATACCCGGTATGTCAACGCCGAAGATGAGCCCACCCGAGCGCTGGCCCTGAAAGACCATGTGGCGGCTGTATCGGAGCGGATTCGGGAACTCTCAAACCGCAGTTACTTTGATCTGCCGGGCCTCAACAGCCCAGAGATCGTCTTCATGTTTGTGCCTGTGGAATCCGCTTTTGTAGAGGCCCTGAAGGCCGATGAGTCTCTCTTTCAGAATGCTATTGAGCAGAATGTCTTGGTGGCCACACCCACCACGCTTCTCACAAGCCTCAATATTGTGCGGCAGCTCTGGCGCTTTGAAGAGCAGAACAACAATACGGCAGACCTGATCGACCGCGCGGCCAAGATTTATCGCAAGCTCGTTACGTTTTTAGAATCCATGGAGACGCTTGGGCGCCAGATTGATACGGTGAAGGCAAGCTATGACAAGGCCCTTGGGCAGCTCTACCTGGGTCGGGGCAATTTAATTAGCCAGGCCAAGCATTTTGAGACCCTCGGTGTCTCCACAAAATCGGCCCTGCCCGAGGCAATTGCCAGCCGTGCCATGTTAGAGCTCGACCTCGATCTGCCGCCTGACACATCGTCTGCAGCCGATTCGCCCCCTGCCTCGGTATCAAAGGGTCAGTCTGACTAAGCCACATTCTTCCGCGAGCCTCTTCTGATGCCCCAAGACCGTGACCTGGGCCCCGACCGGGGGCTCGTCATGATCCATAGCAATCAGGCGGAGGTCTTACGCGATTTTCTGGTCTCGTGGATTCGCCGCCACCCGCTTTCGGGGCTTGCCGAGGAGACCATTCTCGTGCAGAGCAACGGGGTGGCCCAGTGGCTCAAGCTCGCGCTGGCGGCAGATCCCGCCCCAGATGGCCAGGGTGGACTCGGTATTGCGGCCTGTCTTGATCTTTCTTTGCCATCGCGGTTTGTCTGGCAGGCCTACCGTGCCGTGCTTGGCCCTGAATCGGTGCCCGATGTCTCCCCGTTTGATAAGGATCGCCTGGTCTGGCGGCTGATGCGGATTCTTACAGCACTTCCGTCTCACCCGGACTATGCGCCCTTAAGCCGATTTCTGGGGGATAGCGACGATGCCAGTCGCCGCTACCAACTCGCTGACCAGATCGCCGACCTCTTCGATCAGTACCAGGTCTATCGGGCCGACTGGCTCAATGCCTGGGCCTTGGGGGAAGACGTACTCATTCACGGCTATGAGGGCCGTCGCGCCTTGCCGCCCACACAGCGATGGCAGGCTACGCTCTGGCGCGCGCTCTTGGAAGACGTCGGGCCGCAGGCTCAGGCGAGTCGGGCCGCTGTCCATAGTTCCTTTCTAAAGGCCATCGCCCATGCACGTCAGCGGCCGATAGGGCTGCCGTCGCGAGTCTTTGTATTCGGGGTCTCGTCTCTGCCGCGTCAGTCCCTAGAGGTGCTGCGCGCCTTGGGCCAGGTGAGTCAGGTATTTCTCTGTGTCATCAATCCGAGTGCGCATGACTGGTCTGAGGCCGCCCATCCTCTGCTGGCTACCTTGGGCAAACAAGGTAGAGATTATCTCGGGCTTCTCCATGCGCTAGAACACGCGGTTCCTGAAGCTTCTTATGTACAACCCCTGCAGAGGATCGATCTCTTCCAGAGCGCGGGGACGGGCACGCTTCTGGCGCAACTGCAAGATGACATTCGGCTTTCACGGTCCTTGGCTGAGGCGCGTGACCTAGGGCGCCCGTGCAATCCGGTGCAGGACCGGTCGCTGACATTCCACCGTTGCCACAGTCCGCAGCGGGAGGTTGAGGTGCTGCATGATCAGCTCCTCGCTGCCTTCGATGCCGACCCATCGTTGCAGCCCCGCGATGTGGTGGTCATGGTTCCAGATATCAATGCCTATGCGCCAACCATCGAGGCGGTCTTCGGACTGCCTGCGCAGGATGACCCGCGTGCGATTCCCTTCTCCATGACCGATCGCTCATTGCGTCAGCAGCTGCCAATTGCAGCCGCTCTCGATTTTCTTCTGGGCATTACCGAGTCACGCGTAACCGCCACCGCGGTGAGCGACTTACTGGGTGTGCCCGCGATTCGGCAGCGTATTGGTCTGAAAGAAGAACAACTGCCCCTGCTGATCCGATGGATCCACCAGGCCAATATTCGTTGGGGGCTCGATGGCGCGCATCGGGCGGCCTTTGGCGGACATGCGGTCACACAGAACACCTGGGTCTTTGGCCTGCATCGCATGCTGCTGGGCTATGCGATGGGCGACTCTGATGCCTATGCGCCGTCGCGTCTTTGGCGCGGTGTAACGCCTTTTTCTGAAGTCTCTGGTCTCGATGCTGCCTGTGTGGGGTCGCTATCGATGCTCGTCTCCGCGCTGACGCGTTGCCTACGAGAGTTTTCCGAATCGGCCGCACCGCGGGCCTGGTCGCATCGTCTGGACTGGCTTCTGCGGAGCTTTTTCTTGGCCGAGAGTCCAGAGGACAAAGCCTTTATCGCACAGGCGCAGGCGGCCTTGGCCACCTGGCAAGAGGCGTGTGACCAGGCGGTCTTCGATGGACCGCTACCGCTGTCTGTGGTCCGTGTGCACTGGACAGAACAGATCGAGAAGCAGCAATTCGGGCAACGGTTTTTTGCCGGGCGGGTCACCTTTGCGACCCTCATGCCGATGCGGGCCGTTCCTTTTCGCATGGTCTGTCTGCTGGGCCTAAACGATGGAGACTTTCCGCGAAGCCGACCGCGCCCCGATTTTGATCTTATGGGCCTTGATCTGCGGCCTGGTGACCGGTCGCGGCGCGACGATGACCGGTATCTCTTTCTTGAGGCCCTGCTCTCGGCCCGTGATCGGCTGCATCTTAGCTGGGTGGGGCAGAGTGCAATCGACAACACGGAGCGTCCGTGCTCGGTCTTGGTGAGCCAGCTACGAGACTATCTTGATGCGGTCTGGTCCCTTCCAGGTGCCGGTACAAACGGGGAAGGCGGGGCAGACACGGAAGGCGGGGCCTCAGGCGCAGGCATGCCGCTAAGGTCGGTATCGCAGGCCTTAACCGTCGTACATCGCCTGCAGCCTTTTCATCCTGCTTACTTCGCCTCGCCTGAGGGGGGGTCTTGTCCGTCTGTATTATTTAGCTATGCCACCGACTGGCAGGCCGCAGCAGCGCCTTGTGCGCCACCCGGGGCGGGCAAGGCCTTGGCCCGCTTGCCTGCAGCGGAGATACCAACCCTTGATAGTGCAGCCCTCGGACGGTTTTTGCGAGACCCGGTGGCGAGTTTCTTCAAAGACCGCCTTCGGGTCTTTTTCGATACCGAAGAGTCCCCCGACGATGAAGAGCCATTTCGCGTGGCGGGTCTATCTGATTATCGACTTCTCGACACGGTCATCGCGGCCCGTCTCTGGGCGCGATCCTGTGGAGCGCCAGATTCTGAGGCGGTTGATGCAGCGCTTGATCACCTGCGCCAGTCTGGCGACCTTCCGGTGGGGGGGCTGGGGGCGGCATGGGTGGCCACCGCGCGTACACGACTTGACGATCTCTTTGGGCGATGGGAGATTGCCTTGCAGGCGGGTGGCCCGCCAGCCGAAGATCTGGCAGCCAGCCTCGTGATTTCCTGCCCAGACTGCCCGCAGGGTCTGGTGCGCATAGAGACACAGATTGGCGGGCTGTATGGGGCGCAAGGCGAGTGGCGTCGCCTCTTACTCACCAGTCGTTCAGTGATGAAGGAAAAAAAACCGCGCCCCGAATCGCTTCTACAGGTCTGGGTAGAGCATCTGCTCCTTCAGGCGCAGGGGTTCGAGGCCACGACCCAGGTGGTGGGACAGGGCGGTGATGTCACCTTATCGCCGATCGACGCCCTGCAGGCGCAGCAGACGCTAAGAGCACTGGTAGAGGCCTACCGAGAGGGCCAGTCGCGCCCCCTGCCCGTTGCCGTGCGAACCGCCTTGGCCTGGTTACAGACCGCCGCCTCGGATGCGGCGAGCCCGGGCTCTGCAGCGCCCACGGCGTCTGAGCGACGCAGACTCCAGCAGACCTATGAAGGAAGCGCTTTTGGTAACACCCCGAACCCGGGCGAGGTGGGCTACAGCCCTTATTTGGCCCGGGCCTACCCCAGCCTTGAGGCGCTGCTGGCCGATGGAGCCTTCTGCGTCTGGTCGGAGGTGCTCTATGCGCCACTACTTGCCTGCCTTGGCAATACCGTGGGCGAGGGTCCTGGCTCTGGGTTGGGACAGGGTAAGGGGCGTACCTCACGCCAGCGCAGCCGAGTATGACAACGCCGCAGCCACTCGATCTTTTGCACTTTCCGTTGTCGGGAAGCCGGCTGATTGAGGCCAGCGCTGGCACAGGTAAGACCTACACCATTGCCTTTCTCTATCTGCGGCTCATTCTGGGCCATGGCGTGGCAGGTGTCGGCTCCGCCGGCATGGGCCTAACGCCAGAGCAGATTCTGGTCGTGACCTTTACCGAGGCCGCCACCGAAGAGTTGCGTAGCCGCATAAGAAAAATACTGGTGGAAGCGGCAAAGGTATTTTCCGAGCAGTCCTCTGGCAGGGAGTCGGCGCTGCAGGATACGGCGCTGCAGGATACGGCGCTTCTGAAATTGCGCGAGGCCTACCAGCCGATCGACTGGCCCCTGTGTGCGCAGCGGCTTGAACGGGCTGCTGAGTCTATGGACACCTCAGCCATTCTGACCATTCACAGCTGGTGCTACCGCATGCTGCAGGAGCATGCCTTTGAGAGCCGCACACTTTTTCAACAGGCCCTGACCACCGACCTTACCGCCCAACGGCGCGATGCTGTGCGCGATTACTGGCGGCGTTTCTACGATCCCCTGTCGCAAGAGGATATGGCGCGGGTGTCGGCCTTCTGGGTAGATCCGTATGCCCTCGATCGGATTATTGCGCCCCTCCTTCCCTATGCAGACTGGGTGCAGCCCCAGGACACGCCAGCGCGTCTGCTTCAGGCCCACGATGCGGCAGTGCAGGCACGACTTGCTCCCCTGAAAGCCCAGTGGGCTGCCTGGGTTCCAGAGTTGCGTGCTCTGTTGGCGCAGGCCCGACAGGCCCGCGCCTTCGATACCCAACGTCTTGCGGAGCGCTGGTACGGGGCCTGGCTGGATGCGATTGCTGCCTGGGCGGCAGACTCTGTGGCGACGACCCTCTCCCTTGGCAAGGGGTGGGAGAGGCTCACGATTCAGGGGCTGGCGGAGGTCTGGCGTGATGGCCAGCCTCCCTCACACCCGGCCTTGGCGCAGACCCCGCTGCTACGGGCGGCAATCGAGGGGGCGTCTTTTTCGCGCACCCCGCTCTTAGTGCACGCCCTCGGGTGGATCTCCGAGTCTGTCCGTTTGGGCCGTCGACAACGCAGCGAAATGTATTTCGATGACATGCTGCGTGACCTTGCCGACGCACTTGCGGCTGATGGGTCTGCGTCTCTTGCAGGGTCGATTCGGCAGAAATTTCCGGTCGCGCTGATCGATGAGTTTCAGGACACAGACCCGATGCAGTACGCGATCTTTGATCGGATCTACGGCGTGGCGGACAACCGCGAGGACACGGCGCTTGTCTTCATCGGAGATCCGAAGCAGGCCATTTATTCGTTTCGTCAGGCCGATATCTACACCTACCTGCAGGCGCGGGCCGATGTCGCCGACCGGATACATACCCTCGGGTCAAATTTCCGCGCGACCGAGGCCATGGTCTCGGCTGTCAATGGCCTCTTCGCGCGGGCGGAACATCGTCCGGGCAGCAACGGGGCCTTCTTATTCCGAAGAGAAGAACAGAATCCAGTGCCTTTTTTCGCTGTCTCTGCGCGCGGAAGAGATTACGCGTTTGTGCGGGACGCTGAGCCTGCCCATCCGATGCAGTGGGTGGTCTATCACGACGGTGCAACGACTTCTAAAGACAGTTATCTCGGGGCCATGGCTGCGCAGTCTGCCCAGACGATCGCCCGCTGGCTCGCTCAGGCCAAGACCCTGCGCACTGGCTTTCGTCATTGTGAGACCGGTCGCTGGCAGGTGCTGCAGCCGGCTGATATTGCGGTGCTTGTCGACAATGGCATACAGGCAAGCCTTGTGCGGCGCGCTCTGGCGCAGCAGGGGCTACGGTCTGTCTATCTGTCGGACAAAGAAACCGTCTATGCCACACCGCAGGCCAGGACGGTCTATCGCTGGCTATTGGCCTGTGCCCATCCGGAGCAAGAACGCCTAGTGCGTGCCGCCCTAGCAACAGATTTGGTGGGACTGCGTTACGACCAGCTGCAGGCACTCACCGAAGACGAGTTGTCGTGGGAGTCCACCCTCGAGCGATTCAAGGCCTATCGCCAAATCTGGTGGAAACGCGGCGTCTTACCCATGCTGCGGCAGTTTCTTCTCGACTATGGGGTAACGCAGAGGCTTCTGCGTCTTCCGATTGATGGGCAGGGTCAGACCGGCGAGCGGATTTTGACCGACCTTTTGCACTTGGCTGAGTTGTTGCAGCAGGCAAGCACGCGGCTCGATGGCCCCGACGCGCTCGTTCGCTTTTTTGCAGAGCAGTGCGAAAGCCCCGAGCAGACCGATGAGGGCAGGCGTCGGCGGCTGGAGAGCGATGAGCAGCGCATTCGCGTCGTCACGATCCATAAATCGAAGGGCCTGGAATACCCGCTCGTATTTGTACCCTTTGCTTCTGCCGCGCGGCCCGTGAAGCCTGATGACTGTCCGCTGAAGTGGCACGATGCGAGCGGCAGATTACAGGTCTCTTTCGGCCCGGTCGGTC
>JBJOHS010000044.1:0-6433 GCA_046047535.1 Pseudomonadota bacterium
ACCATCTGCCAATTGCGCAGAATGTATTCGTGGATCTCAGCCTTAATCCAGTGCAGGGCATAGGAGACGAGCCGCACCCCCTGGGTGGGATCAAACCGCTTCACGGCCTTCATGAGGCCCACATTACCTTCCTGAATAAGGTCGGCCTGGGGAAGCCCATAGCCCAGGTACTGGCGTGAAACGGCCACCACGAGGCGCAGGTGTGACAAGACCAGGGTGCGGGCTGCCTCTAGATCACCCAGGGTCCGCAACCGCAAGGCGAGGTCTTGTTCCTGTTCGGCGGACAGCAACGGAAACTGCTGCACGGCGCGCATGTAGCCGTCCAGGTTCGCAACCGGCGAGAGCTGGGGCAGGGTCAATGCAGTAGACGTGGAAAAAGCAGTCATGGATCGAAATCCTCCTTGAGCGCAATTTTAGCACTCACCACCCAAGAGTGCTAATAGTCAATGGGTACACACCCGGCAAGGTTTTCCTCGTACCATTGGTCGCGCGCGTCTGCCCCCCAAGACCCAGAGGCCTCCTGCCTCCGCCGTCTGCCACCATGAAAGGCCCCCAGGCATGAAGTTTCGTTTTCCTATTGTCATCATTGACGAAGACTTCCGGTCGGAGAACACCTCTGGCCTGGGGATTCGGGCCCTGGCCGACGCCCTGGAAAAAGAAGGCATGGAGGTGCTGGGCGTGACAAGCTATGGAGACCTCTCCCAGTTTGCCCAGCAGCAGTCACGGGCCTCGGCCTTTATTTTGTCGATTGACGATGAAGAATTTGGCGGCGGCAGCAAAGAAGAAGTCGCCCATGCCCTGCGCAGCCTACGCGCCTTTGTGAGTGAAATTCGGTTTCGCAATGCCGAGATTCCTATTTATATCTATGGCGAGACCCGCACCTCACGCCATATTCCCAACGATGTACTGCGCGAACTCCACGGCTTTATTCATATGTTTGAAGACACGCCCGAGTTTGTTGCCCGACACATTATTCGCGAAGCGAAGTCTTACCTTGACTCCCTCGCGCCCCCCTTCTTTCGGGCCCTGCTGCACTATGCCCAAGATGGCTCGTATTCCTGGCACTGCCCAGGGCACTCCGGTGGCGTGGCCTTTCTCAAAAGCCCCGTGGGCCAGATGTTTCACCAGTTTTTCGGCGAGAACATGCTACGTGCCGATGTCTGTAATGCGGTGGACGAACTCGGCCAGCTACTCGACCACACGGGGCCTGTGGCTGAGTCGGAAAAAAACGCCGCGCGCATCTGTAACGCCGACCACTGCTTTTTTGTCACCAACGGCACGAGCACGAGCAACAAGGTGGTCTGGCATGCCTCGGTCGCCCCAGGCGATATCGTCGTGGTAGACCGCAACTGCCACAAGAGCGTGCTGCATGCCATCACCATGACCGGCGCGATACCGGTCTTCTTGATGCCCACACGCAACCACCTAGGCATCATCGGGCCGATTCCCTTAAGCGAATTTAAGCCAGAGACGATCCTTGCCAAGATTAAGGCCAACCCCTTTGCCCGCGAGAACTGGGAGCGGGCCGAGCGCGAGGGCAAGGCCAAGCCGCGCATTCTTACGATTACCCAGAGCACCTACGACGGCGTGCTCTACAACGTGGAGATGATCAAAGAAGTCTTGGGCGACACCATAGACACCCTGCACTTCGATGAAGCCTGGCTGCCGCATGCCGCCTTTCACGACTTCTATAAAGACATGCATGCCATCGGCAAAGACCGGCCCCGGCCCCACGGCCCGATGATCTTCTCCACCCAGTCGACGCACAAGCTGCTTGCGGGTCTCTCCCAGGCATCGCAGATTCTGGTGCAGGAATCAGAAACGCGCACGCTGGATCGTGACCTCTTTAATGAGGCCTACCTGATGCATACGAGTACGAGCCCGCAGTACGCCATTATTGCCTCGCTCGATGTGGCCGCCGCCATGATGGAACCGCCCGGAGGCACCGCGCTGGTCGAAGAAAGCATCGTCGAGGCGCTGGATTTTCGCCGCGCCATGCGCAAGGTGGAAGAAGAATTTGGCCCGAACGACTGGTGGTTTAAGGTCTGGGGGCCAGAGGAAGTTCAGGCCGATTCTGATGGCATGGCCCAGCGCGAGCAGTGGATGCTCAAGCCGCAGGACGACTGGCACGGCTTTGAGAACCTGGTGGAGGGCTTCAACATGCTCGACCCGATTAAGTCGACCATCGTGACACCGGGCTTAAACATCAAAGGTGAATTCGACGCCCAGGGTATTCCGGCATCCGTCGTTACGAAGTATCTGGCGGAACATGGCGTGATCGTAGAGAAGACAGGCCTCTACTCGTTTTTCATTATGTTCACGATTGGTATTACCAAAGGCCGCTGGAATACGCTGCTCACCGCCCTGCAGCAATTTAAAGACGACTACGATAAGAACCAACCCATGTGGCGGGTCATTCCGGAATTTTGTGCCAAGCACAGCCAGTACGAACGCGTGGGTCTCAAAGACCTCTGCCAGAGGCTGCATGAAGCCTACAAACAAAACGATATCGCCCGGTTGACCACCGAAATGTATGTCTCAAACATCGAGCCCGCGCTCAAGCCGGCCAAGGCCTTCTCGGCCGTGGCCCATCGCCAGACCGAACGGGTACCTATCGATGCCCTCGAAGGTCGAATCACCACGAGTCTGCTTACGCCCTACCCTCCGGGCATTCCGTTATTAATTCCTGGTGAACGGTTTAACAAGACGATCGTCCGCTACCTGCAATTCGCCCGCGAATTCAATGCCAAGTTTCCGGGGTTTGATGCCGATATCCACGGCCTCGTGCAACAGGAGGTCAACGGGAAGATGGAGTACTTCGTCGACTGCGTGGTGGGCTAGGCGAGAGGCTAGAGCAGCGCCTCGGCAAAGGCCTGCGCGTCAAAGGGCTGTAAGTCTTCTAGGCCCTCGCCCACGCCCAGAAAGACTACCGGAATCGGCCGCTCAGCAGCAAGTGCAAGCAGCACGCCGCCCTTGGCTGTGCCATCGAGTTTGGTCACGATCAGCCCCGTAAGGCCTAAGGCCTCATCAAAGGCACGCACCTGTGCCAGCGCGTTCTGGCCCGTGCCGCCATCGATCACAAGCCAGACCTCATGCGGGGCCCCCTCCATGGCCTTGGCCGTTACGCGTTTGACCTTCTTGAGTTCTTCCATGAGATGCAGTTGGGTTGGCAGACGGCCTGCGGTGTCCACTAAGACCACCTGCATGCCGCGGGCCTGACCTGCCTTGACAGCATCAAACGCAATCGCAGCGGGGTCGGCATTGGCCTGGGCGATCACCTCCACGCCATTGCGCTGCCCCCATGTCATGAGCTGTGCCTGAGCCGCGGCCCGAAAGGTATCCGCGGCGCCAAGTAAGACCCGTTGTCCCTGGGCCTGAAAGAAATGGGTGAGCTTGCCAATCGAGGTGGTCTTGCCTGCCCCATTGACGCCCACCAACATAATCACCCGTGGCGCCGCGGCTTCGGTGCCCTGGCTGAGCGTCTCCATGACCGTCTGGGCAGGCACAAGCGCCGCCAGATTCTTTTGTACGAGACGGACAAGACGAGTGCGCGGGGCCTGCGGATCGCCCTCCATGTCGATCGGGTCTGACCGGATATCGGCTTTGAGCGCCGCAACCAGGGCAGCGCTTGTGCGGGCACCTACGTCTGCCGCGATGAGGGCAGACTCAAGCGACTCCATCCAGTCGTCGCTGAGGCTCGGGCGGCCGAGCAGCCGGCCGATCTGGTCACGCGTCTTTGAGAGGCCTGCCTTTAACCGTTCTAGCCCAGGGATTTTCATGAAACCTCCGCCTAGGCGAGACAGTCCATAGACTGGGTCTGATACCCAGACACCCAATCGGACACAATAGAGAGACAGACGAGGCCCTTTAGGCCGAAATACACATACATGCCAGTGATTGTAGATCCTTACCTTATGACCCTCCCGCGTTTCTACCCCATGCCACTCAGACTCTATCGCCCCATCCGCACGCTTACCGGGCTAGTTATAGCCCTCTGCCTAACCCTGGGCCTTGCGCTGCCGCCTGTATTCGCGCAGCCCTCCGCAGGGACCCCAAGCCTAGACCGCAGCCTTCCTAACGGCCTGCGGGTCTTGGTCTTTGAAGACCGGCGGGCGCCCACTGCGCTTCACATGGTCTACATTCGCGCGGGGTCTATTGACGAGACCACGGGCCGCACGGGCCTAGCCCACGTGCTTGAGCACATGATGTTTAAGGGCACCGACACCCTAAAGGCTGGGGAATTTAGCAAGCGGGTCTCAGCACTCGGGGGGCGCGAGAATGCATTCACTGCACGCGAATACACGGGCTACTTCCAACAAGTGCATCGCGATGCGCTCTTTGAAGTCATGTCGCTTGAGGCGAATCGGATGCAGCGCTTGCGGTTTGACGATGCAGAGTTCAAAAAAGAAATTCAGGTCGTCATGGAAGAGCGCCGGCTACGCACCGAAGACAGCCCTGTAGGTCTTGCCTATGAGGCCCTCATGGCCACAGCCTTCCAGGCCCACCCGGTTCGTAACCCCATTATTGGCTGGATGAGTGACCTGCAGAGCCTGACAGCGAACGATGCCCGAGACTGGTACCGAACCTGGTATGGGCCCAACTACGCCACCCTGGTGGTCGCTGGTGATGTTGACCCGGAGGCGGTCTATGCCCATGCCGAGAAGATCTATGGCGGCTGGAGCCCAAAGCCCAGAGTCGATCAACGGCCACAGACCGAGCCATCGCAGAAGGGGCTGCGAATGGCAAAAGTGCGCGCACCAGCAGAAAACCCTTTTATTATTCTCGCCTGGCGAGCCCCGACGCTCGGCGCCTCTGATGGGCCTATGCGTCCAGACAACAGCAAGGCCAGAGAAGTGGTGGCGCTCTCGATGTTGGCCACCCTGCTTGATGATTCAGATACCGGACTGCTCGTGGTCGACCTTGTGCGAAGCAGAAAGCGTGCGGTCTCAGTTAATGCTGGAGCCGATGGCATTGGCCGCGGGCCGGGGCTCTTTACGATTCAGGCGACACCCAGCCCAGGGGTGACTCCTGCACAACTCCAAGAAGAAATTGTTAAGGTGCTTGCGCAAATTGCCCGAGCCGGTGTCTCTGAAAAGGAGATTGCCCGGCTGCGCCTTCAGGCAAAGGCTTCTCAGGTCTACCAGCAAGACTCGATTTTCGCGCGCGCGATGCAGGCGGGCCGACTCGTCATGGCGGGCCGCCCCACCCAGGATGTAGCGGACTGGCTCTCTGTTCTTGACACCATCACCAATGAGGATCTGCGACGCGTAGCGACATCAGTCTTTGTACCTGAGGCCCAGACCGTGATTGAACTTGAGCCCCTGAGCCCCGATGCAGTGCCGCGGCCCCGCCAAGGGTTTGGCCCTTCGGTCATTCGGCACTAGTAAGGCGCCTCCGTCAATAGCGCTCGTATCGCCCTTTCTCTCTTCTCAAAAGCCCCATCATGCGTCTTATGACCAGACCTTTTTTATTTTTTAGCCCTCTTACACGCCCGTATCGCATCGCTGCAGCCATGGCCTGCGCGACCCTTGTTGGTCTTTGTGCACCACCCTCAGCCCATGCGGGAGATACGCCGAAGATCGTCCAGACAGCAACGGCCCAGGGTGCCCGGCTCTTATTTCTACAGGCCACCGAAATTCCGATTGTTGATCTGGCCATTGAGATTGATGCAGGAACGCGTTGGGACCCAATCGGCAAAGAGGGCCTTGCGAGCATAACCGCCACAATGGCCTTTCGTGGGCTGCGGGCCCAGGCCGGACGTCCTGCAGTCGATGAGACGGGGCTCGGGGAAGTCTGGGCCGATCTCGCCCTCGACCGCTCGGCCAGTGCCGGGCAGGACCGAACAAGCCTGCGGTTTCGCTTTCTCTCTGACCCCAAGGTACGAAGCACGGCCACGGCATGGGTGGGGCGGGTCTTAGCAGATCCCGCATTCGAAGAAGATACCCTTAAGCGTGAGTTGGGCCGGACGACCGCGGGACTACGCGATGCCCTAAGCAGGCCCCAGACCCTCGCCACGCGTGCCCTCTGGCAGGCGATGTACCCCGGACACCCCTATGGAAGGAATGAAACCATCGAGTCGCTGGCGACGATTTCCGCCCAAGACCTCAGTGACTTTCATAGGCAATTCTGGCGGCCCGAGCGGGTAACCATCGTGATCGTCGGTAACCTCACCCAGACTGAGGCCCAGCAGATGGCAGAGGCGGTGCTCGCGCCGTTAGCACAGGGGTCTGCGGCCAACCCATCGCAGGGGCCGGGGCGGGGGCCTGGGGCCGGGCCTGGGGCCGGGCCTGGGCCAACCGCCGCGGGTCCCACCGCCACAATGCCCAGCGTGCTCCCCGCAGTACGCATTCCCACAGACAGCAGCCGCATCGATATTGCCCATCCCGCCAGCCAGAGCCATATCTGGATGGGGATCCCCATTCTCGCCAGGCAT
>JBJOHS010000045.1:0-4360 GCA_046047535.1 Pseudomonadota bacterium
TGCTTTCGGCATTGAAGGCCGATCCCAAAGAGGCAAGGCGCCTGCGGGTGGAGGGCGCGCGTCGGGCCAATGCTGAGCAGGGTCGGTTCGACCGGTGGACCCGAAGCCGGTAAAATGCGTAGATGCGCGACCTGATAAAAGCCCTCACATTCGACGATGTTCTTCTCGTCCCGGCCTATTCTGAAGTTCTGCCCAAAGACACAAGTCTTGCCTCGCAGTTCACCCGAGGGCTGCGGTTAAACCTGCCAATTGTCTCGGCAGCGATGGACACTGTTACTGAGGCGCGTCTGGCCATAGCCCTCGCCGAGGAGGGCGGCATTGGCATCATTCACAAAAACATGACACCGGCCCAGCAGGCAGCGGAGGTGGCCAAGGTCAAGCGGTTTGAGGCAGGTGTAGTTAAAGATCCAATCACCATCGCACCGACAATGACCGTCCGCCAGGTATTGGCGCTTACTGCGGAAAGACGCATCTCCGGGCTTCCCGTGGTAGAGCAGGGTGTGGTTGTGGGTATCGTGACCAACCGTGACCTCCGGTTTGAGACTCGCCTCGAGGAGCCCGTACGCAGCATCATGACCCCGCGAGATCGGCTGGTCACCGTCTCAGAGGGTGCATCGGTCGAAGAGGCCAAGAGACTGATGCATGCCCATCGCATTGAGCGGGTGTTGGTGGTAAACGAGGCTTTCGAGCTACGGGGACTCATCACGGTTAAAGATATTTTGAAGGGTATTGAGCATCCGCAGGCCGCGCGCGACGACCTGGGAAAACTCTGTGTGGGCGCCGCAGTCGGTGTGGGCGAGGGCACGGAGGAGCGGGTCGCCAGTCTGGTGGATGCGGGTGTTGACGTCATTGTGGTCGATACGGCCCACGGCCACTCGCAGGGTGTACTTGCCCGTGTGGCGTGGGTTAAGCGGCAATTCCCCCAGGTTGAGGTGGTAGGGGGGAATATCGCGACGGGAGATGCGGCTAGGGCACTGGCTGACCATGGGGCTGACGCCGTGAAGGTGGGGATTGGCCCAGGCTCGATTTGCACCACGCGTATTGTTGCGGGTGTTGGGGTGCCACAGATCACCGCGATTGACACGGTCTCGCGCGCGCTGGAAGGCACGGGTGTGCCGGTAATCGCCGATGGAGGCATTCGATTTTCAGGAGACATTGCCAAGGCGCTTGCTGCCGGCGCCAGCACGGTCATGATGGGAGGCATGTTGGCGGGTACCGAAGAGGCGCCCGGCGAGGTGGTGCTCTTTCAGGGTCGGTCGTATAAGGCCTACCGAGGAATGGGTTCCCTTGGTGCGATGCAGGCTGGGTCAGCAGACCGCTATTTTCAGGAGGGTGATAGCCCGAGCGCTGAGAAGCTGGTTCCGGAGGGCATCGAGGGCCGTGTGCCGTATAAGGGAAGTGTACGGGCTATCCTCTATCAACTTGCAGGAGGGGTGCGCGCGAGCATGGGGTATTGCGGATGCGCCAGCATCAGCGAACTTCATAACAAGGCCCAGTTTGTAGAGATTACCAACGCTGGCATTCGTGAGTCGCATGTGCACGATGTGCAGATCACCAAAGAAGCGCCTAACTATCGGGCCGACTAGTCTGCGCGCGCCTAATGCCAATCATGCAAGGCGCGGCCCTCTTTAAATGTTTTGTACAGTGAATCACGACAAGATCCTTATTCTCGACTTTGGCTCCCAGGTTACCCAGCTCATTGCCCGGCGGGTGCGTGAAGCCCATGTCTATTGCGAGGTACACCCCTGCGATGTTTCTAATGACTGGATCGCGGACTTTGCATCAGATGGCCGTCTAAAGGGTGTGATTCTTTCTGGTAGCCACGCGAGCGTCTACGAAGAGTCCACCGATATGGCACCCGACCATGTATTTCGGCTCGGCCTTCCAGTCTTGGGTATCTGCTATGGAATGCAGACGATGGCCCAGCAGCTCGGGGGCACTGTCGAGGGCGGGCATACCCGTGAGTTTGGCTATGCCGAGGTGCGGGCCCGTGGTCATACCGCGCTGCTCAAAGATATTGCCGACTTCACGACCGCCGAGGGCCACGGCATGCTCAAGGTCTGGATGAGCCATGGGGATAAGGTCACCGAGCTGCCCTCCGGCTTCAAGCTCATGGCCTCTACCGAGAGCTGTCCGATTGCGGGTATTGCTGATGAGTCTCGCCATTTTTATGGGGTGCAGTTTCACCCAGAGGTTACGCATACCGTGCAGGGCCGGGCGATTCTCGAGCGTTTTGTTTTGGGTATATGCGGGGCGCGGGCTGACTGGGTCATGAAAGACCATGTGGCTGAGGCCGTGGCGCGTATTCGGGCCCAGGTGGGTCAAGAAGAGGTCATTCTGGGGCTCTCTGGCGGTGTCGATTCTTCGGTGGCAGCCGCCCTGATTCATCGTGCGATTGGAGACCAGCTAACCTGCGTCTTTGTCGACCATGGGCTACTGCGCCTCAATGAGGCTGATATGGTGATGGAGATGTTTCAGGGGCGCCTGCAGGCTAGGGTGATACGGGTCGATGCCGGTGCACGCTTTCTTGGTCGACTTGCCGGTGTTGAAGAACCCGAGCAGAAGCGCAAGATCATTGGTGGACTCTTCGTGGATGTGTTTAAGGAAGAGGCCGCAAAGCTCAAGGCCTCAGGTACTGGCCATAAGGGCGCAACCTTTCTTGCTCAGGGCACGATTTACCCCGATGTCATCGAGAGCGGGGGGGCGAAGAGCAAGAAGGCGGTCACGATTAAGAGCCACCATAATGTCGGCGGGTTACCGGAGCAGCTCGGTCTCAAGCTTCTTGAGCCCCTGCGTGACCTTTTTAAAGATGAGGTCCGTGAGCTTGGGGTCGCCCTGGGCCTGCCCCGAGAGATGGTCTATCGGCATCCGTTTCCTGGTCCAGGCCTCGGGGTGCGTATTCTTGGAGAAGTTAAGCCCGAGTTTGTGTCGTTATTGCAGCGTGCCGATGACATCTTTATTCAGACGCTGCGTAAAACCGTGGCGACACCCGAAGACCGGGCCGCTGGCCTGTGTACTGCTGATGCAATTGGCACGTCTTGGTACGACCTCACCAGCCAGGCCTTCGCGGTATTTTTGCCCGTACGGTCGGTGGGCGTCATGGGCGATGGCCGCACCTACGAGTATGTGGTGGCCCTGCGGGCCGTAGTGACCAGCGACTTCATGACCGCTGATTGGGCAGGGCTTCCCCATCGGCTTCTGTCAGAAGCCTCAAGCCGCATCATTAACGAGGTGCGGGGTATTAATCGGGTGGTCTACGATATTTCAAGCAAGCCGCCCGCCACGATTGAGTGGGAGTAGCGGCTACTGAATCTTTGCGCGGCCTTTGAGCGTCTGCTGAAACTCGCTGAGTCTTTTGCGCTGAAGGGCGTCTGCGATCTGGTCGCGCACCTCGGCAAGGGAGGGAGGCTCAGATTTACGGATATCGTCGAGGCGAATCACATGCCATCCGAACTGCGTCTGTATCGGAGACGTGGTGGTCTTACCCTTTTCGAGCTTAACCATGGCCTCTGAAAAGGGACCTACAAAGGTGTCTGCAGAGGCCCAGTCGAGATCTCCGCCATTGGCGGCGGACCCTGGGTCTTTCGAGAGCGAGTTCGCAAGCGCCTCAAACTTTTCGCCTTTGTTCAGGCGTGCAAGAATATCCTTGGCCATAGCCTCAGTCTCAACCAGAATATGTCGGGCGCGATACTCGGTATTGAGCTGTGTGGATAACCGCTGGTATTCCGCCTGAATATCTTCGTCCTTGATGGGGTTGCGCCCCAGTTCATCTTGTACCAGCGCCTGAATCAGAATCTGGGTGCGCGCAGTTTCAATTTGGAATTTAAAGTCTGCTACGGCCGGTAGGCCGCGCCTCTCGGCCTCTTGCAGAAGAATCTCGCGGTCGACAAGCTCCTGCCGGACAAGCGCAGCGAGCTCTGGGGTTGACTGCTGCCCCTGTTTTGCGAGTTCCTTAATAAACAGATCCGCCCGTTCTTTGGGGATAGGCCGCCCGTTCACGACGGCGATGTTTTGGGCTGAGGCCGAGGTCGCAACAATGATTGCCAGGCCAGCCAGGAAATATTTACTCATTCGGACTCCGAAGGGCTGCGCGCGTCTATCGATAGGGCGTGGATCCGCGCGGGAATCCACTCCTGGAGGGCATCATACACAAGACGGTGGCGGGCTATCCGCGCCTTGCCTTCAAAGGCAGGGCTAACCAGGCGCAGGTGGAAATGGCCGCCTCCGTCACGGGCACCCGCATGGCCCTTGTGGGCCTCAGACTCATCCCAGAGATCAAGCGTTACGACCGGTAATTCCTCTCGTAGCCGAGATTCAATGGCCTCCGCCAGGGGCTGTGTCACAGAGGACCATCCTTTGG
>JBJOHS010000046.1:0-19141 GCA_046047535.1 Pseudomonadota bacterium
CTAGACCAGACCCAGCCGAATAAGAACGGACAGGGTCAGAAGTGTGAATGCCGCAGCAACGAGATCATCGGCCATAACGCCCCAGCCCGACTTGAACTGACGATCAATCCACCGAATTGGCGGTGGCTTTGCAATATCGAAAATCCGAAAGAGGATAAAGGCCCAGAGACTGAGCCACAAAAAATCTGGGGGAGACGTAAGGCCCCCAGGCCCCATGACCGATCCAGGGTCCGCGGCCCGAGGCAGGAGGGCCAGAATGAGCCAGAAGGCCACGATCTCGTCGATCACCATCGCGGAATGGTCGGGCTGTCCGAGGGCTCGGCCCGTGCGTCCGCAGGCCCAGGCGCCGAGGGGAATCCCGGCCAGGATAATCGCCCAGATAAGCCACGGCTTGAAGAGGAAGTCCAGGACGACAAAACTCATCCAGGCCCAGAGGGTGCCCGCAGTTCCCGGACCGAAGGGCGATAGGCCAGAGCCCGCGCCAAAGGCAAGGAAGTGTGCCGGATGCCGAAGAAAAATCATCGGGGGGCTTACGGGTAGAAAAGACTCCTGGGTCATGTCTCTTGCGGGAAATGGTCAAATCCAGCAGACGGAATCCAGGCCGATTCGAGGGGCTGACCCCTGTCATCTACCCAGACCACAGGGGGGGACTGCGTTGCCGACGCACAGACCCGACCAATCTCGGTAACTGCAATCTCTAGGCGCTGTCCGAGCGCTATGATCTCAGAACGTGCCGCATCCGGCGCCGCAAACAGGAGTTCGTACTCGTCACCACTTGCGGCCGCCTGACGGCAGGCCTCTCGCAGATCGAGGCGCGACTGGCCGACCGCCTCGCGCAATAGGGGCCCAAGACAGCCCGCTAAAGCGCCAAGACTAACTTCCAGGTAAAGCTCTGAGAACCCCGAGGCCTGAGAGGACGCGCCTGGGGACAAGGATTCACAGCGGGCGCGGCTTAACCGCACGAGATGCCCGAGCTCGCTAGATAGGCCGTCGGAGATATCAATAGCGGCATGGGCCAGACCACGCAGTGCCTCTCCAAGGGCCAGCCGTGGCTCGGGCCAGAGAAGCTTCTCGGCAGAGAGCCGCTGGGCGACCGCCGCCTGGCCATCGCCCAGGGTGCCAGAGACCCAGAGGCGATCGCCGGGCTGCAGCCCATCGCGGCGCAGGGCCTGGCCAAGGGGCACCAGGCCCATCGCCGTCACGGTAAAGGATTCCCGCGCAGCTGGATCAGGCCCAAGCCCAACGGTATCGCCGCCCACTAGTGCAATCCCGGCCCGCCGCGCGAGGGTGGCCATTCCCGAGGAGAAGGAGGAGAGCCAGTCGACGCGGGGAGCACGCAAAGAGACAGAGAGGGTAAAGGCCCAGGGCCGGGCCCCCATGGCCGCCAAATCAGAGAGATTGACTGCAAGCACCTTATGGCCCAGGGCCTGGGGGTCGACCTCGGGCCAGTAGTGGCGCCCCTCGACCAGGGTATCGGTGGTCACAACCAACTGCTGGTCTGGTGGTACTGGTGAGAGCAGCGCCGCATCATCGCCGATGCCAAAGGCCTGCGGGTGGTTCAGGGCTGCAGCCCGAGGACAGATGTCCTTAAAAAATGCGTCGATAAGGGAGAATTCACCCATGACCAGGTTCGTGGGGCCGCAGGCTTGGCCAGAGGCGGTCTAGTACACCGTTGATATATCGATGTCCCTCATTGCCCCCCAGCGATTTCGCAAGCTCGACCGCCTCATTAATCACCACCCGGTAAGGTACCTCGGGGTGGGCGCTGAGCTCATAGGCCGCCAGAAGCAAAATAGCATGCTCAACCGGAGAGATCTGGGCTAGTGGCCGGTCGAGCTGCGGCGCAAAGAGTGTCCGTAAATCATCAGCCCGGCGCGCAGCCCCCAAAAAACAGTCCTGAAAATAGGCCTGGTCGCTACCAGCGAAATCCTCAGATTCGCGCAAAAACGCCTCTACTGCACCCAGGTCTTGGGCGGTCAGCAGCCACTGGTAGAGGGCCTGAACCGCAATAAGACGCGACAAACGACGGGCACTGCGTCGTCTTGGATCAGTCCGATTCACTGTTCTCGCCCAGATGTTCGTCGATGGCTAGCAAGAGGTTGGCCATCTCAATTGCCACCAATGCAGCCTCTCGGCCCTTAACCGGCGCCCGCGTGTGGGCCTGCTCATCGGTCTCAGTCGTGAGGATCGCGTTGGCCACGGGGATATGAAACTCCTGGCTTATGCGGGATACGCCGGCTGCAGACTCCTGACAGACGAGTTCAAAGTGGTAGGTCTCTCCACGAATGACGGCGCCGAGCGCGACCAATGCATCGAACCGGCCGGTCTGGGCGAGCTGACTCAGGGCCAGGGGAATCTCCAGGGCCCCTGGAACTGATACCACGGCAATATCTTCACTGCGCACGCCCGACTCCTCAAGGGCATCGAGGCATGCGCGTTCAAGCGGCTCAGTAATCTCGGTGTTAAAACGCGAGACGACGAGGCCAATGCGCATCTCTGCGCCGTTGAGGTCGGTTTCGAATCGAAGCTCTGGCATGTCTAGATCCTATCAAGGGGCTGGTAACCGGTTACCTCAAGGCCAAATCCCGCCATGCTTGGCATCTTGCGTGGCTTTGCAAGTAGGCACATGCGACCGACACCAAGATTCTTAAGAATCGTCGCCCCGAGGCCATAAGTACGAAGGGCCTGGCTCGAAGCGGGAGACGGGGGCACAGCCGAGGTACGCTCGCCACGCAGTTGGGCGAAGTATGTTTCTGCAGACGGGGCACAGTTCAGCATCACCAGCACCCCCGTGCCGCGCGCTGCAATAGCCCGCACCGCCGCGCCAATCGACCAGCTGTGCCGCACTGGAGGAGCGGGGTTCTGCAGATCAATCCAGTCTAAAAGACTGGTAGGCTCATGAACACGCACCAGGGTCTCCTCACCTGGCTGCGGCGTACCCAGTACGAGGGCGATATGCGGCTGACCCACTGCGCGGTCTTTGAAGGCATGAAGCTGCCAGCGTTTCTCAAGCAGATGCAAGGGATGGGTGGCGATCTGTTCCACCAGACTCTCATGGGCACTGCGATGGGCGATAAGATCGGCAATGGTTCCAACCTTGAGCCCATGCTGCGCGGCGAAAGGCAGCAGATCGGGCAGTCGGGCCATAGACCCGTCATCGTTGAGAATCTCACATATCACCGAGGCAGGAGTGCAGCCCGCCAGGGCCGCCAGGTCGCAGCCGGCCTCGGTATGGCCCGCACGGGCCAGAACGCCGCCGGGCTGGGCCATCAGAGGGAAGATGTGGCCCGGCTGCACCAGGTCGTCAGGCCGCGCCTCTTTGGCTACTGCCGCCTGCACGGTGCGCGCGCGGTCCGCTGCGCTGATTCCCGTAGTTACCCCCTGGGCAGCCTCAATCGAGAGCGTAAATGCCGTGCCATGAGAGGATCGATTCTGGTTCACCATAAGCGGAAGGCTGAGCTGCCGACAGCGCGACTCGGTAAGGGTCAGGCAGATCAGACCGCGACCAAAACGGGCCATAAAATTGATGGCTTCCGGCGTGATGGCATCGGCGGCCATCACCAGGTCTCCCTCGTTTTCTCGGTCTTCGTCGTCAACAAGGACGACCATCCGACCCGCACGAATCTCGGCAATCAGTTCCTCGGTCGGGGACAGTCCGGCAGAGACCTCTCCAAGACTCGGCTTCATGCGCACCCTTCCCTGGGAAACTGCCCCATTGCCCGCCAGGATTCCAAGATACGGGCGACCTGCCTGGCGATAGGATCGACTTCGAGATTGACCCGATCACCGGGGCGAAGGTACTGCAAGACCGTATGCGACCAGGTGTGCGGAATCAGGTTAATAGCAATGACCGGCCCCTGGGCCTCGTCGCGAACCGTATTAACGGTCAGGCTCACGCCATGTAACGCAATCGAACCCTTCTCTGTCACGAAGGGGGCGAGGGTCGCAGGCAGGCGGACGATCAGGTGCACGCTCTCATCGACAGTATCCATCGAGAGGATCTCGCCCGTAGCGTCAACATGGCCCGAGACCATATGGCCACCGAGCCGATCACCGACCCGCATGGCTTTTTCGAGATTGACCGGGCCAGGCCGATCTAGGCCTACGGTACGGTTCAGACTTTCCCGAGAAATATCGACCTCGAAGCCCTCTGGGTCGGGCTGCAAGGCGGTCATGCAGGCTCCATTGATAGCGATCGAATCGCCCGTCTGTACGTCGGAGGGGTCGAGGCTGCCCCAGGAGACCCGAAGCCGAAGCCCCTGCGCATCGGAGTATTCCGAACGCTGCATCGCAGAGAGACTTGACTGCGGCTGAACCGACGTGATCTGGCCCATGGCCTGAACAATTCCTGTGAACATACCCGGCAGTGTACTGATTCAGCGAAAGAGCCGAAGCCGCAGACCATCCCCTATCGCAACCGACTCCTGCAACCGCCATCGCGGCGCCTCCGAAGGCGTGGGCAAAACGGCAAGGCCATGGGCCATAGGAAGACCCTCTCCCAGCAGTGTTGGCGCGATATAGAGGAGCAATTCATCGGCCAGACCGGCCGCGAGAAACTGTCCCGCAAGCCCTGGGCCTGCCTCAAGATGGAGTTCATTGACCTCACGCAGGGCGAGTTGTCGCAACAGGTCTTCAAGATCCAGCCGGGGACGAGCGCCCACCGAATCCACTACCGACGTTGGTGGCTGCGACCGGATATGCAAAAACTCGACCCCTCTGGCGAGAAGCCGCTGACCTGTGGGGCGCGCGGCTACCATCTCTGGTGCAAGGCAAGTAGCGATCCAGGCATGCGGTAGGCTAAAAAAAATCGCGTCCGGATCTGCCGCGAGCATAGGGTCGATCAGGAGTCGCGCCGGGGGACGGGTTGTGTCTACCCCACGCACGGTAAGTCGCGGCTGGTCTTTCAGAAAGCTTCCCATACCGGTCGCCACCACGCAGGCCTGGGCCCGCCAATGGTGACCGTCGTCTCTGGCCTGCGCATCAGTAATCCACTGACTTTCCCCAGAGGGCAAGGCAACACGCCCATCAAGAGAGCTGGCAAGTTTGATACGTACCCAGGGTCGTCCACGGGTCATGCGCGAGACAAATCCAAGGTTGAGGGAACGTGCCTCCTCTGCCAGTAGCCCACAGCGCACATCAACCCCCGCAGCCCGCAGGCGGGCAAGCCCCTGACCACTGACCCGCGGATTAGGGTCTTCCATCGCCACCACCACCGAGGCGATCCCCGCCTGCACCAGGGCCTGCGTACACGGGCCGGTCCGACCAATATGGTTACACGGCTCCAACGTGATGAAGGCCGTTGCCCCCCGTGCCTGCTCGCGCGCCTCCCGCAAGGCATGGACCTCAGCATGCGGCTCCCCGGCACGCAGATGTGCGCCCTGGCCTACTACCTTCCCCTCACGGACAATCAGACAGCCCACCCTGGGATTGGGCGTCGTTGTATAGAGGCCCTCTCGCGCCAAGGCAAGGGCCTGGCGCATCCACGCAATATCGGGGCTCGAATACATGACCTAGCCCACTGCCGGCCGCAAGAGCCGGATCATGGTCCCGTGCGCCCCGACGATCGCCCGCGACGGCGGGGACCAACCTCGGCAAGAAGCGCCTGAAATTCGGAGACATCTTCAAAGCTTCGATAGACCGAGGCAAACCGAACATAGGCCACCTTATCGAGCCGCTTAAGGGCCTTCATCACAAGCTCCCCGATGAACTGCGAGGTAACCTCCCGCTCGCCCCCCGCCGAGAGTTGCTCCTCAATGCCACGCACCGCCTGCTCGAGTACATCGGCAGGAACGGGCCGTTTGCGCAGGGCCAGCGCCATACTCGCCCGCAGTTTGACGGCATCAAAATCGTTGCGCGAACCGTCTTTCTTCACAACAATCGGAAGAGACAGTTCGATCTTCTCCAGGGTCTTGAATCGCCGATCACAGGCTAGGCACCGTCGGCGACGCCGAATCTCAAGGCCGTCCTCCGACATACGGGTGTCGGTTACCTGGGTGTCAAGCGAACCACAGGCGGGACAGCGCATGAATTACCGCAGGTAACGCAAGATGAGAGACGGGGCCATCATGGGAAACAAGGGCCGCACTGGCTACCGATATACCGGAAAGGCAGCGGTCAGGGCCTGCACCTTCTCCCGCACGCGCCCTAAGACTGCCGCATCTTCAGGCGCCTCTAAGACATCGGCAATGAGGTGTCCGACCTGGGTCATCTCATCGACGCCAAAGCCACGCGTGGTGCAGGCCGGTGTGCCTAGGCGAATGCCGCTAGTGACAAAGGGCTTCTCGGGGTCGTTGGGAATGGCGTTTTTGTTCACCGTGATGTGGGCCTGGCCCAGGGCAGCCTCTGCGGCCTTTCCGGTAATTTTCTTGGCGCGCAAATCGACGAGCATGAGATGGCTCTCGGTGCGGCCCGACACGATACGCAGTCCTCGCGCCACCAAGGACGCCGCCAGCGCCTGTGCGTTATCGATAATCTTCTGGCCATAGGCCTTAAATTCAGGCCGAAGAGCCTCACCAAAGGCCACCGCCTTTGCGGCAATCACATGCATCAGTGGGCCACCCTGGATGCCAGGAAATATCGCGCTGTTAATGGCCTTCTCATGCTCCGCCTTCATGAGAATAATGCCGCCCCGCGGCCCCCGCAGACTCTTATGGGTGGTGGAAGTCACAATATCTGCATGGGGTACCGGGTTGGGGTATACGCCTGCGGCAATGAGGCCCGAGTAATGGGCCATATCGACCATAAAGACCGCACCAATTTCTTTGGCCACGCGGGCGAATCGGGCCCAGTCGGTTTTTAAAGAATAGGCCGAGGCCCCCGCGATGAGGAGCTTGGGCCTGTGCTCCCGTGCGAGCGACTCCATGCGGTCGTAGTCGATCTCCTCTTTGTCGTTCAGGCCATACGGTACGACCTTGAACCATTTGCCTGAGAGGTTAAGCGGCATGCCATGGGTGAGATGACCGCCCTCGGCCAACGAAAGGCCCATAATGGTGTCGCCCGGATTCAGAAAGGCGAGAAAGACCGCCGTATTGGCCTGGGCGCCTGAGTGGGCCTGGACATTGGCAGCCTCTGCCCCATAGAGCTGTTTGAGCCGATCGATGGCCAGCTGCTCCACCACATCGACATGTTCACAGCCCCCGTAATAGCGCTTGCCCGGGTAACCCTCTGCGTACTTGTTGGTGAGCTGAGAGCCCTGTGCGGCCATCACCGCAGGACTGGCATAGTTCTCAGAGGCAATGAGTTCAATATGGTCTTCCTGCCGGCGATTTTCTGCAGCAATCGCGGCGGCCACCTCAGGGTCGGTCTGGGCAAAAGTCTGTTGGAGAGAAAACATAGAAGTCCTGTATCAAGAAGAAAGAGGCGCGACCACGGAAGGCGGGCGGGGGGTGGGTTCTGCGGTGCTGCCCTGCTGCTCGGTGACCTTGAGCAGCGCCCAGAGAAACCAGAGCAGCCCGAAGATGAGATGGGCCGCCAGAAGGTGCACCGGCTGGGCAATTAAGGGAAACCCAAGGTAATTGAGCGAGGCACCAAGGAGCATTTCAAAGACCACCAGCGCCACGAGCAGCCGCAAGGCGGGGCCGGCAGAGGACTGGCGCAGCGGACTCTGATGGACCCGCCAGAGCAGCCAGCCACAGAGGCCCAGTACTACCCAAGAAAACGACCGGTGGACATAAAAAATCCAGGGCACCGCCTCGATCCACTCATCGCGGCTGAGGTCGGTGGAGAGCCGCGAGATGAGATCTACACTCTCGCGAATCTGAATGCCCAAGAAGATCTGTACGCTGAGGGCGAGAAGCGTCCAGAGTACTAGCGTCTTAAACCAGGCAGGGAGCTGGCGCCGACCAGAGGCGGGAATTGACGACAGCGACGGTGACCAGGCACGCACCGCGGCGTAGATGAGAAACATCTGCACAAAAAAGGCCAGCAGCATATGCATCGAAATCATGACCGGGCGCAGATTGCTGGCTACAACCTGCGAGCCAATCCAGCCATTGAGGCCAACAAAGAAAAGGGCCCCCACAGCAGACCAGAAGACAGCGGCATCTCTTCGGCGATAGGGCCATGCAGCAGCCACAGTGGCAATCACGAGAAGACCAATGGTCACGCCCACAAGGCGGTTGATGTATTCGGTCCAGGTCTTTACGGGGTCGAAGTCGGCCGTGTCATAGCCACGATTTGCATAGGTGACCCGCCAGTTGGGGGGGAGCTGAGCCTCGGAGGTAGGGGGAATGATCTGGCCAAAACAGAGCGGCCAATCGGGGCAGCCCATGCCTGCTCCCGAGGCACGGACAGTACCCCCGACAAGAATAAGAAAGTAGACCGCCGTAATCGTCACCAAGACGAAGGCTAAGAATCGGCGCCGCTGCGATGGGGAGGCCCCTGAGGGCGCCTGGGCCTGCGTGTTTAGGGTCGTTCCGTGCGATATCTCTCTCATACCTGTCTCTTCATACGTGTCTTGCGCTCCGTGCTCTTCGCAGCCTATGCCAACTGAATAACCACCTTGGCAAACCGGCGCTTACCGACTTGCAACACATGCTCTCCCGCCTCCAAGAGTAAGCTGCGATTAGAGACCTTCTCTCCATTAATCCGCACCCCACCCTGTTCGATACTACGTACCGCCTCGCTCGATGAGGCGACGAGCTGGGACTGCTTGAGAGCCTGAATTAGCCCAACCGGCCCTTTTCCCAGGGCGACCGAGACGAGATCCTGAGGAATTTCTCCCTGCCGGAATCGTGCCTCAAAATCAGCCAGGGCAGCCTCGGCCGCAGCACGTGAATGAAACCGCTCGACAATCTCGAGCGCAAGATCGACCTTGATGTCGCGGGGATTTCTACCGGCGGCGGCCTCGGCCTGTAGGGCATCGATCTGGGTGGCAGGCCGAAACGAGAGCAGCAGAAAATACTTCCACATGAGGGTGTCAGAAATTGACATGAGCTTGCCAAACATCTCATTAGGCGTGTCGGTAATACCCACATAGTTGCCCTTGCTCTTGCTCATCTTCTCCACACCATCGAGACCCTCGAGCAGCGGCATGGTGAGAACACACTGCGGCTCCTGGCCCGCGGAACGTTGGAGTTCGCGTCCCATGAGCAGGTTGAACTTCTGGTCGGTTCCCCCGAGTTCGAGATCGGCCTTCAGGGCCACCGAGTCGTAGCCCTGCAGCAAGGGATAGAGAAACTCATGGACCGAGATCGGCGTACCCGCCTTATACCGCTTAGTGAAGTCATCACGCTCGATCATGCGGGCCACGGTGGCCTGGGCGGCAAGCTTGATCATGCCGTGGGCCCCAAGAGGGGCGCACCATTCGGAGTTCTTTCGGATTTCGGTCTTCTCGGGGTCAAGAATAAGGCTGGCCTGGCGGAAGTAGGTCTGGGCGTTGGTAGCAATTTCCTCAGGGCTTAAAGGGGGACGGGTGGAGTTACGCCCCGTAGGATCTCCGATCAATGCCGTAAAGTCGCCGATCAAAAAAATTACCTGGTGCCCCAGCTCTTGAAGTTGTCGCAGTTTGTTGAGTACCACCGTATGGCCGAGATGCAAGTCAGGCGCGGTGGGGTCAAGGCCAAGCTTTACCCGTAGGGGCCTTGCCGAAGCCTCGGCCCGGGCGAGCTTAGAACGAAGTTCCTCTTTGACCAGGATTTCCTCACTGCCACGGGCAATGACGGCCATGGCTGCATCGACATGGGGGGACGACGGTGCCGAGGCGGGGCCTGAGAGGCCAACGGTTGATGCCGTGGAATCGAGGAAGGACGGGTTCATGGAAGACGTAAAGTGAAAAGACTACAATTTTAAGGCTATGCGACTCCGAACGCTCAGACTCTGGACCTTCGGCACAGCGGGGTTTGGACTGGTAATGGTGGTAATTACCAGTCTGGGCATTTCTACCGTCACAGAGGCGGAATCACGAATGCTCAGCACCCCTATTGTGCAGGAGCTTCCGACCCCTACGCTGCAAGATCAGCTTGAGGCCCTGGCGACCCACGGGCTTGAGCTCGCTCGCGAGGATGAAGTGCGTCGCGACGACACGATGGCACGTCTGCTTGACCGGCTTGGGGTCGAAGACCGCGATGCGTTGAGCTTTCTCATGGCCGATAAGGCCCACAAACAGATTTTGCGGGCCAATGTAGGCAAGACGGCATTGGTCCACACCGACCTCAACGGGTCACTGCTGCGGCTACAACTCATGGACGGACTCGATGCCTGGGTCATGGAACGTACCGGCCAGGGACGTTTCTCCACGCGTACGGGCAAGCTCGGTGCGGAAGTACAGACCGAACACCGGTCGGTACTGGTAGGGGAGTCGTTTTTCGGCGCAATGGACCAGGCCGGGGTGCCGAATGCAATCACCGAAGATGTGGTGAACCTCTTTGAATCTGACCTTGACTTCCGTCGACAGGTAAAGCCCGGTGACAAGGTACGCGTGATTTACGAGAACCACAAAGTTGCTGGCCGTGAGATTGGGGACTACCGGCTTGTGGCTGTGCGATTTGAGGCCTCGGGTACGCCCTATGAGGCCCTATTCTTTAACCCCCAGGGAACGGCGCGGGGCAATTACTACGATGCGGAAGGAAAATCGGTCAAGCGCGGCTTTCTTGCCGCGCCTTTGCGGTTTACGCGTATTAGCTCGAGCTTTTCACGGTACCGACTCCATCCGCTTTTTGGTGACCCACGGGCCCACCGAGGGGTAGACTACGCCGCCCCTATCGGTACCCCGGTGCGGTCGGTCGCCGATGGAGTGATTACCAATCGGGGCTGGAATGGGGGCTACGGAAACGGCATTGAGATTCAACACAATGCGCGGTACAGCACCTACTACGCGCACCTCTCCGGCTTTGCCACGGGCATGAATGTTGGACGCGAGGTCCGCATGGGAGAAGTCATCGGCTATGTAGGGGCCACCGGATGGGCGACGGGACCCCATCTTCACTATGAGTTTCGGGTGCAGGGTCGTTCTATCGATCCCATTCGCATTGCCCAAGAAAACCCCCAGGTGCCAAGCCTCAGCGGGGAGGCCCTCGAGCGCTTCCTGGTGGTGGCAGAAGACCTTCGCAAACGTCTCACGCTCCTAGACAGCGTTAATACCGCTGAGAGCCAGCAGTCCTTGCCCGCCTCATCGGCGATGCCTGCTCGTGCGTCGGCCGCGACCGAGTCGCCGACTACCCTGGCCGCGCGGCGCTGATTTCTCGATGACTTTCCCGCTCGGGCTCTATGCCGGCGTGATGACCGGAACGAGCATGGACGGGATCGATCTGAGCCTTATCGCGGTAGAAAAAGACCAGATTCGCCGCCTCGATTTCGCCCAGGCCCCCTTCCCAGAACCGCTCCGCAGAGTCTGCGTAGCCCTGCACGACCCCATGCTGCCCCAGGCGTTGCGGCACTCGGCTGAGGCAAGCCTCGCTCTGGCACGGGCCATCGCCGACCTGGTGGCAAACCGCGCCCACGCCTGGAGAACTCTGGGAAAAGTGCATGCCCTTGGGGTACACGGCCAGACGGTGCTGCATCAGCCTGACAAGGGCATCACGATACAGCTCAACGCACCAGCCTGGATCGCAGAGGCAACCGGCCTCGATGTGGTCTCCGACTTTCGAAGCCGCGACCTCGCCGCAGGCGGCCAGGGAGCACCCCTGGTGCCCCTCTTTCATGAGGCGATTACCCGCCGTGACAATGCAGAAAACAGTGCCCTCATTAACCTGGGGGGCATTGCAAACATCACCAGCATTCGTCGTAGAGACGCGAACGGAAGAGGCCTTGCCAGGCCCGCGGTCGTAGGTTTTGATACAGGACCCGCCAACATGCTGCTCGATCTCTGGGCCCAGAGGGTCTTGGGCAGTCAGTGTGATCTAGACGGCGCCTTGGCACGCCAGGCAGCGCCCGTGGCGAGCCTTGTGGCGCTCATGGCGGCGGACCCCTACTTCGCCCTTCCCGCCCCAAAGAGCACCGGTCGGGACCAGTTCAATAGCCACTGGCTCGAGGCCATGCTGGCCCAGCATGAGGCCAGGCACGGAACGGTCTCGGATGCACAGGTACAGGCAAGCCTCGTCGCCCTGACTGCACAGACCGTCGCGGCGGGAATTCCGAAAGACACCGACGTCCTCTATCTCTGTGGGGGGGGCGTAAAAAACCCTGCGCTTCGCGATGCCCTGGATCGGGCCTGTAAAGAAGTGGGCTGTGCGGCGGCACTACAGACGACCGAGGCCCTCGGCTGGCCGTTACAGGAGGTTGAATCTGCTGCTTTTGCCTGGCTTGCCTATCGTTGCGTTGCCGGAGAATCTGGCAACCTGCCCGAGGTCACGGGCGCCCGCGGGCCTCGGATACTCGGGAGCATTACCCGCGCAGGCTAGTTAGTATTAGGCGGCCTGGGCCACAGCCACGCGCCGGGACCGCACACCCTGCGCAAGATTTTCAAGAACCTGAAGGCTATCCTCCCAGCCAATGCATCCGTCGGTAATACTCTGGCCGTAGGTAAGGTCTGCCAGGGTCTGGCCTGGCTGAAGATCTTGCCGCCCATGGACCAGATGGCTCTCGACCATTACCCCGAAAATACGGGCCTCACCACGGCTGAGCTGATCGGCTATGGCCTGCGATACGGGCAACTGGTTTTCAGGCTTCTTACTAGAATTTCCATGACTCAGATCGATCATGAGCCGGCTCGCAAGGTTAACCGCTGCGGCATCCCGCGAGGCGGCCTCAACGCTGGCTGCATCGTAATTGGGGGTTTTTCCGCCACGAAGAATGACGTGGCAGTCTTCGTTGCCCATCGTGGAGACAATCGCCGAGCGGCCATCACTGGTGACCGAGAGAAAATGGTGCGGATGGGAGGCTGCCTTAAGGGCATCGAAGGCGATCTTGAGGTTTCCATCGGTGCCGTTTTTAAATCCCACCGGGCAAGAGAGACCAGAGGCGAGCTCACGATGAACCTGTGACTCTGTAGTACGGGCACCAATTGCACCCCAGGCAACCAGATCTGCAATGTACTGTGGAGAAATGACATCGAGAAACTCGACGCCCGCAGGCAGGCCAAGCTCGTTAATCTGGGCAAGAATCTCGCGGCCGCGCCTCAAGCCGGTATTGATATCAAAGGTGTTGTCCAGATGGGGGTCGTTGATCAGGCCCTTCCAGCCCACGGTGGTTCGGGGCTTCTCAAAGTAGACACGCATCACGATCTCGAGATCCTTGGCGTACCGCTGGCGCTGCTCGATCAGACGACGCGCGTATTCCAACGCCGACTTCGGGTCATGAATAGAACACGGGCCGATGATCACCAGTAACCGGTCGTCCATCTCATGCAGGATGCGATGGATTGCCTGGCGAGCCTGCGTGACGGTCTGGGCTGCTAAAGGAGTAAGAGGAACCTCAGCCACCAGTTGGCCGGGCGTAGCGAGTTCTTTAATTTCTTCAATGCGGAGGTTTGCAGTTACGGTCATAGTACCGCGTATTCTACCCCCCCTGCCTCTTGGCGGCCCGCCGTCGCCGACCAGCAGATTTAGCCCGTTCGCTGCCGGGCGTCGTTTCTCCAGCAGATATCGGAAAGGCCCTGGGCCTTGCTGATCGCCCGAGCAATCACAAACAACAGGTCGGAGAGACGATTTAGGTAATGGCGCAGAACCTCCCTCGGACGGCCAAGCCCTGCTCGGTCTTGGGCATGGTCGAGGGCTACGAGACTGCGCTCAGCCCGGCGGGCCACGGTGCGCGCCACATGGGCAATCGCAGTGGACTCGCTACCGGCCGGCAGTATGAATTCCTTCAGGGGGGGCAGATCGGTATTAAGCGTCGTGATCCAGTCGTCGAGTCGCAACAGCCGATCACTGGCCAGTACCGCATGATCGGGCAGAGCGAGTTCTCCCCCGAGATCAAAGAGGTCGTGCTGAATCTCGTAGACCATGGTGTCGATCGCCGAGAGTGCTGGTAGATTCTGGGCCAGTGGTGCCAGACGGGCCCGCAGCAGCCCCAGATGGCTGTTGAGTTCGTCTACATCGCCCATGCAGACAAACCGGGCATGGTCTTTAGGCAGACGGGAGCCATCGGCCATACCAGAGGTGCCGTCGTCGCCAGTACGCGTGGTGATTCGAGAGAGTCTGTTACCCATGGGAAAAGTCTATCTCCTCCTGCAGGGCAGTGAACAGGCTTTTTTTAGGGACTTTGAACCTAAAATAGCGTCATGAACGCGCCTACTCCATCTTGGCGTCTTGGCGAACTCCGGTTCGAGGACACCACCCAGCCCCTTCCCGCAGACACGTACCGTCGCCTCGTGCAGGCCCTAAAAAAGGCGCTGCCCACCGACTGCCTGGTTCTCGATGAGGAGCCACTCAAGCCCTACGAGTGCGATGGCCTCAGCGGATACCGCAGGCTTCCAGCCGCTGTCGCCCTGCCCCGGACAGAAGAACAGGTGGCTGAAGTACTCAAGGCCTGCAGTGCCTTAGAGGTACCCGTGGTTCCCCGCGGGGCCGGTACAGGCCTTTCGGGGGGAGCCACGCCCCACCGCGGTGGGGTCGTGCTCTCAACCGCACGCCTGCGAAAGATCTTGTCCATTGAGCCACAGGCCCGTCGGGCCCGGGTACAGCCCGGTGTGCGAAACCTTGCTATCAGCGAGGCGGCGGCCCCCTATGGTCTCTATTACGCGCCAGACCCGTCCTCACAGATCGCCTGTTCGATCGGCGGCAATGTTGCGGAAAACTCCGGCGGGGTGCACTGCCTAAAGTACGGGCTCACCGTCCACAATATTCTTCAGGTTCGGGGGCTTACCATTGCAGGCGAGCCCGTGGTCTTTGGTAGCGAGGCCCTGGACAGCCCAGGCCTCGACCTGCTCTCCCTGCTTATCGGGTCTGAGGGCATGCTCGCAGTGGTCACTGAGGTCACCGTAAAGCTTGTGCCTAAGCCTGCGCTCGCCCGCGTGGTTATGGCCTCCTTCGATGATGTGGAGAAGGCCGGACAGGCCGTTGCCGACCTCATTGGGGCAGGCATTATTCCCGCTGGACTCGAGATGATGGATAAGCCCATGACTGCCGCCGTAGAGGAGTTCGTCCACGCGGGCTATGACCTCAATGCAGCAGCGATACTGCTCTGCGAATCAGACGGTACGCCTGAGGAGGTAGAAGAAGAGATTGGCCGCATGAAGGCGGTGCTCTCAAAGAGCGGAGCTACCGAACTTACTGTCTCGCAGTCCGAGGCCGAGCGCCTGCGATTCTGGTCGGGGCGCAAGAACGCTTTCCCTGCCTCAGGCCGTATTTCGGCCGACTACTACTGCATTGACGGCACGATTCCGCGGCGTAAGCTCGGCGAGATGCTGCGCAAGATAGCATCGCTTGAGCAGAAATACGGTCTACGTTGCCTCAATGTCTTTCATGCGGGCGACGGTAACCTCCATCCACTGATCCTCTTCGATGCCGCAAAGCCTGGTGAGTTTGAGGCCACCGAAAAGTTTGGGGCAGAGATACTGGAGACGTGTGTTGAATTCGGCGGCACAATCACCGGCGAGCATGGTGTAGGTCTCGAGAAAATCAATTCGATGTGCGTACAGTTTTCTCAAGAGGAGCGACTGGCCTTCTTAGCGGTAAAGCGCGCCTTTGACCCCGACGGACTCTTGAACCCCGGGAAGACAATTCCCACCCTGCATCGCTGCGCAGAGTATGGGCGGATGCACGTCCAACGGGGGGCGCTACGGTTCCCCGAGCTTGAGCGGTTCTAGGCGTCCATGGTCTCTCTGAGCGAAGCCCAGGCACAAGACTGGCGGGCGGCAACAGCAGCCCAGATTACCGACTGGCGCCAACGCCATCAGGCCGTGCAGATTCAGGGGCATGGCAGCAAGGCCTTCTACGGTCAGCCAGTCGATGCTGCGCTCCCTGTTCTCTCGACCCGCGACTACACCGGTGTGGTGGCCTACGATCCCAGCGAGCTCGTAGTCGTGGCCCGGGCGGGAACGCCACTAAGCGCCCTTGAGAAGGTTCTGGCCGACCAGCAGCAGCGACTCGCCTTTGAGCCGCCACGGTTTTCAGGTCAAGGCACCGTCGGGGGGATGGTAGCCTCTGGGCTTTCGGGTCCAGGGCGTCTATCTGCGGGGCCATGCAAAGACTATGTGCTGGGCTTGAGTGTCATGAATGGTGAGGGAAGCCTGCTGCGATTTGGTGGCACCGTGATGAAGAATGTTGCTGGCTACGACATATCCCGACTTCATACCGGCGCGATGGGGATCTTGGGGCTCATCTTGGAGGTTTCGCTGAAGGTTCTGCCCGAGCCCGCGGCCCAGAGGTCTATCGCACTAGCCTGTACCTGTGCCCAAGGAATTGCCTGGGCGGATCAGTGGCTTTCTGAACCATTGCCTATCTCCGCAACGGCCTGGGTGGAAGACGTCTCCGCTGTCGAAGATCCCGAAGGCCCAGGATCGAATCGAGGTGCTGCGTCACAGCCGTCCGCAGGCGGGGCCGGGGGCGGCGCAGAGGGCCTTCTGGTCGTGCGCTTTGCTGGCGCCAAGGCGGCCGTCGATTCGGCCGTTGAACGCTTTCAGACAGCCTACGGTGCACGTCCTCTGGAGGCCACTCAGGCCAGCAGCTTCTGGACACATCTGCGTGACCAGAGTCATGGCTTTTTCTCCGCGTCGCAGGAAAATCCCGCGGTTCGTCTCTGGCGTCTGTCCGTACCAGCGCAGACTGCAGATCTGTCCGGAGAGATTCCCGGTCGGAGCCTTCTCGAGTGGGGCGGCGCCCTTCGGTGGGTATGGACAGATCGACCGGCCGAGGCGGTGCGGGCCGCCGCCCAGGCGGTGGGAGGACATGCCAGCCTCTATCGAGCAGCGACGCTTGATCGCCAGGAAGTGGGCTGCCAGTCGCCGCTGTCGCCGGTTCTAGCGTCGTTGCACCGAAGAATCAAGGCTGAGCTCGATCCGCATGGCCTCTTTAATCCAGGCCGCCTCGTGGCGGGGCTCTAATACAACACACGCACTCTCACGCACCTAGGCGCCTCCTCTTTCGTTTCTATGGAAATTACCCTCTCCGATCTGGCCCAGCAAGATCCTAAGGCCCACGAGGCGGCAGACATTATTCGCCGCTGCGTGCACTGCGGATTCTGCACCGCCACCTGCCCAACCTACCAACTGCTCGGTGACGAACGGGATGGCCCCCGGGGTCGTATCTACATGATCAAGCAGATGCTTGAAGGCGACCCCGTCACGCAAGAGACCCAGCTCCACCTCGACCGCTGCCTCACCTGCCGGAACTGCGAGACGACCTGCCCCTCGGGGGTCGAGTACGGCCGGCTCGTTGACCTCGGCCGCGAGATGGTCGACCAGAAGGTGAGCCGCCCCTTGGGCCAACGCATCGTGCGTGGGCTTCTGCGTGAGGGCCTCACCTCACGCTGGTTTGATCCTGCAGCCAAGATCGGGCGCGCCGTGCGGCCGCTTCTGCCTTCTGTTCTGTCGCAGAAGCTCCCCGAGCACAGACCAAGCCCACTTCGCTGGCCCACGGGGCATCACCCCCGAAAGGTGATCGTCCCCCGCGGCTGCGTGCAGCCTTCGCTGCTGCCCAATATTGATCTGGCCACTGCGGTTGTGCTCGACCGGCTTGGCATCGAGTGTGTAGTACCCGAGCACTCAGGCTGCTGTGGGGCCGTTCGCCACCACCTGGCCGATGGCCATGGCGCACTTGCTGAGATACGGCGCAACGTCATGGCCTGGTGGCCCCAGGTGGCTACTGGAGCGGTCGAGGCCATCGTGGTCAATGCGTCGGGATGTGCGGTGATGGTGAAAGACTACGGCCGACTCATGGCTGCGGAACCGGAATTTGCGGAGAAGGCCGCGACCATTTCGCGTCTGGCCCGCGACCCCATCGATATACTTTCGCCGCTCTTACCCGAACTGCAGAAACGCTATGGCCCCATCAACGCCGACACGCCCGGACAGAAAATCGCCTATCACCCACCCTGCACCCAGCAGCATGGACTGAAGATTCGGGGGGCGGTGGAGGCATTTTTGCACGCGCTCGGGGTAGCCGTTCAGCCCGTAGCCGACAGCCACCTCTGCTGCGGCTCTGCAGGAACCTACTCAGTGCTCCAGCCGGCGCTTGCGGAGACGCTCAAGGCGCAGAAGGTCGAGGCGCTGACGGCCGGAGATCCCGATTGGATTCTCTCTGCCAATGTGGGCTGCATTGGCCATTTGCAGACCGGAACCTCGGTACGGGTAGCCCATTGGATCGAGTGGCTCGAAGAGCACACCCGACCATAACGCAAGAACCCCCCTGTTACTTCTCGTCGATAACGGGGTTTGAGAGGAGGCCAATTTCTGGTACGTCTACCTCAACCGTGTCCCCTTGCTTCATAAAGAGTGGCGGCTTGCGGGCAAATCCGACGCCAGCGGGCGTTCCAGAGATAATCACATCGCCCGGAACCAGCGCAAAAATCTCTGAGCAGATGCTGACCAAAGTGGCCACATCGAAAATCATGTCACGGGTATTGGCATCTTGTACCACTTGACCATTAAGCCGGGTCTTGAGCTGCAGACCCACCGCGCCCATGGGGAGCTCATCGGCAGTCACCATCCAGGGGCCAAAGCTTGCGGAGGCATCAAAGTTCTTTCCGATCATCCACTGGGTGGATTTGAACTGATAGTCACGAATCGAGCCGTCGTTAAAGAGTGAGTAACCGGCGACGTGGGCCAGGGCTTCCGACTTCGGTATGTGTCGCCCCCCCTTGCCGATAATGACAGCAATCTCGCCCTCATAGTCGAACTCTGTGGAAACCTTCGGCCGAACAATCGGCTGACCATGGCCCACCCAGGAAGAGGGAAACCGATGAAAGAGCACGGGATACTTCGGGGGGTCTTTGTAGGGGCTCTCTGCAGCGTGGTCAACATAGTTCAGACCCACCGCGATTGCCTTGGACGGCTTGAGAATCGGCGGCAGCCAATGAAGCCCCTCTAGCGATGCATTAGGTGAAAGATTGGGCCAGTCGGCAATCAGTACATCCATGAGCGTGGAGCCCGTCTGAAGGAGGCCATCTAGGCTCGTGGGGAAACCCTTCACGCTGAGGTCAATCAACCCCCCGTCTTTAAGAACGCCAAGGCGGGTTGTCCCGTCGTTATGAAGAAAGTTGAGAAAGCGCATTGCAATAACTCCGTAAATTTACGCGGGTTCGGACTCGACCTCGCGGTTGAGGATGA
>JBJOHS010000047.1:0-2784 GCA_046047535.1 Pseudomonadota bacterium
CGCGGCCGCGCCCCCGAGCCGATCGGTCGGCGGCTGTTGACGCAGCCCGAGAGGAAAGAGGGCAGCCCGAAGCACCACTGCCAAGGCCCGGTTCGGGAAGTTGGCAAGCACCCCACGAAAGGTCGCAGCAGCCTTGTGCAGGCAGTCTTCCACGGCCCACCGCGCCACAGCCGCATGGTCTGCACGCCGCCCTTCCGACTCGTATTTCTTCATGACACAACTGGCGATAAAGAGCAGCGACAGAATGTCGCCTAGTCGCGCGGAGAGTTTCTCTTTGCGCTTAAGGCTGCCCCCGAGGCTCAGCATGGCGAGATCCGCCAAAAAGGCAAAGGATGTGGAATACCAGTGCAGCCGGCGCACACTGCCTGCAAAGACAGGCGCCACCCCAGCATTGGGCTTGGCAAACCGCCCGCCCGTCCAGCCATGGCCCACCGCCCGCAGGCCATTAAAAATGGTGTACCCCACGTGCCGCCAGAAGGCCGCACTGAAGTCACGCAGCCCCTGCCGGGTATCGGCATTCTGCGCGGCCTGCATTTCTTTCAGCACATAGGGGTGACAGCGAATAGCGCCCTGGCCAAAGAGAATAAGGCTGCGGGTGAGAATGTTGGCGCCCTCCACCGTAATGCTCACGGGCATCTGCTGATAGACGACTCCAAGAATATTTTGCGGCCCGAGACAGATACCCTTGCCACCGACGATATCCATGCCGTCATTCATCAGCGCGCGGGCGCGTTCAGTGACGTGGTACTTGGCAATGGCGGAGACCACCGAGGGCCGCTCGCCAAGATCAATGGCCTGGGCCGACAGGGTGCGGACCGCATCGTTCATGTAGCTGTAGCCTGCGATTCGGGCCATGGCTTCTTCGATGCCCTCAAACCGGGCGATGGGCGTCTTAAACTGATTGCGCACGCGGGCATAGCCGCCCACATAACGGGCCACGAGCTGCGAGATACCGGCATTGGCCGAGGGTAGGGAGATAGCCCGTCCCGCAGAGAGGCATTCCATCAGCATGCGCCAGCCCTGGCCCGCCATCTTTGGTCCACCAATGATGAAGTCCAGGGGCATAAAGACCTCATGGCCCTCGGTCGGCCCATTCATAAAATAGGTGTGTAAGGGAATGTGCCTGCGGCCGATCTTCACTCCGGGATGGTCGCGCGGTACCAGGGCACAGGTGATTCCGAGGTCAGACTCCCCACCCAAGAGATGCTCGGGGTCGTAGAGCCGAAAGGCCAGGCCAAGAATCGTGCAGACAGGCGCCAGAGTGATGTAACGCTTGTTCCAGGTGACCTTCATGCCCAACACTTCTTTGCCTTGCCATTGACCTTTACAGACCACACCCACATCGGGAATGGCCGCGGCATCGGATCCCGCCCAGGGGCTTGTCAATGCAAATGCGGGAATCTCTAGCCCCTTGGCGAGCCGTGGCAGGTAATGGTTCTTCTGGGCCTCGGTGCCATAGTGCATGAGCAGTTCTGCGGGCCCCAACGAGTTGGGCACCATCACCGACACCGCCAGCGGCGAGGATCGGGTGGAGAGCTTGGCAATCACTTCCGAATGGCCATAGGCAGAAAAGCCCAGCCCACCATAATGCTTCGGAATAATCATGCCCAGAAAGCCTTTGTCTTTAATGAACTGCCAGGCCTCAGGCGGCATGTCATGGGTCTCATGAATAATCTGCCAGTCATCCACCATGTGGCAGGCCTCTTCGACCTCGTTGTCTAAGAACGCCTGCTCTTCGGGCGTGAGGGTGGGTCTGGGCAGGGCCATGAGCCGCGCAAAGTTCGGCCGCCCACGAAAGAGGTCGGCCTCAATCCATACGGTGCCGGCCTCGAGCGCCGCGCGTTCGGTCTCCGACATGCTGGGAAGGGCCTTACGAAAGGCCCGAAAAATGGCGGCGGTCAGGGGCATGGTGGTGTCTCTCCTAGGCACGTTTGGCCGGCTTGTGGCCGACCTGTTCAAAGACGGGAAGGGGCGCGCGCAGGCCACCCACTAAAAAATGCATGAGTCGGGGCAGCAGGCGCTCAAACTGTAGGGTGGCGTCTTCCTGGCCCAAAAGTCCATGACGGTCTTGTTGGGATGCGAGGAGTTGCAGGCTGTCGGTACCTGCAATGGCATAGGCCGTGGCCCCGAGCATGAAATGAAAACGCCAGACAATCTCGGGCTTGGGCACGTCGGGCAAGGCCTTAAAGAGCGCCTGCTTATAGCGCTCGAGCACATGCTCGTACTCATGGGCCAGAAAGGCGCGCGCAAACTCGGTGGGCTCGGTGAGCGTACGCCCCAGAAGACGCAGAAAGACGGCCCCGCCTTCTCCTTCATGGGCCGCCATACGCAGCAGGGTGCCAAAGAAGGCATCAAGAATACGGGTGGGCTTCACGGGCTTACTGCCCGCAGCCTGCTCCAGTCTTTCTAGCGCCTGGAGCCTTTCCTGGTTCAGCCAACTCAGCCGCTGATGAAAAATTTCTTGAATCAGGGCCTCTTTGGTGCCGAAGTGGTAATTCACTGCCGCCAGATTCACCTGGGCCTCAGCGGTGATCTGACGCATCGAGGTGGACTGAAACCCATGGGTCATGAAGAGTCGTTCTGCCGCTCTCAGGATGCGCGCGCGCGTGGAGACGGCCTCGGCAGTCGCGGCTGGGGACTTCTTCAATTGACGGCGTTGGCTCAATTCATTCATACGTTCGTTTGAATTTAAACCAGTTTCGCGGGCGACGCAATCCTGCGGGTTTTCACGGGTCTGGCAATTGGTGCCGGTAGGGGAGAGAATCCGGGCAGTAACGCCTCACC
>JBJOHS010000048.1:0-5875 GCA_046047535.1 Pseudomonadota bacterium
CAAGGTGAGAGGCAGCCGCCCCTTCGTGAAACTCAAAGTCGCCCTTGAACATTCCCAGCAGATGTTCTTCCAGGCCCATCATCAGCGGATGGACCCAGGTGTCGAACAAGACATTCGCACCCTCAAAGCCCATCTGGGGCGAGTAGCGCGCAGGAAAGTCTTGCACATGCACGGGGGCAGAAATCACTGCACAGGGCACCCCAAGTCTCTTGGCAATATGCCGCTCCATCTGGGTGCCCAAGACCAGGTCTGGCTCAGCGGCGGCCACGGCCGCCTCCACCTCAAGATAATCGTCGGTAATGAGCGCCTCAACACCATAGTCCTGCGCCGCCGTGCGTAGTTCCCGGGCAAACTCGCGGCTATAGCTGCCGAGCCCCACGACCGTGAATCCCAGTTCTTCAGCAGCCACCCTCGCCGCCGCCATGGCATGGCTAGCATCCCCAAAAACAAAGACACGCTTGCCCGTGAGATATGTCGCATCCACCGAGGCCGCATACCACCCCGCCCTGCTGCCCGCTGATGCATAGGCACGAACCAGCGCCTCGTCTGCATCGAGCCCGGCCAGGCCTGCCACTTCACGGACAAAGGCCTCGGTAGCCTTCAGGCCAATCGGTATCACAGTGGTCTGCGGCTGACCAAAGCTACGCTTGAGGTAACTCGCTACCGACCCGGCCGTCTCGGGGTACATGACCACATTGAATGTAGCCTGCGGCAGGCGGGCAAGATCGTGTGGCGTGGCCTGCCACGGTGCAACGACATTCACGCGTACGCCAATGGCTGCAAGCAGTGTCTCAATCTCCTGTAGGTCATCGCGATGCCGAAAGCCCAAAGCGGTCGGTCCGAGAATGTTCGCGCTGGGCGCCAGGGCCTCTGCATGAGACACAGCCTCGGCGTCGCGCTGAGCCGAGTCGTCTGGACCCCGACGACCGGCGGCCGGGACAAGGTGGCGAACGAGCTGATAAAACGTCTCGGCTGCCCCCCAGTTTTCTTTCTTCTGGTACGAAGGTAGCTCCAAGGGAACCACGGGTATCGACAGGCCAAGGGCCTCGGCAAGACCCCCTGGATCGTCTTGAATGAGTTCGGCCGTACAGGAGGCGCCCACCATCAGGGCCTGCGGCTGATATCGGTCTACCGCCTCGCGGGCAGCGTTCTTGAAGAGCTCAGCGGTGTCCTTGCCTAGGTCGCGGGCCTGAAAGGTCGTGTAGGTTACTGGGGGGCGCTCGGATCGGCGTTCAATCATCGTAAAGAGCAGGTCGGCATAGGTATCCCCCTGCGGCGCATGCAGTACGTAATGCACCCCCTGCATGGCGGTGGCTACCCGCATCGCGCCAACATGGGGAGGGCCTTCATAAGTCCATAGCGCAAGCTTCATCGCGCGGGCCTCAGAGGGCTTCTACCCTGCGAATTGGGATCGCCGTGCGTCCGCCAGACTCGGCAAGGGGTATGCCCGCAATCCGCCGCTTTCGGTGCAATGGGCGGGCAAAGATTTCCGCGAGGTCGCCTGCCTGATCAAAGCCCTGTATGGGGGTAAAGACGAGCTCAATCGACCACTTGGTGGTGAAGCCTTCGGCCTCCAGGGGATTGGCAAGCCCCAGGCCACAGACCACCAGATCGGGGCGAAGGGCCCGGCATCGATCCAGCTGCCGATCCACATCCTGCCCCTCAGAGACCTGGGTCTGGGCAGGCAGCTGATCGAGCTCTGACTGAAGATGGCTGCGATGAAGGTAGGGGGTACCCACCTCTGTCAGGATCATGCCCATCTCCTGAGCGAGAAATCGCGCCAGGGGAATTTCAAGTTGAGAGTCTGGAAAGAAGAAGATCGATCGGCCCGCGAGCGTCTCTCGTAACGGGGCCAAGGCCTTCTGCCCACGTGCAACGGCCGGTGCAACCACATGGTCAAAGGCCCGTGCAGAGATGCCAAAGGCCTGGGCGGCCGCCCAGCACCATTGCCGCGAACCCTCCACCCCGAGAGGAAAGGGTGCCTCAATGCGCTGCGCGCCACGCGCCTCGAGGGCTCGCGCCGTCTCGGCGAGAAACGGCTGGGCCAGAAGGAACCGGGTGTTTGGCCCCACCGCGGGCAACTGGTCGGCACGCCGTGGGGGCAGACAGGCTACGTTGCCGATGCCCATTTCACGCAGCAGCCCGGTGAGCTGGTCCTCGACCACATCGGCAAGACTTCCCACCACCAAGAGTTCAGCCGCAGTCGTTGCGCCCATCTCGGGCACGAGCGATGCGAGACAGGCGTCTTCGCCTTGGGTAAAGGTAGTCTCAATGCCACTGCCCGAATAATTCAGTACGCGGACAGCGGGCAGATGACGCGTGCTCAGACGCTCTGCGGCACGAGACAGGTCAAGCTTAATGACCTCGGACGGACAAGAACCCACCAGGAAGAGCAGCTTAATATCGGGCCGACGTGCCAATAGCTGTCCCACGACCCGATCGAGTTCCTCGTTGGCATCGGCAAGCCCCGCAAGATCACGATCATCAATGATCGCGGTCGCAAAGCGCGGCTCTGCAAAGATCATTACCCCCGCGGCCGACTGTATAAGATGCGCACAGGTACGCGAGCCGACGACCAGGAAGAAGGCATCTTGGATTTTGCGATGCAGCCAGATGATGCCGGTCAGGCCGCAGAAGACCTCACGCTGGCCGCGTTCTCGAATGACCGCAGGGGGCGCCGTAGCCATAGAAGCGTCAACGCTACACCCCATCCCCACGCGGGTGGACGTGTCAGCTTCTGGTGCGTTGGTCAGGGGCGCATTCATGGTTGTTGCTGCCTGGCCATGCGCAGCTTCCAGACAAACTGGGCCGCATTAATAAGGTACGCACCATAGGCAACCAGCGCCAGGCCAATCTGAGCCTCTAGACTCAGCCATTGTTCCCCTTGTATCCAGGCAATGAGGTAGGCGGTATGAAGGGCAATCACGCCCATACTCACCACGTCTTCCCAATAGAAAGCCGGTGCAAAGAGGTACTGGCCAAAGACAGCCTTCTCCCAGATGGCCCCGGTAAGCATGATCAAATAGAGGACTCCGGTTTTGACTACGACAGACCAGAGGGCCCAATCCCAGTGGCTGTTAGTCGCCCATGCATAGCCAATAAGGCCAAGGCTAGTAAGAAGAACCAGAAACTGCAGGGGTGCGAGAATGCCTTGCACAAGTGTCCAGACGGTAGTGTCTCGGCGATGCCGCTCATCAGGGGTATAGAGCGGACGCCTCGCAGGCGAAGCCAGTCCGGGTGATGCGGGCGATGCACCCAAACGCGGCATTTCTTCGGAAAAATCGGTGGCCATCGAACGTGACATATCAGATGTCACTCCCCATTTACTGATGTCTGAATTCCACTCTAGACACCCACCCCAAGAATGTCAACTTAATTAGACATCTAAATAAATTGACATTTGGAATTTTGTCCTAGATAGTCCAGGACAAACTCTCGATAAAAATGAAGGTGGCTAAACCGTCTGGGGCTGGTCCGTTTCGACAACCTACGAGCCCGCCACCGCGGAGAACGCAAATGACGAGTACAAGTACCGCTCAGTCGCCGGAACAGAAGCAGGAGGATCCCTCTGGGGCGGATCTTGGCGAGCAGCAATTCATGATGATGCTCAGTCAGGAGGTCATTCCCAGATTGGTATTGCTTGAACAAGAGAGCTCTGCCATCGGTATTGGGCGCGCAGTCCATGGTGGCAGGTCGAAAGATGCCAGTCCCACGGAAGCGCCCGTCGAGCCGGCGGTGGCCAAGGGTCCGATGCAGGCTGTGGCTGAAGCCCTCGCCAAGATTGCCGTCGAAAAGGAGTTACGCCACTGTCAGAATTTTGTGACAAGTCTGCTGCGCGACGGCCACACCGTAGAGGCCATCTTCTTAGAGGTGTTGCAGCCGGCCGCCCGGCATCTGGGCGCACGATGGTCTGACGACAGCTGCAACTTTGCCGAAGTCACCATGGGCATGTGGAATATCCAGCAGGTCTTCACCGACCTGTTGGCAGAGTTTCATCAGCCCCCAGCCGGGTTTGTTATCGAAGACCGGATTGCACCCTCGGTGCTTTTCTGTACCTTGCCAGGCTGCCAGCACCGGCTCGGGGTACAGATGATCGCGGCTTTTTTTAGCCGCGCAGGCTGGATCACCCAGCTCGCGCAGGGTCATACCGAGCAGGAACTCCTGACCCAGATTGCAGCCTTCTCCCCCGAGCTTCTGGGCCTCTCGGTCTCCTCAGAAGCAGACCTTCAGAGGGCTACAGGCTTCATACAGCAGGTGCGGGGCCTGGCCTCAGGGCGGGCACCCGAGGCCATCATGCTTGGTGGACCGGCCGTCGGCATATTCCCAGAGTTGGCGCAACAATCAGGCGCAGACCTACTGGCCGGCGACGCCCCAGAGGCCCTGGCTCAGGCCGACGCAGTACTAAGGACAATCGATCGTGGGTCACGCTGAAGACCGCAAAGCCAGCAATCTGTCGGGCCTCGATCCGGCGGAAAGCGCCTCCCTCGTAGCAGCGGCCTCCGACATCACCTTGGTGCTTGATACGCAAGGAACGATCCGCGAGGCGCTCATCGGTAACCAAGACTGGCTGCCCAACGACACCAAGGCCTGGATAGGAAAATCCTGGCCAGCCGTAGTGACCACCGAGAGTCGGCCCAAGGTAGAGGAGATGCTGAAAGAGGCCGCGCAAGGGACGACTACCCTGCGCTGGCGCCATATCAATCAGCTCGGTAGCCAAGGCCAAGAGGTGCCTATCCTCTTTTCGCTTATTCGGGTAGGTAAAGAAGGGCAGATGGTGGCTATTGGCCGAGACCTGCGGCCCGTCGCATCGTTGCAGGCCAGACTCATTGAGGCTCAGCAACTCATGGAGCGGGACTATTTGCGGCTTCGCGGCGTAGAGAGCCAGTACCGCATGCTCTTTGACCTGGTCCACGACCCCATTCTGCTCATTGGCGCCCGGTCGCATCAGGTGATTGAGACCAACCGCGCAGGCTGCCAGTATCTGCAGAGAGATCGTCAGGCGCTGATTGGCGAGAACATCGAGTCGCTGATGTCTGACAAGGCGGCCTCTGTCTTTTTAAGCATCATGCAGCAGGTGGGAAGCTCTGGCCGCCCGGCCGAGACGAGCCTGCGGTTTCAGAAACACGATGCGTCTGCGCGGGTGTTGGTCACCTATCTGCGGCAAGAAACCGATACCGTGTTTATGGTGCGTATCGAGTCGGAGACGCCCCATTCGGGTGAAGATACCGAGCTGCTCGAGGCGATTCGTCAGGTCACCGATGGCATTGTGCTGACGGACAACAAGGGGTTTATTCGTACCGCGAACGCCGCCTTTGTCGAGATGATTCAGATGGCCCATCCGGGGCAGGTGATTGGAGAGCCCCTGAATCGTTGGCTGGGCCGTGCCAACACCGATCTGCTGGTCATGATCAATAGCCTGGCCCAAGGCGGTGCGGTACGCCTCTTCTCGACCCAGTTGATTGGGCATGCCGGCCTCATCGTGCCGGTGGAAATCTCCGGGGTCTCGGTTCCTTCCGAAGACGATCCCTTTCTTGCCTTCGTGGTGCGGGATGTTGGTCGGCGCCTCGATGGTCGGCCCGATGCCAGTATGCGGCCGCGCTCAGGACAAGATCTCACGAGCCTGGTGGGCCGCATGCCACTCAAAGAGATCGTGGGGGAGACCGTGGACCTCATTGAGAAACTCTGCATTGAGGCTGCCTTAAAGATCACAAAGAACAACCGTGCCTCTGCGGCGGACATGCTGGGGCTGTCGCGACAGAGCCTTTATGTAAAACTTCGCCGTTATGGCATTGAAGGACCCGACCCCGACGCGGCTGACGACTGACGCCGCGGTGACTTCCTCCCTAGGCAACATCATCGCCGGTGACGCAGGCGC
>JBJOHS010000049.1:0-8965 GCA_046047535.1 Pseudomonadota bacterium
ACCAGGGGGTCTTGAAGGCCAGCCACACGGTGATCTCTAATGCCTCCTGCACGACCAACTGCCTGGCCCCGGTGGCCAAGGTCTTGCACGAGGCCCTCGGCATCGAATCGGGTCTCATGACTACGATTCATGCCTATACCAATGACCAGGTGCTCACCGACGTCTATCACGAAGACCTCCGTCGGGCCCGGTCGGCCACCATGTCGATGATTCCCACCAAGACCGGTGCGGCCGCTGCCGTTGGCCTGGTGCTGCCCGACCTCAACGGCAAGCTCGACGGCTTTGCCATGCGGGTACCCACCATCAACGTCTCAGTCGTTGACTTAAGCTTTGTGTCGAAGAAGGCCACTACGGTCGACGAGGTCAATGCCCTGCTCAAGGCCGCCTCTGAAGGTGCCTTGAAGGGGGTGCTTGGCTACAACACGGCACCCCTGGTATCGATCGACTTTAACCACGATGCCCACTCCAGTATTTTCGATGCCACCCAGACACGTGTCTCGCCCGATGGCGGGCTGGTCAAGGTTCTGTCGTGGTATGACAACGAGTGGGGGTTTTCGAACCGCATGCTCGACACCACCGTGGCACTGATGTCGGCGAAATAGGAGGTCCCGGCCATGAAGTTCAAGCGCATGTCAGACCTCACGCTAAAAGGAAAACGGGTCTTTATTCGGGCCGATCTCAACGTGCCTCAGGACGATGCGGGCGCGGTTACTGATGACACGCGTATTCGTGCCTCGGTGCCCGCCATCGAGCAGGCCCTGACTGCTGGGGCGGCGGTGATGGTGACCTCGCATCTGGGCCGACCCACCGAAGGCGAACTGAAGGCCGAGGATTCGCTTGGGCCTGTGGCGACTCGTCTGGCAGAACTCTTGGGGCGAAAGGTGCCGTTGATTGCCCACTGGGTGGAAGGCGGTTTTGAGGTCAAGCCCGGTGAGCTGGTGGTGCTTGAAAACTGCCGTGTGAATAAGGGTGAAAAGAAAGATGACGAGGCCCTTGCCAAGAAGATGGCGGCCCTCTGTGATGTCTATGTGAATGATGCGTTTGGCACCGCCCACCGGGCGGAGGCTACGACCCATGGCATGGCGCGGTTTGCGCCTGAGGCCTGCGCGGGCCCGTTGATGGCAGCGGAGCTCGATGCACTTGGTAAGGCGCTGCAGTCGCCCAGACGGCCATTGGTGGCGATTGTGGCGGGCTCTAAGGTCTCTACCAAGCTGACGATTCTGAAGTCATTGTCGGCCAAGGTAGACCAGTTGATTGTGGGCGGTGGCATTGCCAACACCTTTATGGCTGCCTGTGGTCTGCCCATTGGCAAGTCGTTGGCGGAGACAGATCTGATTCCCGAGGCCAAGGAGATTATTGCGGCCATGAAGGCCCGCGGGGCGGAGGTGCCCATTCCCGAAGATGTGGTGGTGGCTAATGAGTTTTCTGCCCAGGCCCGTGCGAACAAGGTCTTGGCCGATCAGGTGGCCAGTGATGATCTGATCCTCGATATCGGCCCGCGCACCGCAGCGCGTCTGGCGGGCATCGTGGCCCAGGCCGGCACGATTGTCTGGAACGGACCAGTCGGCGTCTTTGAGATCGACCAGTTCTCGGGCGGCACCCGAACGCTCGCCTCGGCGATTGCCCATTCCCCCGGGTTCTCGATTGCCGGCGGGGGCGATACCCTGGCCGCCATTGCCAAGTACAACATTGCTAACCAGATCGACTACATCTCCACTGGGGGAGGTGCCTTCTTGGAGTTTCTCGAGGGGAAAACGCTGCCTGCGGTTGCCGCACTCGAGGCCCGGGCGTGAATCCCGCCGTGCGGGCTACCAAGATTGTGGCCACGCTCGGCCCAGCGAGCAGCAGCGCCGAGCAGATCGCTGCGTTGGTGGCCGCTGGGGTAGATGTCTTTCGGCTCAACTTCTCTCATGGGTCTGCCCAAGACCATCTGGGGCGGGCCGCATTGATTCGCGAAGCGGCGGCGGCCCACCATCGGGATGTTGGGATTCTCGCCGATCTTCAGGGCCCGAAGATTCGGGTGGGCAAGTTCGCCCAGGGGAAGGTCTTTCTCCAGGGTGGTGCCCGATTTCGGTTTGACATTGACTGTACCGAGGGCGATGAGACCCGCGTGGGCCTGGACTATCCCGAGCTCGTGAACGATGTCCATGCCGGCGACACGCTGCTCTTAAATGATGGCCTGATCTCGATGCGGGTGGAGGCGGTGGCCCCACGCACTATCGACTGCACGGTACTTGAGGGTGGGGTGCTGTCTGATCGCAAAGGAATCAATCGGCAGGGGGGCGGGCTCTCGGCTCCGGCGCTGACCGATAAAGACAAGGCCGATCTCTTGGTGGCGGCCCAGATGCAGGCCGACTATCTTGCGGTCTCTTTTCCGAAGTCGGCAGCCGATATGCAGGAGGCCCAGGCGCTTCTGGATGCAGCCGGTTCGAAGGCGCTGACGATTGCCAAAATCGAGCGCGTCGAGGCCATAGAGAATCTGGCTGAGATTGTGGAAGCCTCCCGGGGCATTATGGTCGCGCGGGGCGATCTGGCTGTCGAGGTGGGTGATGCCGCGGTACCCGCGCTACAGAAAAAAATGATCCGCCTGGCCCGGGAACTCAACCGGGTGACGATCACTGCCACCCAGATGATGGAGTCGATGATCTCCTCGCCTGTGCCCACCCGGGCTGAGGTGAGTGATGTAGCCAATGCGGTGCTTGATGGCACCGATGCGGTCATGCTCAGTGCCGAGACAGCTGCAGGCGCTTACCCCGTGCGTACGGTGGAGGCCATGGTGCGGATCTGTCTGGAGGCCGAGAAATTTGCCGACCGTACGCTAGATAGCCATTTCCTGAACCGCACCTTCTCCCGGGTCGACCAGTCGATTGCCATGGCCAGCCTCTTTACCGCCCGCCATCTCGATGTGAAGGCCCTGGTGGCGCTCACCCAGTCGGGTGCCACGGCGCTTTGGATGTCGCGCCTGAATGCGGGCGTACCCATCTACGCCCTAACGCCAGAGGAGACCAGCCGTCGTCGGATGGCCCTCTACCGGGACGTCGAGCCGCTGGTCTTTGACTTTGAGGGAACGGACCGGGAGACCCTTCTGGCCCAGGCCGAGCAGCGCCTGGTCGATGCGGGGGTCGTGCAGGCCGGCGACCGGATTATCGTGACGATTGGCGAGCCGATTGGTCAGTCCGGGGGTACGAATACCATGAAGATCGTGCAGGTCAGTGCACAGCCTTCGGCCCGTTTTTCCCCGCATAATCCTTAGTTCTTATTGTTTCTGAAGAGGAGTGGCTGTCTATGCCTTTGGTTTCTATGCGCCAACTGCTTGATCATGCGGCGGAGCAGGGCTATGGAATTCCCGCATTCAATGTAAACAACCTCGAGCAGGTGCAGGCGATTATGGCCGCGGCCAGTGAGGTCGATGCGCCGGTGATCATGCAGGCAAGTGCTGGGGCCAGAAAATACGCGGGCGAAGACTTCTTAAAGCATCTGATTCAGGCAGCGCTTGAGGCCTATCCAAAGGTGCCGGTGGTTATGCACCAAGACCACGGACAGAGCCCGGCCGTCTGTAAGGGGGCCATTGATCTGGGCTTCTCTAGCGTGATGATGGATGGTTCGCTCGAGGCCGACGGCAAGACGATTGCCAGCTATGACTACAACGTCTCGGTCACCTCCGAGGTGGTGAAGATGGCCCATGCTCTAGGGGTGTCAGTCGAGGGAGAGCTCGGCTGCTTGGGCTCTCTGGAGACCATGAAGGGCGACAAAGAAGATGGCCACGGCACGGAGTCCACCATGACCCGTGATCAGCTGTTAACCGACCCCGAGCAGGCGGCAGACTTCGTGCGCAAGACCCAGCTCGACGCCTTGGCGATTGCGATTGGTACGAGCCATGGGGCCTACAAGTTTTCGCGCAAGCCTACCGGTGACATTCTGGCGATCGACCGTATCAAAGAGATTCACCGCCGCATTCCTACTACCCACCTGGTGATGCATGGATCGTCCTCTGTTCCCCAAGAGTTGCTCGAGGAGATTCGTCAGTACGGCGGCGAGATGAAAGAGACCTACGGCGTGCCCGTGGAAGAAATTCAAGAGGCCATCAAACACGGCGTGCGCAAGATCAATATCGATACCGATATTCGTCTGGCCATGACCGCCGCGGTGCGAAAGTTTATGGTGCAGAACCCATCGCATTTTGACCCTCGTGATTTTCTCAAGCCCGCGCGTGAGGCAGCCAAGCAGATCTGTAAGGCCCGTTACGAACAGTTTGGCTGCGCAGGGCAGGGTGGCCGCATTCAGCCCCGGCCGTTGACGGACATGGCGCGGCAGTATTATTCCGGGGCCTTGGCGCAGCGTGTCGATGCGTGAGTCGCAAATTCGGTCTCTGCCGCTGCTCGGCAGGGGTAAGGTACGTGACCTCTATGCGGTCGGTGACGATAAGCTGCTGATGGTCGCTACCGACCGGCTTTCGGCCTTTGATGTGGTCATGGCCGAGCCCATTCCCGATAAGGGCGTCATCCTTAATCGCATGTCGTTGTTCTGGTTTGAACGTCTGGCCCATGTTGTGCCGAATCACCTCACGGGAATCGACCCAGAGACGGTTGTGGCGCCCGATGAGGTTGAGTCGGTCCGGGGTAGGGCGGTGGTCGTCAAGCGCCTTCGGCCGCTTCCGATTGAGGCGGTCGTACGCGGCTATCTGATCGGGGGCGGGTGGAAGGATTACCAGGACACCGGGGCGGTCTGTGGCATTGAGCTGCCGACAGGATTGCGTCAGGCGGCCCGACTGCCCGAGCCTATCTTCACACCGGCCCACAAGGCCGAGGTCGGTGCCCACGATGAAAACATCTCGTTTGACGAGGTGGTCGCCCGTATCGGAGCCGATCGGGCCGAGGAGGTGCGGCGGGTGAGTCTTGCCCTCTATCGAGAGGCGGCCGACTATGCGCTTACCCGCGGCATCATCATTGCCGACACCAAGTTTGAGTTTGGCCTCGATGAGGCCGGCGTGTTGCATCTCATGGATGAGGTACTGACGGCCGACTCTTCGCGGTATTGGCCTGCCGATCAGTATCAAGAGGGAATCAGCCCTCCGAGTTTCGATAAGCAGTTTGTGCGTGACTATCTTGAGACACTCGACTGGGCAAAAACACCCCCCGCGCCTGCGTTGTCTGACTCTGTCATTGCAGATACGGCCGAGAAATATCGGCAGGCACTCTTCCAGATCACAGGCGAGCGGATGCCGCTGGTGGGTGTGGTGATGGGGTCGCAGTCCGATTTGGAGGTGATGCGCCAGGCGGTTGAGATTCTCGCGCGGTTTGCGATTCCCCATGAGGTACGTGTGGTCTCGGCCCACCGGATGCCCGATAGCCTCTATGGCTATGCCCAGGCGGCCTCGGCCCGCGGGCTGCGGGGCATTATTGCAGGGGCCGGCGGGGCGGCCCATCTTCCTGGGATGCTTGCGGCCAAGACGCCGGTACCGATCTTTGGCGTACCCGTGCCCTCAAAGTATCTGCGGGGCGAAGACTCTCTTTATTCCATCGTGCAGATGCCAAAGGGAATCCCGGTGGCCACCTTCGCAATTGGTGAGGCAGGCGCAGCCAATGCAGCACTGCATCTCATTGCCACGCTGGCGACCACCGACACCACCCTGGCGGCTGCGCTTTCTGCCTATCGGGCCTCTCAGACACGGGCGGCCCAGGCGATGAACGCCGCGATTGGTCGGTAGGCCAGGGCCTCCATGCACGTCCAGATACCGCCGCCGGGCGTGACCATTGGCCTCCTGGGTGGCGGGCAACTCGGACGCATGATGATTCAGGCGGCCCACCGACTTGGCGTTCGGGTGGCGGTTCTCGATCCAGATCCGAAGGGGCCTGCAGGCCAGATTGCTGACCAGGTGGTGGTGGGTGCCTATAACGATCCTGCGGCATTAGCCGAACTGGCAGAGGCGGCCACCGTCTTTACGACCGAGTTTGAGAATGTACCCGCCTCCTCATTGCGTTTTCTGACCCAGTATGGGCCGACCTATCCGTCGGCTGATTGTGTCGAGATCGCCCAGGACCGTCGTCGTGAGAAGGCTTTTTTTGCACATGCGGGGGTACCGGTGGGACCGTGGACGGTGGTGATGCATGACGAAGATCTTCGAAGCGCATCCCCGACGCTTTTCCCCGCGATTCTGAAGACCGCCGAGCTTGGCTACGACGGTAAGGGTCAGGCGGTGGTGGAGACTCTGCAGGATGCACTTGAGGCCTTCTACCGGTTTAACCGGGTGCCTTGTGTGCTCGAACAGAAACTCGCCCTCGCTAAGGAGGTTTCGGTCATTCTGGCCCGTAGCCCCTCTGGTGAGGTTGCCGTCTTTCCTGTGGCAGAGAATGTTCATCGTCGCGCGGTACTCGACACCAGCACGGTACCGGCCCAGATTCCCGAGGAAATCGCTCAGCAGGCCTGTCTCTCTGCCCAGCGGATTGCCGAGACGATGCGCTATGTGGGGGTTCTTGGCGTAGAGTTTTTCGTGTTAAGTGATGGCCAATTGCGCGTCAATGAGATGGCTCCCCGCCCCCACAATAGCGGACATTTTTCGATTGAGGCCTGTGCGACGAGCCAGTTTGAGCAGCAGGTCCGCATCTGCGCCGATATACCCCTGGGCCCCACCACACTGAAGTTTCCGGTACGCATGACCAATCTTCTGGGAGATCTCTGGTTTCCGAAGGGCCCCGAGGGCCCGGCGGTGGAACCCGATTTTGCTGCGCTCAGCCGCGACCAGGGCAGTGTATTGCACCTCTATGGAAAGTCCGAGCCGCGGCCTGGGCGCAAGATGGGCCACATTACCCAGCCTTGGGTGGTGGCCTAGCGGCGTTTCGCGGTCGTCCTGCCTTCGGTCTGGTATCCAACATGGTGGCGCGGTCTCTCATTGCTTCTGATGCGGTGGTCATCCAGGCGGCTCGGCATTTATCCGCAGGCGGACTCGTCGTCTTTCCTACCGAGACGGTCTATGGCTTGGGGGCAGATGCGCTTTCCGAGTCCGCAGTCGCCAAGATCTTTCGGGCCAAAGGCAGACCCACTGATCACCCGCTGATCGTGCATCTGGCCGAAGTTACTGCGGCCCGAGACCTGGCGGACCACTGGCCTCCAGCGGCCGACTGCCTTGCACGGGCCTTTTGGCCAGGCCCCCTTACACTCATCGTACGTAAGTCTTTGCGCGTGCCGCTGGCTGTGACCGGCGGGCAAGACTCGGTGGGCCTACGGGTACCTGCGCAGCCGGTGGCCCAGTCGCTGCTGAAGGCCTTTGCCGCTGTGGGCAGTGGGGCGATTGCCGCTCCCTCGGCTAATCGGTTTGGGCAGGTCAGCGCGACCCGGTCGGAGGATGTCCTCACCCAGCTCGCGGACGCGATGGCCCCGGACGATATCGTCATCGATGGGGGCCCGTGCACGGAGGGAATTGAGAGCACCGTGGTCGACTGCACGACGCCCGATGCTCGTATCCTACGGCCGGGGGTCTTGGGCCGCCCAGCGATTGCAGCGGCTCTGCAGGCCTGTGGACTTCGGCTGGCGGAGACCGTGGCTCCGCCGTCACCGCTCCTGTCTGTACCCCGTGTCTCAGGTAGTCTGGATGCACACTATGCCCCCCGTACCCCCCTCTGGGTACTACCGCTAGACCAGCTGGGTGACCGGCTAATGGCCCATCGCGCCGCGACGCCTCGTGCCCGCGTGGCAGTCTGGACCTTCTCCCCAGACCGGCTGGCCTCGCAGGGAGGTCTTGATATTGAGAGCGCACCGATGGACGCCGTGGCCTACGGCCGTCGACTCTATGCGGTGCTTAACGACTGGGACCGGGCAGGATACGACCTGCTGTGTCTTGAGGCGCCACCGGTGTTGCCGGAATGGGAGGCCGTCCATGACCGCCTTCGACGGGCCGCCTTTTCCTTCACCAATAGCAGCGATAATTGAGGCTATGGATTACGAGATCATTCCGGTGACCCCGTTTCAGCAGAACTGCTCTCTGGTGGTCTGTCCCGTCACGCGTAAGGCAGCCTTCATTGATCCGGGTGGTGACATTGATCAGCTCGAGGCAATCGCCGAACATGCGGGCCTAGAGATTGAGAAGATCCTCCTTACCCATGGCCATATAGACCACTGCGGTGAGGCAGGGTTGTTGGCCGAGCGTCTGGGTGTTCCCATTGAAGGGCCACACAAAGACGACAAGTTCTGGATTGATCAACTGCCCGGACAGGGAAAGATGTTTGGCTTTCCGCCTTTAGAGGCGTTTACGCCCAATCGCTGGCTCGAAGATGGGGACACGGTGATGGTGGGTCAGCAGGCCCTCGAGGTTATTCATTGTCCTGGCCATACACCCGGGCATGTGGTTTTCCTGCATCTGGGCGATCGCCTCGCCTTTGTTGGGGATGTCTTATTTGCGGGGTCGATCGGACGCACCGATTTTCCGCGTGGCAATCATGCGGATCTTTTGCGCTCGATCAAGGAGCGGCTCTTTCCTCTCGGGGACGATATTGACTTTGTTCCGGGCCATGGACCGATGAGTAGTTTTGGCGAGGAACGTCGTTCTAACCCTTATGTGGGTCTCATGGCCAATGAGTAAAGCAGTGCGCCGTATGGACCGTATCGCGCAACAATAGAGAGACCAGAAAACGACGTATGGCAGCCTTTAACGAAGAAAAAATTACGAGCGTTACCCACTGGAACGAGACGCTCTTCTCCTTTACCACCACCCGCGATCCGAGTTTCCGATTTCGCAACGGCCATTTTGTGATGATTGGCCTTGAAGTAGATGCAAAGCCGCTGATGCGTGCTTACAGCGTGGTAAGCCCCAACTACGAAGAGCATCTGGAGTTTCTGTCGATTAAGGTCCCTGATGGCCCGCTGACCTCTCGGCTGCAGCATGTGCAAGTCGGTGACACCTTATTGGTGGGTCAGAAGGCCACCGGTACTCTGGTGATTGATGATCTGCGCGAGGGACGCCACCTTTATT
>JBJOHS010000050.1:0-9550 GCA_046047535.1 Pseudomonadota bacterium
TTGTTGGCCGAGCACCAGACCACCGGCGGCTATCCCCGTGTACTTGAGGTCTGTAGCAGCATGGCCCCAATCCTCGCGCAGGCCGGACCAGGCACTCGGCTGCAGTTTGTTCCAACGACCCTGGAAGAGGCGCGGGCACGGCACCTTTCGGCCCAGTCCACCCACAATCGCCTTGAGAGGGCAATTGCCGCAAAATTGGCCCTATGAAAAACACCATCGACTTTAACGCAGACGTCGGCGAGAGCTTTGGCGCCTGGACCATGGGCCAGGATGCCGCGCTGATGCCCTTTTTGAGCAGCGCCAATATTGCCGCCGGTTTTCATGCGGGTGACCCGGCGACGATTGAGGCCACCGTGGCGCTTGCGTGTAGCCATCAGGTCGCCATCGGCGCCCATCCGAGCCTGCCCGATCTCATGGGGTTTGGGCGCCGCACCATGGCGATTACGCCGGATGAGGCACGGCAGCTCGTGGTCTATCAGGCGTCTGCCGTGCGCGGCTTTGCCGAAGCCGCGGGAAGCCGCCTCCACCATGTGAAGCCGCATGGGGCGCTCTACAACATGGCCGCCCAAGACCTTGTGCTCTCGAAAGCCATTGTTGCCGCCGTCCGTTCGTTGGGCGACAACCTCGTGCTCTATGTCTTGTCGGGAAGCACCACCGAGGCCATCGCCCGGGAGGCCGGCCTGCGGGTGGCCTGCGAAGTCTTTGCTGACCGCCGTTATGAGCCCTCGGGTGCACTGGTCTCCCGCCGCGACCCACGCGCGCTGATCACCGACGTAGAGGAATCGATTGCCCATGTGACGCGCATGGTGCGGGAAGGAGTCTGCCTGGCAATCGATGGGTCTCGTATTCCCCTAGAGGCCGATACCGTCTGCCTCCATGGCGACCAGCCAGAAGCGGTGGCCTTTGCCCAGCGGCTCTATGCGGAATTCACCGCACTGAATATTCGTATTCAGACCATGTAAGCTAGGTGTGTTTTCTTACTCTTTTTTCCTTGGGAGACCAATCATGAATCGCAGACTCTTTGGACTCGCCCTCTCGGCGACGCTTTTCTCTGCCGCCCTTCCGGTCGCTGCGCAGACCAAGTGGGATCTCGCCTCTGCCTACCCACCGGGCAACTTTCATACCCAGCTTCTTAATCAGTTTGCCTCCGAGGTAGATAAGGCCTCCGGTGGAAAACTCAAGATCACGGTGCATTCTGGCGCCTCGCTCTTCAAGGCCCCCGAGATCCTGCGTGCCGTACGCGGTTCACAGGTGCAGGCTGGTGAAGTATTGCTAGTGAATTTCCAAAACGAGGGTCAGATTTTTGGTGCAGATGGCATCCCATTTCTCGCCACAGGCTACGACACGGCTCAGAAGCTCTATCGGGCCCAAAAACCTCTGCTCGAAAAGAAGCTGGCCGAGCAGGGCGTGATGCTGCTCTACTCGGTGCCCTGGCCTCCACAGGGTATCTACAGCAAGAAGCCCATCAACTCGGCTGCTGACCTCAAAGGCATTAAATGGCGTGCCTATAGCCCTGCCACCGGCCGCATCGCCGAACTCGTGGGCGCACAGCCTGTTACCGTCCAGCAGGCTGAGCTCAGCCAGGCTATGGCTACAGGGGTAATCGAGGCCACCATGACGTCTGGCGCCACCGGCGTAGACACCAAGATGTGGGAGCAGATGACCCACTATTACGATGTACAGGCCTGGCTCCCCAAGAATGCCGTGCTGGTCAACAAGAAGGCCTTTGATGCGCTCGACGCTGGTACCCGCGATGCGGTTCTAAAGGCAGCAGCAGCGGCAGAGAAACAGGGCTGGGCCAACTCGCAGAAGGTGATGACTGACACCACGGCTACCCTGAAGGCCAATGGCATGAAGGTTGCGCCACCGTCCGCGCAGCTTCGCGGCGACATGCAGAAGGTCGGCGCCACGCTGCTTGAAGAGTGGCTGAAGAACGCAGGGGCCGAAGGCCAAGAAATGATCAATGCCTATCGGCGCTGATGCGTCGATTTCTTGATCGGCTCTACGACGGCGCAGGCATTCTCGCCGCGCTGTGTATGACTGCCCTGCTGGTGACCGTGCTCGTCACGATCGCCAGCAGGGAGTTTGATTTTCAGGTCTCGGGTATTGACGGCTATGCAGGCTACTTCATGGCGGCCTGCGCATTCCTAGCGCTGGCCCACACATTCCAGCGCAACGAACATATTCGCGTCACATTGTTTTTGGGACTGGCAAAGGGCCGCATGCGCTTCTGGATTGAACTCTGGGCGCTGGCGGCCAGTAGCCTTCTGGCCACGCTGCTCGCGGTATTTAGTATTCGACTCACTTGGCAGTCTTATGTCTTCAAGGACGTATCAACGTCGATGGATGCCACCCTGCTCTGGATTCCACAGTTGGCAATGGCTGCGGGAGCACTGCTTTTTGCCATCGCGGTGATTGACGCCTTGGTCTGCCATCTCTTGGGGCGCTCATTTCTTTCCACACAGGCTAATCAGGACTTCAGCCATGACTGAGTTCGGTATGGCAGGGCTGCTTATTCTCAGTCTATTTCTTATCCTTGCCAGTGGCGTCTGGGTCGGGCTCACACTCTCAGGGGTGGCCTGGATCGGGATGGTGCTGTTCTCTGCTCGCCCCGCTGGTGATGCTATGGCGGTAACTATTTGGGGCGCATCCTCAAGCTGGACCCTCACCGCGCTGCCCCTTTTTATTTTGATGGGAGAGATTCTTTTTCGTACGCGTCTTTCTGAGGATATGTTTAAGGGCCTCGCCCCGTGGCTCGGAAGCATTCCGGGCCGCCTGCTCCACACGAACATACTTGGCTGCACTATCTTTGCTGCTGTGTCAGGCTCAAGCGCGGCCACATGCGCAACCATCGGAAAGATCACACTACCCGAACTCAAGTCTCGAGGTTATCCAGAGGGGATGGTCATCGGAAGCCTTGCCGGCGCGGGAACCCTCGGCCTCCTGATTCCGCCTTCCATCATCATGATTGTCTACGGGGTGACCGCTGAGGTCTCGATTGCAAAGCTCTTTATTGCGGGACTCTTCCCCGGACTCCTTCTCGCAGCGCTCTTCTCCGGCTATATCGCCCTATGGGCACTGGTCTCACCCCATGCCGTTCCCAGCGAAGACACGACTCAGCGTCTGCTGGAGAAACTCCGCGCGCTTTTTCGGCTTGCGCCTATTGTTGCCCTGATTGGCGGGGTACTCGGTGCAATCTATCTGGGCATTGCAACGGCTACCGAGGCTGCGGCAGTCGGTGTTGTCGGGGCCATGATCATTGGCGGTGCGCAGGGAATGCTCAACCGAAAGACCATTGTCGATGCATTCATGGGGGCAACCCGGCTCTATTGCATGATCGCCTTCATCTTGGCAGGAGCCGCCTTTCTTACCTTGGCCATGGGCTATATCGGGCTGCCCCGTTTTCTGGCGGAGGCCATTGCCGGTATGGGGCTCTCCCGATTTGAACTCATCCTTGTCATCATGCTCTTTTATATTCTGCTCGGATGTTTTCTCGATGGAATCTCGATGATTGTGCTCACGATGGGTGTCATTCTTCCTACCGTATCGGCTGCAGGCATTGATCTCATTTGGTTCGGAATCTTTCTGGTCATCGTGGTGGAGATGGCCCAGATTACCCCGCCCGTAGGCTTTAATCTGTTCGTACTTCAGGGCATGACTGGACGCCCTCTGGGGTATATCGCCCGTGTCACCTTTCCCATGTTTCTTTTAATGGTGGTCGCTGTACTCTTGATCTACCAGTTCCCCCAGATTGTGCAGTGGCTCCCCGACCAGATGGCCCGCTGATGCGCTGCGCGCATCGCAACTGGTCTTAGTCTTCCTAATCCCCACCTTTTCCCGTGCCCCATCCGCCTCAGCTTCGGTTTGCCCTGTTGTTGTTCGTAGCCTCGGGGCTCTGCCTGTCTGGGCTCGATGGCGTAGGCAAGCTGGTTCTCACCGAGTCAGGCCTCTTGCTTCTTGTCTGGGCACGGTATGTCGGGCATCTGGTGCTGTCTCTACCGATTGCCTATGCCTATACGGGCCCGCGGTTTTATAAGTCCGCACGCCCAGGCCTTCAGATCGTACGATCTGCCTTGATGGCGCTAACCACCCTGCTCTTCTTTGCGGGCGTGCAGTGGCTACCCTTGGCCGAGGCCTCTGCCCTAGCGTTCACCGCGCCGATCTGGGTCGCCCTCTTTTCCTGGAAGGTGCTCGGAGAGCCCGTTGCCAAGAGCGACAAATGGATTGCGGCCATTGGGTTTTCGGGGGTGCTCTTGATTGTGCGGCCGGGCACAGACGTCTTTCATCCGGCAGCCCTACTCGTGATGGGGATGGCGCTGGCAAATGCGGTGTATCAATTGCTCACCCGAAAGCTCACCCAAGACTCGGCCTTCACGACCTTCTTCTATAGCCCACTGGTCGGAGCAGGTGTCTCTTCGGTGATGCTGGGCTTCTATGGCTTACCCGATACCCTCTCGATTGAGTCGACCCTGCTTCTGGCTTCTACGGGTGTTCTTGGGGGGCTCGGCCATCTTTTCATCATCTTGTCGTTCTATCGGGCTCCGCCGGCGAGCCTTACGCCCTTTGTCTATCTGCAGATGATCTGGGCAATTGCGCTTGGCTGGCTGCTCTTTGCGCAGCTACCCGATGGTATTGCGCTGATGGGCATGGGGGTGATTGTTTGCGCGGGGCTCTGGCTGATTTTGCATAGGCGGCGACTCACGAAGAGGGCTTTACCGTAAGCGGGCAGCAAGACAACCTACCCGCCACATAGGTGCGATCTAGTGAAAACCCTTGGCCGATAAAGGCCTGGGGAAATACTTGTCTCGCATATAGGCGCTGAAATAGCATCGGGCACATGACGCAGTGGATTTTGTCGCAGGTACGCGCCCTTCCCACCATCACGGTTTCGATTCCCATGCCCAGTGCGCTGCAGTTTGTCTGCGCCTTGGGTCTGGGACTGCTGGTCTTTTTTAGCGTCTATCACAACGCCTGGTGGGTACTCATTGGGCTTCTGGTGGTGCGGCTCTTCTGGATTATTGAACCCATCGAGGGCGATGCGCATGTGACAGAGCACCTCACGCCCGCCCGCCGGCGATCGCGCAGCCGCCTGGCTCAGGCTGCGGTGCAGGCGCGCAGGACCTGGCACTTTGCTCAAGTGCAATACGAATACCAGTGCCCAGAAAATCCCAGTGAGCGGCTGATTGATACAGAAACGGTGCAGGTCTACGGGAAGTGTGAGGCCTCTGCGCTTCTTTCTTTACGCAGGCTCTACCCGCAAAGAGAGCGACTAAGGGTGCGGTCAATCAACCGGCACTTTGTGGAGCCGACGCTCGATTAGCCAGCGGCAATGCGATCTGCCTACGTGCAGTCGATGTCTACCCCTAACGCTCGTCGAAGCTGACCACAAGCTTGTCGGTGGTGGGTCGTGCCTGGCAGCTTAAGACGTAACCCTGGTCCATCTCGTCTTTTTCGAGCGTGAAGTTTTTCTCCATCTCAACCGAACCTTCAAGTACCTTAGCCCGACAGGTACAGCAGACACCTGCCTTACAGGAATACGGCAGGTCTAAACCAAGCGACAGTGCCGCATCGAGCACCTTTTCTTCGCGGTCCATGCGTAACTCATGGGCTTTGCCATCAACATGGACTGTGAGCATGACAGGCTTTTGGCTCACCGCCTTGTTAATACGGGCATCGGTGTCCGACTGCACCTTGGCAGCCTGCGCAGGCCCCGAGGTAAATCGCTCGGTATAGACACGACTCTCGGGTATGCCAGCCTCAATCAGTGCCTTCTGGGTGGCCTCGATCATAGACTCCGGCCCGCAGATAAAGACTTCATCCATACTGGCCGCCGGCAGCAGGCTCTTGATAATGGCATGCACCTTTGGCCCATCAATACGGCCCTGCAGCAGGTCGACTTCCTGGGCCTGCCGCGACAGCACATGAATGAGCGTGAGCCGATTGGGAAACTGGTCTTTGAGATCTTGGAGTGCCTCGTTAAACATTACCGTCGACATCTGGCGGTTGCCATAGACCAGCGTGAACTTGGCCTCGGGCTGATCTTCGAGCGTAGTCGCCGCAATGGAGAGAATGGGCGTAATGCCCGAGCCCGCGGCAAACCCCACCCGATGAATGGCCCGCTCCTTCTTCACCGTAAAGCGGCCGTCGGGCGGCATGACCTCGATCTGGTCTCCGGCCTTGAGATGCGATACCGCCCAGTTTGAGAAGAGACCCCCTTCTACTGGTCGAATACCGATTTCGAGTTCATTGAAACGATCGAATCGGCTACGGGGACTGCTAATGGAATAAGTGCGACGCACCGACTCGCCCTGCACGTTGGCCTTCAGGGTAAGGAACTGCCCAGGCACAAAGGTAAAGGCCGCTTTTTTTTCTTCGGGAATCGCAAAGGTAATGGCCACAGAGCCTGCGGCCTCTGGGCTTACACGCTTAACCAACAGGGGATGAAACTGGACAGCCATATCGACCTCACTCAGGGCGCATCAACGCCTAATCGTGCAACTGCGAGCAACAACAACGCAGACGCGAAACATTAAAAGGGCTTGAAGTAATCAAAGGGCTCACGGCAGTCAAGGCACCGGTAGAGCGCCTTGCAGGCGGTGGAACCAAAATGCGAGGTCTCGGTGGTGTTGTCAGAGCCGCAATGGGGACAGGTCACGGGCGCGAGATCGAGGGTAGTGTCATACCCGCGTCGACGCGGCTGCAGCCGTATTGGTGCCTCACCGACATCACCCGCCTGGCACGCTGTCGCCGCATCGGACGTGCTGTGCGGGGGAGCAATGCCATAGGCCCGTAGCTTCGCCTTTGCCTCGTCAGTCATCCAGTCAGTCGTCCAGGCCGGTGCCAACTGCGTGATCACGCGCGCCACCATGCCGCGGTCGGCAAGCGCCGCCTTAATATCGTCTTCAATCTGATGCATGGCAGGGCAGCCGCTATAGGTAGGGGTGATGACCACCACAACCCCATCGGCGTCCTCGCGCACCTCTCGCAGAATACCCAACTCTTTCAGAGATACCACGGGTATCTCTGGGTCGGTGACGGTATCGAGAATCTGCCATACCTGGGCCACCCTATCGCTCAGCGCATGGACGGAGGGCATGGGGGCAACGGCCGCGTTCGAAGAGACAGCGCAGGCGTCAGTAGAGAGTTGAGGCATCGTCGACCTAGTTGGGCTACTACTACCAGGTGGCCCCAGGGTGGGCCCGCGCGAGGCTCTGCATCTCTGACAGCACATAGTCGAGGTGCTCGGAGTGCTGACCAAACTTACCCTGGCTGAGATACCCCTGCCCAGAAGGACGCGCCAGTGTGGCCTCGGCGATGGCCTCAGACACCATGCTGTCCCAGTCTTCACGCAGGGTAGAGAGATCTACGCCAATACCGGCCTTGACCGCCTCAGACTCCGCCGGGCTCTGGGACCAAAACTCTTGGGTAAATGGAAAGAGATAATCGAGTGCTGCCTGCGTGCGCTGATGCGATTCATCGGTGCCATCGCCAAGCCGCACCAGCCAGTCACGGGCATGCCGCAGGTGATACCGAGTCTCTTTGAGCGACTTCTCGGCGATCGCCGAGAGGGCATTGTCTTTGGAGGACTGCAACGCATCCCAGACCAAGACCATAAGCGCGCTGTAGAGAAAGTTGCGCACGATCGTGACCCCATAGTCGCGCTGCGCCTGACCATAGCCCACTACCGGCCCCGAATGCGGAAGCTCCAGTAGCGTGTAGTTTCGGAAGGCCGCGGTCTCGCGAAAATAGGCCAGCGTGTCTTCGGTGCAGTCGCCGCCACGGTCTTTGGCGACCTCTTGGTAGAGCAGGCGCGCCTGGCCAATAAGGTCGAGGCTCATGTTGGCAAGCGCAATATCTTCCTCAAGTACGGGGCCATGGCCACACCATTCGGCATTACGCTGACCAAGAATGAGGGCATTGTCTGCGAGGTGCAGTAAATACGCGGTGCGGTCCATTACATATGCCCCACTTCGTCGGGAATCTCGTAGAAGGTGGGATGCCGGTAGATCTTGTCGGCACTTGGGTCGAAGAGCTCGTCTTTCTCGTCGGGCCGATTGGCCACGATCTGAGACGACTGCACCACCCAGATGCTGACACCCTCTTGCCGGCGGGTGTAGACGTCTCTGGCCATATCGAGCGCCTGACGGGCGTCGGCCGCATGCAGGCTGCCGCAGTGCTTGTGCTCCAGGCCCTGCTTACTACGAACAAAGACCTCCCAGAGGGGCCAGTCTTTTAGCTGTTTGGTTGCCTCACTCATGCGGCCTCCTTCATGGCGCGTTGGCGTTGTTTTTCGGCATAGGCCACCGCGGCATCGCGCACCCACTGGCCGTTCTCATGGGCCCGAACACGGGTAGCCAGGCGCTCACGGTTGCAGGGGCCATGGCCATTGACGGTCTGCCAGAACTCGTCCCAGTCGATCTGGCCATAGTCGTAGTGGCCGCGTGCCTCGTTCCACTTCAAATCGGGGTCGGGCAGGCTGACACCCAAGACCTCTGCCTGCGGCACCGTAGCATCGACAAACTTCTGGCGCAGGTCGTCATTGCTGATGCGCTTAATACCCCAAAGCATACCCTGCACGCTGTTGGGGCTGTCGCTATCAGGCGGGCCAAACATGGCCAGGCACTTCCACCACCAGCGATTTACCGCGTCTTGCACCATGTCGCGCTGGGCCTGGGTGCCCTTCATCATGGTGAGCAGGGCCTCATAGCCCTGACGCTGATGAAAGGACTCTTCTTTGCAGATGCGCACCATGGCCCGCGCATAGGGCCCATAGGAGCAGCGGCAGAGCGGAATCTGGTTCATGATCGCCGCGCCGTCGACAAGCCAGCCGATGACACCGATATCGGCCCAGGTAAGCGTGGGATAGTTAAAGATCGAGCTGTACTTGGCCTTGCCGGTATGCAGCGCGTCGAGCAGCGCATCGCGACTGGTGCCGAGGGTCTCTGCGGCCGAATAGAGATAGAGACCATGCCCGCCCTCGTCTTGTACCTTGGCAATAAGAATGGCCTTGCGCTTGAGCGATGGTGCGCGGAGGATCCAGTTGCCCTCGGGCAGCATGCCGACGATCTCGCTGTGGGCATGCTGGCTAATCTGGCGCACAAGGGTCTTTCGATAGGCCTCAGGCATAAAGTCTTGCGGCTCTATGCGGCCATCGGCGTCAATCTTGGCCTCAAATGCCGCGTTGCGGGCAGCCTCTTCGGCAGACGCCGCACCCATCGTTTTCAAGGCGGTGGGGTCGGTGGTAAATGACTGGGTATACATAAGCGATGTCCTTTCTGTAAGCCTAAAAAGAGTCGGGTGTCGCGACTTTGCGCTGTATCAAAGACTACGAAGAAGACGGAGGTACCCAAGAGGCCGGGCGTTTTTCAAGAAACGCCGCGAAGCCCTCTTTGGCTTCAGGCGTGGCACGTAACGCCGCAATACGACGGGCAGTCTCGGTACTGACTGCCTCTGCGATGGGCTGACCGACAACGGCCCCAATAAGATCTTTAGAGGCCTTCTGGGCCAGGGGCCCACCGATGAGAATGGCCTGGACAATCTCATCGATCTT
>JBJOHS010000051.1:0-5515 GCA_046047535.1 Pseudomonadota bacterium
CGTATTCCAGCGCCCGAATATAGTCTGCATCGAAATACATCGCCTCTTCGTCGCCGGCCTCCTTGGCGGCAACCTGGGCATGAAACCGGGCTGCCTGGTCTTCGGGGTCGTTAAGTTCGGAGAAGCCGTTGGCGATTTCCCGCCCGGTAATAAAGAGCTCAAACCGCTCGGTGATCTCAGGTCGAGTGTCTGAGGCGCGCGCAAGCGGGGAGACCTCTACCGGGTAGTCAATGATGAAAGTGGGGTTCCACAACTTCGCCTCGGCGACTTCCTCAAAGAGCGCCAGCTGTAACGCGCCAAGCCCTGCCTGGGCCAAGGGGGGCTTGTCGACGGAGACACCCTTTGATTGTAAGAGGTCACGCAGTCTGGCCACCTGGCCGAGATCTGCCGCATCAATCTCCGGGGCGTGGCGGACGATAGCCTCGACGATTGTCAGCCGTTCGAAGGGCGACTCGAGGTCTACGGGTTGGCCTTGATACTGCAGCGTTGCGGAGCCTGTGACTGCCCTGGCGACATGGCGCAGAACCTCTTCAGTAAAGGCCATGATCCAACGGTAGTCGGTATAGGCTGCATAGAACTCCATCATGGTGAATTCTGGGTTGTGGCGGGGACTCAGGCCTTCATTGCGAAAGTTGCGGTTCACCTCAAAGACACGGTCGAAGCCTCCAACCAGAAGTCTTTTGAGGTAGAGCTCAGGCGCAATACGCAGGGTCATATCCTGATGCAGCGCGTTGTGATGCGTGACAAAGGGCTTGGCTGCAGCCCCTCCCGGAATGGGGTGCAGCATGGGCGTTTCGACTTCGAGAAAGCCGTGGTCAGACATATGCTGGCGCAGGGCCGTCAGTGCCCGCGATCGTTTTAAAAAGACAGCACGGCTCTCGTTGTTGACTATTAGATCGACATAGCGCTGTCGATACCGCGTCTCGGTGTCATGAAGTCCGTGGAACTTGTCGGGCAGAGGCCTAAGAGATTTGGTTACCAGACTCACCTTCTGGCAGCGCAGGGAGAGTTCGCCCTTCATGGTCTTAAACAAGACACCCTCGGCGGCTATCAGGTCGCCGAGATCATAGTGTTTGGCGCGTTCATGGGACTCCACACCAATACCCTCGTCATTCATGTAGAGCTGAATACGTCCTGTGCTGTCTTGAAGGGTAAAAAAGCTCGCCTTACCTTGAACCCGTTTGAGCATGATCCGCCCCGCCAACGAGACGGCCACTGGCTTGGCTTCGAGCGCCTCTCTGGTCTGGCTTTCATAGGCCGCATGCAGGGCCGCGGCCTGATCGCGGGGGCTGACATGGTTGGGAAAGGCAGGAGCGCCGGTTGACCGCAGGGCAGCCAGCTTCGCCCGACGCTCGGCCATGATCTGGTTCTCATCGGGGGCGGTGGAGGTGCCGTCAGCTATTTGGGAAGCAGGGGGTACGGACTCGCGTGACTCTGTCATGGCATGGTTCTCAGGGAGGGACGGTATTTAAATACGGGAGGAGGGCAATCAGGTATTGGCCATATCTAGAGGCCTTGCTTCAGACTTGCTTCGATGAAGGGGTCGAGGTCTCCATCGAGTACCTTCTGGGTGTTGGAGATTTCTACCGAGGTGCGCAGATCTTTGATGCGTGATTGGTCGAGCACATAGCTGCGAATCTGATGGCCCCAGCCGACATCGGTCTTGCTGTCTTCGAGCTTCTGCTGCTCTGCCATGCGTTTTCGCATCTCGTGCTCGTAGAGTCGCGACTTCAGCATCTGCCAGGCCTCATCTCGGTTGCGATGCTGCGACCGATCATTTTGGCACTGCACGACAATACCGGTGGGAATATGGGTTAATCGCACAGCGGAATCTGTCTTATTGATGTGCTGGCCACCTGCACCCGATGCTCGATAGGTGTCGACACGGACATCGGCTGGATTAATTTCAATCTCAAAACTCTCATCAACCTCTGGGTAGACGAAGATCGAGGCAAACGAGGTGTGGCGTCCACCGCTGGAGTCAAAAGGTGACTTACGTACCAGCCGATGTACGCCTGTCTCAGTGCGCAGATGGCCAAAGGCGTACTCGCCCGAGATCTTAATCGTGGCCGATTTAATGCCAGCTACGTCGCCTTCGGACTCTTCTAAGAGTTCAGCCTTAAAGTCTTTACGTTCGGCATAGCGTAGATACTGGCGCAGAAGCATAGAGGCCCAGTCGCATGCCTCGGTTCCCCCTGCACCCGCCTGGATATCGAGAAAACAATTCAGGGGGTCAGCGGGGTTGGAGAACATGCGGCGAAATTCCAGCCCACCGACCTTCTCCTCGATAGCCTGTGCCTCTCGCTCTAAAGACTCAATTGCCGAGGTGTCTTGTTCTTCTCGGGCCATGCCAAAGAGCTCTTCGCCGTCTTCAATTGACTGAGACAGGCTGGCTAGTCCGAGTACAACCTCTTCAAGTGACTTCCGTTCTCTGCCGATCTCTTGTGCCCGCTTCGGGTCATTCCAGAGGCTCGGGTCTTCGGTCAGTGCAATAACTTCTTCGAGTCGCCGTGCTTTTGTATCGACGTCAAAGATACCCCCGAAGGGCATCGACCCGAGATCTCAGGTCGTCGAATTGGGAAGCTAGCGCATTGAGTCTTTCAGAATCCATAGTCATCACACTGTTAAAGCGACTAGTGTAGCGGGTCGCCGAGATATGCCGCGTGGACTCGGACTTGCAGCGACTCTAGTCCCAGATAGCGATTGGCCTCGAGGCCATAGGCTAAGACCACCTCATTGGGCAGGTGGGCTGGCCCATCAAACCAGATGCCTGCAGCCCGCCTGCGGGGGTCGTCAGCAAGTACGAGCTCGAGCCTGAGATGCCGGTCCTTGAGTTGTTGCTGGCGTCGGATCAGAAATCGATTCTGAAAGACGGGCGCTGGAAAGCCCTGGCCCCAGACCTGAGCGGAGAGCGCCTTGGCCGTCTCAAGGCTGAACTGATGGGGGGCAAGGGGCCCGTCGGTTTGCATTACCGGGGCAAGCAGCTCGCTATCGATGAGCGCATCGGCAACCTGATGCAGCAGGTGGGTGAAGGCGTCGAGCTGACGCCTGTGCAGGCTAAGTCCCGCGGCCATGGCGTGTCCCCCGAAGGCCAGCATCAGGCCCGGAGCAAGGCTATCTACCCGGGCAAGGAGGTCGCGCAGGTGTACGCCGGGTACGGACCGTCCCGATCCTTTGAGTAGCTCGGCGCCAGGCTCGGCGGGCGCAAAGGCCAGCGTGGGCCGGTGTGTCTGGTCTTTGACTTTTCCCGCAATCAGGCCTACCACCCCCTGGTGCCAGCGCTGATCGAATAGAACAAGCGCCTTCTGACCCGGCGATGTGCCGTGCTCCTGTGCAGCAGTGGCGACCAGTGCAGAGGCCTGCTGGCTGGCGGTCTCGGACTGTTGCTGTTGAAGGTCGCGTCGTGCGAGATTCAGCGTCTGGAGTTCGTGGGCGAGTCTCTGGGCCTCGTCGGGGTCTTCGGTGGTCAGGCAGCGTATCCCGATGGTCATATCGGCGAGACGTCCCGCTGCGTTGAGTCGGGGGCCGATAAAGAAGCCTAGGTCTTGCGCGCAGGCCTCGGATGGCGGTCTTCCTGCTACCGCAAAGAGCGCAAGAAGCCCCAGGGGGGCAAGCCCCCGCTGAATACGCAGAAGGCCCTGCTGCACGAGCCGTCGATTGTTGTCGTCAAGGCGCACAAGGTCGGCCACGGTACCCAGGGCCACCAGGCTGAGCAGGTCATCAATTCTTGCGAGTTCCTGTCCTTGATGTTTCGGACTCTCCTGCGCGAGCCAGGCCCGAATGGCCACCAGCAAATAGAAGGCCACACCGACCCCCGCGAGGTTCTTACTCGCAAAGCCACAGTCGGGGAGCTGCGGATTAATGATGAGGGCCTCGGGCAGTTGCGGCCCGGGAAGGTGGTGGTCTGTGACCAAGACTTTGATACCCATCGCCTGCGCAGCCTTTACCCCGTCAAAGCAGGAGATGCCGTTGTCTACAGTGACGATCCAGTGGGGAAGGCGGCCCGCGTTCTGCTGGCCGATCTCTGTCACGAGACCCGGGGTCAGCCCGTAGCCAAACCGAAACCGGTCGGGTACCTGAAAGGCTACCTGGGCACCGAGACGTCTGAGCCCGAGAAGTAGGACTGCGGTGGCTGTTGCGCCGTCGGCATCATAGTCTCCGACGATCAGAAGCCGCTCTTGGCCAAGGATCGCCTGTCCTATTGCTGTGGCTGCCGCCTCCATGTTTCGAAGACCCCGTGCGGGAAGTAGTCGTTGCAGTGCCGGGTCGAGCTCATCGGAATGGGAAATGCCGCGTCGGGCTAGGCAGTCCGCCAGAACCGGATGAAGCCCCGAATCCATCAGCCGTGCGGCGGCCTCGGGCTGAGTGGGGCGTATCTCGAGTCGCAGCGATGGGCCAGCCGTATTCATGGGGCAGGGTCGTCTGCGTTTTGACGTGTAACGAGATCCGCCCAGGCGGCATGCAGTCCTTTTGTCGCAGGTCGACGCAGCCGCGCAAGGCCCGACCAGGAAAACCATCCGGGGGCGGTGTAGTCTGATGCGGCCCAGAGTCGGGCATACGCGTTGTCAGTGGCCAGCAGCGCCCAAGGGCGGCGGGCCTTGGAGAGGGCAAAGACGGCAGCCAACGCCTCCTGCCAGGCATCGACCCAGAACGCTATATCGTGTGGCTGCCAACAGCGGAGCGAAGCGCCATATCCCCCTGTTGCGAGCCATTGGTGGAGTCCTCGAATCGCGGGGGGCGCCGTTTCCGCCAACGAGAATTGCTGAACGGGCAGGATTTGCGTGACGAGGATCTGCGTTGTGAGGGTGGGTAGTCGTCCCCCACCCCAGGGCCAGAGCATCTGGGCGGTGCACGGGTCCTCTTCGTCTTCCGCAAGCTGGTGAAAGGCCATTTCTATCTCGCTAGACATCTGTCGCCATGCGCGGCTCCGATGGCCGATCGGCGGATGGTGGGCGAGATGTAGCCCGCCGAGCATCTCTGGGGCACTGGCGGTCACTCCAAAGTCCTGCGGCGACCTTAGAAAGACTGCGCCAGAAGCAGATTGCACGAGGGTGGCTGGCCATTGCTCGACGCGCCTAGCCATCGTTTCTACCTGGATCGGAGAGAATCCGTTGGGGCCAAGAGGAATGAGCCCAACCGCCTGCGCACTCAGGCCAAGGCGGCAGGGAAGAAGCTGTATCCAAAACTCATCTGGCGCGGGCTCTAGGCCCTCGGCTATGGCGCTCCAGGCCGCCCAGGGAATAGAGGCGTTGGGCCGAAGTACAAGACCGCCGGCCTCGAGCGCGGCTGCATAGGCCCTGAGTGCCCCTGGCATCACCGCACTATCGGATTCTTTCCATGGATCATCGAGATCGTGGTGGGGCATACCGTGGAGCATCCGGAGGCCCTCAGCCGCCGCGGGCAGCATCACCGGAGGTAGTGCGCGAACGATCGTTGCGTGCGCGTCGGCCGAGAGCAGACCAGATTCGATGATCAGAATATCGCCTCGCGCGGCCGGGTCACTGCGGGACCGCAG
>JBJOHS010000052.1:0-8883 GCA_046047535.1 Pseudomonadota bacterium
GTAAGTCTAAGGGCTACAAGCCCGCAGATTTTTCTGACAGCCACACCCTGGAGATTGCCTGGACGGTGATTCCATTCCTCATCGTGGTGGTCATTGGTGTTTATGCCACCCCCATCGTAATGGCGCAGAAAGACACTACCAACGCAGACATCACCATTAAGGCCACGGGTTATCAGTGGAAGTGGGGCTACGACTACCTCAAGGGAGAGGGCGAGGGCATTTCTTTCCTTTCTACCCTTACCACCCCCTATGAGCAGCGCATTAACCAGGCGCCTAAGTCAGAGAACTACCTCTCTGAAGTCGATAACCCCTTGGTGGTGCCCGTGGGCAAAAAGATTCGCGTCGTGACGACCGCCAATGACGTGATCCATGCCTGGATGGTGCCTGCCTTTGGTGTAAAGCAAGATGCCATACCTGGCTTTGTGCGTGACACCTGGTTCCGGGCTGACCGCGTGGGCACATTTAACGGACACTGTGCCGAGCTCTGCGGCAAAGACCACGCCTTTATGCCGATCGTGGTGCGCGTTGTGACAGACGCCGAGTACACCGCCTGGGTAAAAGAGAAGAAGGCCGCACAGGCTGCGCAGGCACCCTTGGGCGCTGCGCCCATTTTGGCTTCTGCCCAATAAGAATTTTTGATCCCTATTTTGTAGAACTGATTTACAGGAGAGCGCGATGAGTGCAGTGCTAGAACCCCAAGGCCTTGCAGGCCACGACCATAGCCATGACCACGACCATCCACATGGCTGGCGTCGTTGGGTCTATGCCACCAACCACAAGGACATCGGTACGCTCTACCTCTGGTTCAGCTTCACGATGTTTATGATTGGCGGCATTCTCGCCCTCGGAATTCGGGCCGAACTCTTCCAGCCGGGACTGCAACTCATTCAGCCCGAACTCTTTAATCAGCTCACCACCATGCACGGGCTGATTATGGTCTTCGGCGCCATCATGCCGGCATTCGTGGGCTTTGCGAACTGGATGATCCCGCTTCAGATCGGCGCTGCCGATATGGCCTTTGCCCGAATGAATAACTTCAGCTTCTGGCTCATGGTGCCTGCGGCCATTCTCCTGGTGGCCTCCTTCTTTGTGCCCGGAGGTGCGGTGGCTGCAGGCTGGACGCTCTATGCGCCGCTTACGCTGCAGATGGGCATTGGCATGGATATGGGCATCTTCGCAATGCACATCCTCGGTGCCTCCTCCATCATGGGCTCGATCAACATCATCACCACCATCCTCAATATGCGGGCGCCCGGCATGACCCTCATGAAGATGCCGATGTTTGTATGGACCTGGTTGATCACCGCCTATCTGCTTATCGCCGTCATGCCGGTGTTGGCTGGTGCGATTACCATGACCCTCACCGACCGGCACTTTGGCACGGCCTTTTTTAATGCCGCCGCGGGTGGTGACCCGGTGATGTACCAGCATATCTTCTGGTTCTTCGGTCACCCCGAGGTCTACATCATGATTCTGCCGGCCTTCGGCATCGTCTCGGAGATCATCCCCACCTTTAGTCGCAAGAAGTTGTTCGGCTACAGCTCCATGGTCTACGCCACGGCCTCCATCGCCATTTTGTCGTTCGTGGTCTGGGCCCATCACATGTTTACCACCGGTATGCCGCTTACTGGTCAGCTCTTCTTTATGTACGCCACGATGCTGATCGCAGTGCCCACCGGGGTGAAGATCTTTAACTGGCTGGCCACCATGTGGCGCGGATCGATGACCTTCGAAACCCCCATGCTCTTTGCCATTGGCTTTATCGTGGTCTTCACGATTGGCGGCCTGACCGGAATCATCCTGTCTGTAGCCCCGATCGATATTCAGCTGCATGACACCTACTATGTGGTGGCGCACTTCCACTATGTCTTGGTGGCTGGTTCGCTCTTTGCGCTCTTTGCTGGTGTCTACTACTGGCTGCCGAAGTGGACAGGCCACATGTATGACGAGACCCTCGGTAAGCTGCATTTCTGGGCCTCGATGATTTTCTTCAACATCACCTTCTTCCCGATGCACTTCCTGGGTCTGGCCGGTATGCCGCGTCGGTATGCCGACTATCCGATGCAATTCGCCGACTTCAATATGCTGGCCTCCGTCGGTGCGTTTGGCTTTGGCCTCTCCCAGCTCATCCTGCTCTATGTGGTGATTAAGTGCATCAAGGGCGGACCGAAGGCGGCCGATAACCCTTGGGAGGCACCCGGCGGTCTGGAGTGGAGCGTGCCGTCGCCCGCACCCTTCCACACCTTTGAGACGCCCCCGGTGGTCAAGTGAGCCTCTCTGGTGAGACCTCCACTGTCGATGCGGCGGCGGTAGCCTCTGCATCGACACCGGCCACTACGCTCTCGAGGGCGTCGGGTTCGTCGGTGCCAGCAGGTGGGGCCAACCTTCGGCTTGCCCTTATTTTGGCCTCTATTGCCGCAGCTTTTTTTGCGGGCATCGTGCTGAAGTACATATTTTTTCCGGTGTCTTAGGGTGCCGGTTTTGGCCTTTCCTTTTTGAGCGAGTCTTTCGATGTCTGAAACCACGGCCTCTCGTCAGGACAACCAGCGCATGCTGGGCAAGCTGCTGATGGTGGCGATCTTGATGTTTGGCTTTGGTTTTGCATTGGTTCCTTTCTACGAAAAAATCTGTGAGATCACAGGCATCAATGTGCTTGCCTCGCGCGATAAGCTCAACCGTGATGAGGCCCGAAAATTCGCCTCAAACACGCAGGTGGATACGACCCGTAAGGTCTCCGTGGAGTTCGATGCCAACGCCCACGGGCCCTGGCGTTTCAAGCCCCGCATGAATGCCACCGAGGTACACCCTGGTGAACTGGTCACGGTGATCTATGAGATTGAAAACACCCTTGATCGCGCTGTCTCGGGCCAGGCGATTCCTAGTTATGCGCCCAAGCAGTCTGCGTCGCACTTTAAAAAGCTGGAGTGTTTCTGCTTCGAGCAGCAAGACCTCGCAGCCGGTCAGGTGCGAGAGTTTCCGGTGGTCTTTGTGATCGATCCTGAACTGCCCGATGGTATTCGCAACATCACGCTGAGCTATACCTTCTTTGAGATTGGTGCGGCCGTCGGCAAGGCCTCCGCACCGGCTCTGGTAGGGCCGAGCGCCCCACGGCCACAGGCTCTCTAAGGCCAGGGCAGACACGTCATGAATTCACTCGAAGACCTTAAGCAAGCCGGCGGTCGCCGGGGAAGTTTTTTTCGTACCGTCTCTGCGGTGCTCTGGTCTTTTTTTGGGGTGCGCAAGTCGGCGAGCCATGATGCCGATGTGGCGACGCTCAACCCACTGCATGTGATTATTGTCGGAATCGTTCTTGGTATTTTGTTTGTTTTGACCCTCGTCTTTCTGGTTCAGATGGTGGTGCAGTAGTTTTTTCGGGGCTGGTTGATAATGGCTCACGGGTGTTGCAGCGACCAAATTGGTCGTGCTGCGATGCTGCTGGTTGATGGTTTATTTTTGATGGAACTTTTAGGGAGATCACAATGAGTGCCACTACGCATGGCCAATCACCGTATTACTTTGTGCCCGCGCCAAGCAAATGGCCCATGGTGGGCTCCATCTCGATGTTTTTCTTTATGCTTGGCATGTCAGGTACGGTAAATGATGCGGCCTATGGCCCATATTCCCTTGCCTTGTCTCTTGCCATTCTCACCTACATGTTCTTTGGCTGGTTTGCCGCGGTGATTCATGAGTCCGAGGGCGGGCAGTACAACCACCGTGTAGATGCCAGCTTTCGCTGGAGTATGAGTTGGTTTATTTTCAGTGAGGTCATGTTCTTTGCCGCCTTCTTTGGCGCATTGTTCTATGCCCGCGTGATCGCCATGCCTTGGCTTGGCGACCTCGACCACAAGGCTTTTCTCTGGCCTGACTTTTCGGCCCAATGGCCCAATGCAGGCCCGGCCGGCGTGGTGGAGTCGTTTCAGACCATGGGCCCTTTCTGGATTCCCACAATTAACACTGCGCTGCTCCTGACCTCTGGCGTCACCCTCACCATCGCTCACCATGCCTTGCGGGAAGACCATCGCGGAAAGGTGGTCTTCTGGCTGGGCATGACGGTCGTGCTTGGTCTGGTCTTTTTGGGATTCCAGGCCTACGAATACATGCATGCCTATGCCGACCTCAACCTGAAACTCACCTCCGGCATCTTCGGATCCACCTTCTACATGCTCACCGGATTTCACGGCTTCCACGTCACCGTTGGCGCCATCATGTTGCTTGTGGTCTGGTTCCGCGTTGTGAAAGGGCACTTTAAGCCCAGCCATCATTTTGCATTCGAGGGTGCTGCCTGGTACTGGCACTTCGTCGACGTCGTCTGGCTTGGCCTCTATGTTGTGGTCTACTGGATGTAATCTTCCGCGGAGTGAGAAGAAAGGGCGGTCTTCTGGCCGCCCTTTTTCATCTCGGCGCCTAGTAACTTCCAAACGCCCGAGGCAGTCTAAAACCGTATGCCGGTGGATTCGATCAGTCCAAACCGGTGGGCCAGCAGTAGCGAGAGAAAGAGCAGCACAGAGAGCCCGACACGGATGGCAAGGGCCTTGACCGTACGATTGCTCTGCCCTTTGTCTCGCATCAGATAAAAGAGGGCCGATCCCAGGCTTGCAAGAATAAGTACAAAGGCACCGGCAATAAAAATTTTCATCTTATGACAACCCGTATACGCCCGAATGTCGCAAGCCTAACATGCCTTCTCCTAGCCGCCTTGGGCCTTGCTCTGGGCATCTGGCAATGGCAGCGTAGTCTCTACAAGCAAGACCTGGCCGACCGCCGCGATCGGGCGGTGGCTCAGGCGGCTGCCTCTCGGCCGGCCGTGGTCGGCGCCGAGGCGCTCTGGGAGAAAGATCTTGACCCCATCGCATGGGACCAGCGGCCGGTTGTCTTAGAAGGGCTCTGGCAGTCTGACCGTCAGATCTATCTCGATAACCGGGCTTTTGAGGGCCGGGCTGGTATCCATGTACTCGCGCCGCTGGTTTTGGCAGACGGCAGTCTGGCCTGGGTAAACCGTGGATGGGCACCAAAGCCTCCGGGCGACACAACACCCGATCTCACTGGGTTTATTGAAGGTCAGCTGCACCGGCCCCCCAGTGACGCCTCGGTACGCATCGCCGCCACCGGACAGGCGAGCACGATGCGCCGCCTTGAGCTGACCCGGGACCCCGCGGTCTTACGCCAGGGCGCTCTCTGGCAGAACTTCGATGGCGAAGCGGCACAACAGTGGATTGCGAGCACCGGACGGGATCCCTCTCGTGTCTGGCCGCTGATCTTCTGGCAGACCGAGGCGCCGTCTGAGGGCCTTGTGCTCGCCGTGCCGAACATCCGTGCCGATGATGTGGCTATGCATCGCGGCTATGCGCTGCAATGGTGGCTGCTCATGGCTGTTGCATTATTTTTCGCCTGGCGCCTCTCACGAAAGGACAAACCTGAATGACCTCCCGCGTCACGCCCCCCACCACATCGACGCCAGCGACCCCGCCGACAACCAGTACCTCGACTGCGGCCCAGGGGCCAGCCAGTCCGCGTCGATCGCAGCGTCTCACGCTCTGGCTTGTAGTCGCGGTCTGCGTGGCCCCGGTGCTGGCTTCGTACTTTCTCTATTACGGCGTGCGCCCCGAAGGACGGACCAACTACGGAGAGCTCCTTTCTCCGCAGATCACAGTCTCAGCCCTTCCTACTAGCGTATTGGTCAGACCGCAGGCCGAATCGGGATTTCTCGATGTACTCGCCGCCCTGCCAGCGGAGGACACGCGCCGTGCACTGACCAGTATGGCCGACTTCCGTGGCCGCTGGCTGCTCGTCCGTGTGGGCCCGTCTGTCTGCGATGCGGCCTGCGAAAAGCAGCTCTGGCTGATGCGCCAGCTACGGCTCACCACCGGACGGGACCGTGACCGTGTGGAGCGACTCTGGTTTGTCTCTGATACGGGCGCACCTTCTGCACAAACCCTTGCAGAGTATGCGGGAACCTGGGTCGTGGCCACGACACCAGAATTGCTTTCCTCTTGGCCCTTGGAGCAGTCTGCCGCCACGCTAGGCTCCGCAGCCGGTGCGGCTGCTTCAGCAACCAGCCATCTCTGGCTCATTGATCCGCTGGGTAATCTGATGATGCGTTTCCCGACCGATCCAGATCCTGCGAAAATGAAGAAAGACCTCTTAAAACTCCTGAAAGCCTCGCGCGTCGGATAATCTCTAGCCCATGTCTGCTTCTCTTGCCCGTCCTTGGTCTAGCTCAGTGCTCCGTCAGTACTATGTGCTGACAAAGCCGCGGGTCAACCTTCTCATTCTCTTCTGTGCCGTCATCGGCATGCTCCTGGCGCAGCCCACCCTGGCGCCCGTCGATATTCTGGTGGCGGCCACGCTCGGCATTGGCCTTGTGGCAGGTGCGGCGGCGGCGGTCAACTGCCTGGTGGAGAGCCATATCGATGCCAAGATGGCACGTACTGCCTGGCGGCCCTTGCCTTCGGGCACCCTCACGGTTCCTCAGACCCTTGTCTTTTCTGGTCTGCTGGGCGGCTTTGGTATGTGGATTCTGTTTTATTTCGTCAACCCGCTGACCGCCTGGCTCACCTTGGCCACCTTTGTCGGCTATGCCATTGTCTACACGCTTATTCTTAAGCCGTTGACCCCACAAAACATCGTCATTGGGGGCGCCTCGGGTGCCATGCCGCCGGTGCTTGGCTGGGCCGCGGTGGCCAATGAGGCCCCGCCAGAGGCCTGGGTCTTGTTTTTGATCATCTTCGTCTGGACTCCGCCACATTTCTGGGCCTTGGCCTTGTACCGCACCGAAGACTATGCCCGGTCGGGCCTGCCCATGCTCCCCGTCACCCATGGCTCCGACTTCACCCGACTGCAGATTCTGCTCTACACCGTTTTGCTGGTGGCCACTACGCTTCTGCCCACGGCCCTCGGCATGAACGGTATGTTCTACCTCGTGGCGGCCCTGCTGCTGGGCGCCCGTTTCCTTTATCTGGCCTGGGCCCTCTACCGCAGCTACTCCGAGCCCCTGGCGAAACAGACTTTTCGTTTTTCGATCAATTACTTAGCATTGCTCTTTGCGGCCCTTTTGATAGACCACTACAGCCAGGCCGTCCTGGGCTAGACCTTCGGGTTTCTACCGGGGTAGACTACAGTCCCTTTGCGTTGGGAGCCAACCTATGGCGATCGCTGTCTATCCTGGAACCTTTGACCCCTTTACGCGGGGCCACGAAGACCTTGTGCGACGGGCCTCCCGGCTCTTTGACCACCTTGTGGTGGGCGTTGCCGATAGCCGGTCTAAGAGACCGTTCTTCTCGCTTCTCGAACGGGTGGAGATTGCCCGTGAGATTCTCGGCCACTATCCTAATGTCACCGTTGCTGGGTTCCACGGCCTTTTAAAAGACTTTGTACGCGAACACGATGCCAAAGTGATTATCCGGGGCCTGCGGGCGGTTTCTGACTTTGAGTATGAGTTTCAGATGGCTGGTATGAACCGCTATCTGCTACCGGATGTCGAGACGCTGTTCCTTACCCCCTCTGACCAGTATCAGTTTATTTCTGGAACGATCGTTCGAGAGATCGCCATGTTGGGCGGCGATGTCAGCAAGTTTGTATTCCCGTCGGTAGAACAGTGGATCGCCAAAAAGCTCGCCCAACAGGGACGGCCAGAACTTATTCGGACGGGCTCCTAAGCCGTCGCAGTAATGTCTGGTGCGACTGGCCGGTCTTGGCTGCCCGAACCACCGACCAGGCCTGCTGGTCTGTCTCAGCAAGCCCAGAGGGCCAGGCGGTCTCCGATTCCACATAGACCATAGCCTCGGGTACCAGGTGCGCAGAAAGCGCTCTGAGTGATTCGACAAGCAGCCCCTTACCGAAGGGCGGGTCGAGAAAAACCAGTTGAAAGGGCTGCGCCTGGATGGCCAGCTGATCGAGAAACCGTCCCTGCAGCAGCCGCACCGAAGGCGGGGCTCCCAGCGTAGAGAGTGTGGCAGCGATGTTACGCACCGCAATTGGGTCTTGCTCAATCATGGTGACACTAGCCGCACCGCGTGAGGCCGACTCAAGACCCAGGACACCCGATCCGGCGTAGCCGTCGAGCACATGTACCGCGTGCCAGGGCCACGGCATCCAGGACTCCAGCCAGTTAAAGAGAGTCTCGCGCGCGCGGTCAGAGGTGGGCCGAAGGCCCGGCCGGTCTTGAACGGTAAGGCGCCTGCGGCCCCACTGCCCTGAGATGATGCGTATCTGACCCATGGTGCTGGTTGCGTATTCGCCAGTCGTTCGTCGGTCGCGGCTCTGCGTGTCTACTGAGGCGACGCCCCTCCAGCCACCACCACCGTCGCCAGACGATTCAGGTCGAGCCGCTGACGCAGCAGCGTACGAATCTCTTCTTTGGTTACCAGAGAGACCGCGTCGGTCCAGCGATCGAGGTAGTTCATCGGCAGTCGATAAAAGCCAATTTGGGCCAGGGTATCCAGGAGCTTGCGGTTACTATCGAGCCGCAGGGCAAAGCCCCCGAGGAGATTCTGTTTTGCTGCCTCAAGCTCTTCGTCTGTGGGGCCATCGCGCACGAAGGCTTCCAGGGTCTCTCGTACTACGGCAAGTGCCTCTTCGGCCCGTTCGCGTTGGGTCTGCAATCCCAGAAAGAAGGGCCCGGGTTGGGCGAGAGGAGACACAGCCGAGAAGACGCTGTAGGAGAGTCCACGCTTTTCGCGCACCTCCTGGGTAAGTCGTGAGGTAAAGCCGCCACCGCCCAGCACATGGTTGGCCACCATGAGGGCAAAGAACTCGCCTTGCTCATGCCTGGCGAGAATGGGGATCCCCATCCAGATATGGCTCTGGCTGGCGGGATGGGCAATATCGATGCGGCTGCTGTCTGTGGGAATGCGTACTGCGGGGAGCACGCTGGGCATTGTGGCG
>JBJOHS010000053.1:0-3088 GCA_046047535.1 Pseudomonadota bacterium
ACCAGCGGCATCGAGGGCAATCAGGTGGTCAACCTCACAGGCGGCCCCTACCGCCATAAGCACTACCGGGCTAACCTGAATGTCGTCTTCACCAACAAGAACGTCACATGCCAATATCGGGCGGTGGGTCATCCCATTGCCGTGGCAGTCACCGAGGGTATTGTCGATGAGGCTGCACGTACCATTGGCATGGACCCTGCCGCCTTTCGGGCGAAGAACATGATCCCCGACGATGCCTATCCCTACCTCACCTTTCCCTCGGGAATTAAGTTTGAGGGCCTCTCGCATCAGCAGTCGTTAAAGAAACTTCTTGACCTCATGGACTATCCCGCACTGCGTGCCGAGCAAGAGGCGCTGCGCGCCAAGGGCGTCTATCGCGGCATCGGCATTGCAGCCATGATCGAGGTCACCAACCCGTCGCCCGCATTCTATGGGGTGGGCGGCGCCCGAATCTCCGCCCAGGACGGCGCCACCTTGCGTATGGACCCTCAGGGCATGATCACCGTCACCTGTAGCGTCACGGAGCAGGGGCAGGGCACAGAGGCCGTCTTCGCCCAGATTGCAGCCGATGCGGTTGGGGTCTCGATCGACAAGGTCCGGGTCATGACCGGTGACACCAGTGTCATGCCCTATGGAGGCGGTACCTGGGCCTCTCGGGGTGCCGGTATTGGGGGTGAGGCGGTCTTACAGTCAGGAAAGGCGCTGCGCTCGAACATTCTTGATATTGCCGCTGCCATTCTTCAGACCGAGAAGGCCACGCTCGATGTCCGTCAAGACCATGTGGTCGACAAAATCACCGGGGCGATCAAGATGCCGCTGGCCGAGGTGGGCCGCGTGGCCTATTTCCGGCCCGACACGCTTCCCATGAAGTTTCAGTCCGAGCTCACCGTGACGCGTCACTACACGCCGCGCGAGTATGGCTTTACCTTTACCAATGGTATTCAGGCCTCCTATCTCGAGGTTGACCCCGAGACGGGCTTTGTCACATTGCTCAAACACTGGTGCGTGGAAGACTGCGGTACGGTCATCAACCCAATGCTTGTGGATGAGCAGATTCGTGGAGGCATTGTGCAGGGTATCGGTGGCGCCCTCTTTGAGGAGTGTATGTATAGCGAAGATGGTCAGATGCGCAATGGCACCATGGCCGAATATCTGGTGCCGATGGCCGCAGAGATGCCCGATATCGAGGTGGCCCACGTCTCGACCCCTACGCGGTCCTCCGAGCTTGGCGCTAAGGGGGCAGGCGAGGCGGGCACCGCCGGTGCCCCAGGGGCCGTCATGAATGCACTTAACGATGCCTTAAGCCCGTTGAAGGCCTCGGTTACGATCCAGCCGTTTACACCAGAGCGTGTTCTCAAGGCACTGGGGAGAATTTAACGGCGCCCGCACCCCTTCGCGTAGTACTCGTCCGTACGCTCCCCGGTCATCGGTGAGCGTACTTCTCTAATACCAACGACCAACGAACCCTTCGGGAGAATGCCTCTAGGCCGCCCGTCTTCCCGGCAATAACACGGCTGCCATCGCCGCCAATATGAGGGCAAGGGCGAGTAGATCTTCCCAGGTAATAGCTTCCGATAGCCAGAAGGCTCCGCCGAAGACAGCGACCACGGGCACCAGCATGATTGACAGCCCGCTCGTCACTGCAGAGAGCTTGCGGGCCACCGTAAACCAGGCCACATAGCCCAGGGCAAAGGCCACCAGGCTGTTGTAGAAAATGCCGGCCCATTCTATAGCCGAGGGCATACGCCAGTCAGCCACCTCGGTCGCAATCGCAATCACAAAACCCAAGACGCACGAAATGGCCAGAGACCAGAAATTGAGCACCACCGTGGAGATTGATAGTGGGGAGTGTTTAATCATGGCATTACCAATACCCCAGCAGATCGCAGCAAAGAGAATGAAGACCAGGCCGAGGGGCTGCCCAGTAAAGGCCTGAATCTCATCGACTGCAAGAAGGTAGGTGGCGGCAAGCGCGAGTACCACACCGATGATCGCTCGGGCAGTGAGTCGGGCCTTGTAGACGAGGGCACTGGCAAGCAGGGCCCAGACGGGCATGGTGTAGCCGACGATGGCCGCCCGCCCCGAACTCAGCAGCGTAAGGCTAAAGATCAGCCCGATATGCCAGAAGAGCATATTGAAGACGCTGATCTTAAAGACCAGGGCCCGCTCATGCCTCGGAATTCCGAAAGACTCCTTGCGGTAGAGGACATAGAGGCCGATAAAAATCAGGGCAAAAAAGAAGGTGATGGCCCGAAAGGTGGCCGGCGGATAACTTGAGACCACAAACTTCATCACCGAGTAGTTAAAGCCCCAGGCCAGCGTAACAAAGAGAATGAGCAAGAGATCAATACGATTGATCGATGGATTAGCGTGAGACGATGGGGTCATGAAAATGGGGCCTTGGCCGAAGCGCGAGAGTTCTGGATTATCCTCCACCTACACCGAGGGGCACTGGGCGAAAGGCTGTGCTGTCTGGCCCCGCTGTGTGTCTCTCGTTGGTGGTCTCTGTCGTTGATTCATTAGAAGAGGAAGCGTCTATGTCATCAAGCCCTGTCATTCCTATGCTGCCCGAGGATCATGCCTATCCTGCAGATCTCGTTGCCGCTATTCGGGCCCGTCGAGGCGGGTCGTTGCTCAAGCTTGATCGGATGCTCTTGCATAGTCCGCCGCTGGCTGAGGGCTGGAATATTTTCCTGGGAAAGATTCGTACGGACCTCTCGGTACCAATAAAACTCCGCGAACTGGTCATGTGCGTCGTGGCTGTTCTGAACGGAGCGAGCTTTGAGTACGAACACCATGCCCCAATTTTTGTCAGCGCCGGAGGCACCGCCCGACAGGCGGAGATGCTCGGCCATGTTGGTACGTCTCGATTCACCATGCAGGATTTTTCGCCACTGGAGCAGAACGTCATCGTCTTGGCTCAGTCGATGACCCGCGACCTGGTGGTCGATACCCAGGTCAAAGCCGACCTGGTGGCAGCGATCGGTATTCAGCAGACCGTTGAACTCGTTGGGGTAGTGGCCACCTACAACATGGTGTCGCGGTTCCTTCTTGCACTCGATATTCACGCCGACGACCCGGTGATTCG
>JBJOHS010000054.1:0-3463 GCA_046047535.1 Pseudomonadota bacterium
CCTGCTTCTCGGGATGGAGTCTTCGGAGACGCCGAATTTCATCGTAGATCAGTGCCGACTGCACCGGACTACCACCCGGGGTATTCATTCGTAGAACAATTCCAGCCGCCATCGGTTCTTCGAAGGCAAGCCGGAGGGACTCATTGATCTGCGCTGCATCCACTTCGCCATCCACCTCGATCGCCCCTGTGAGGCTAATGACTGCGGTATGCCGACTGGTCGGGCCGGCCGCATCAGGAAACCCCGAGAAGGACTGACCCAGCATGCTGACCACGAACACGACCACGACGAGGGTAAGCAGCCGCCGTACCATCGCCCAACGCCGCGCTCGGCGCTGCTCGTCCAGATGGGCCAGGAGAATACTCTCCATAGCCCGACGGGTTGTCGTTACATCTGCGCCATCGACTCGTGACTCTGCTTCCATAAAATCCTTACCTCTTTTCTTTGTACTCTTGTTAACCGCTTAGTAAGACATGCCTGCGCATCCATTGATCGAGGTCAGCGACCGTGGCCACGCAGTCCAAGGGAGATAGGCGAATGAGAGCCTCACGCTCATGGGCCCCGTAACTCACGGCAAGGGCCTTGGCACCCGCCGCGTGGGCCATTCCAATGTCATGGGTGGTATCACCCACCACGAGGGCATTGTCAGGATCGATATCGAGGTCGGCACAGATCTCTAAGACCATCTCTGGGCCTGGCTTAGGCACCGACTCATCTGCGCAGCGCGAGGTGGTAAAAAAGCCTCGGGTCTGGGTGGTATCAAAGGCACGCTCAAGGCCCTGACGCGACTTCCCGGTAGCCACGGCCATCACAACCCCTGCCGCCTGGAGATCGGAGAGCAGCCGGGTAATACCCTCAAACGGCACAAGCAGCTGATCTCTCGACAGGTAATGATGACGAAAGCGCATGCTCAACTCGGGAGCACGGTCTGCGGGCAAGTCTGGCGCAACCCGTGCCAGAGCATCTTGTAGCCCAAGGCCGATGACGTACTGGGCGTCAGCCATGCTCGGAACAGTAAGCCCAAGGTCGGCGCAGGAGAGGCGAATGGCCTGAGCGATTGTCTGGGTTGAATCGACCAGCGTGCCATCCCAGTCGAAAATCAGCACCGAAGGGGGGCTTACCGAGCCGGCCATATTAGCCCCAATTCGTGTAATCGAGCCACAAAGTCCTCATCTGGATCTGCCGTAATCGTCTGCCGGCGGGAATCTTGCGCAGGATCCTCTCCCGGCATGTCCAGAGAGAGCTTCCACGCATGCAACATCATACGGCGAGGGCGACCAACGCCCCTGCCCGCCAAGCAGAGCGATGGCTGATCAGGGCCGTATTTAAGATCACCGACGATCGGACAGCCTCGGTCCATAAGATGCACCCGAATCTGGTGCGTGCGCCCGGTAAGCGGCTCGCAGACCAAGAGACTCACAGGCCCGAAAGTGGGATGGACTGCGCTGGAGACCAGCCGTGCCCGGGTCACCGAAGGCTGGCCCTCCGGATGGACATGAACCCAACGCTCGCCATTAGGGGCTAGGGTCTTGCGCAGGGGCTGACGCATTGGAGTGTCGGCATGACCAGTGGCCTTCCAGTCCCCAATTACGCAGGCGAGATACTGCTTACGCATCCGCCCCTCCTGAAGCTGTCGATGGGCATGCAGCAGGGCCTTTCGGCCGGTCGCAAGAAGCAAGACCCCCGAGGTATCGCGGTCGAGTCTGTGAACAAGCTCAAGGAATCCGGCAGGCCGTGTGGAACGTAAGGCCTCGATCACCCCGAGGGAGACTCCACTTCCCCCATGGACGGCGATACCCGGTGGCTTGTCTACCGCCATCAGGTCCTGCGCCTCAAAAATCGGGCAAAGACGATCGGAGAATTCAGCGGCGCGCTCTTTTAGCTGTCGGGCAGATTGCAGGGTCTGCTCTGCGGGCGTGGGGACCCGTACCGGAGGCAGTCGAAGCCACTGCCCGGCCTTGAGTCGGAAGTCTGGCTTGACACGACCACCGTCAACCCGAACCTCCCCAGTGCGTAACATTCGGTAGACACGCGTCTTGGGTACCCCCTTAAAGTGGGTAATCAAAAAATTGTCTATACGCTGGCCATCGGAATCGTCTGTGACCAGAACCCGGCGATCTGGTGCGGCTGGCAGGGAAGAAGAAACGGCAGAATCAGGAGTCAAAGGTAAGGGCCGGTGAGAAAAGAGGTTTTTCGGTGATCTTGGGTATACTATGCCTTAGCCTTACAGGAAAAGGCCTGTTCTACTGAATTCCGGTCATGGTGCGGCTGTATTTCGTCCGACGAGTCAGTAGCCAGAATGATTTTTTGTCCGTGGAGCGCGATAGAGAGTGCGGCCCGGCCCCGAAAGACGATCAGAATCGATCCTATGAATTTGGTGGATATTTCCATTAGCAGGTTTTCTAAGTGCCCCTCTAGTGTTTCGGGTGCGCTTACAGGCTCCCACAGGTTCCCCCGTTCGATCCGCCCGCCTCAATCCGGCAGGTGCTCCTCTGCTCGCCTAAACAGGCCTCCACTGCCCCACTCTCAGACGCTCTTTTGCCGATCCTAATCGGCGTTGCCCCGCCAATATTCGCTTACGAAGCGTGCGGCTAGGGGTTGTTTGGGAGAAGTCTGAATGAAACGTATGTTATTTAACGCCACGCACTCTGAGGAGTTGCGTGTTGCTATTGTTGACGGCCAACGGCTGGTTGACCTCGATATCGAAACTGCCGGCCGAGAGCAGCGCAAGAGCAATATTTATAAAGGTGTGGTGACGCGGGTAGAGCCCAGCCTTGAGGCCTGTTTTGTGAACTATGGGGAGGAGCGTCACGGCTTCCTGCCCTTCAAAGAAATCGCCCGTGAGTATTTCAAGCCCGGCGTAGACGTAGGCCGCGCCCGTATCCAAGACGCGATTGCAGAGGGAACAGAACTCCTCGTACAGATCGAAAAAGAGGAGCGGGGCAATAAAGGTGCAGCCCTCACCACATTTATTTCTCTGGCGGGCCGCTACCTTGTGCTCATGCCTAACAATCCAAGGGGCGGGGGCGTGTCTCGGCGTATCGAGGGCGAAGACCGGCAAGAGCTGAAAGACGCCATGGATCAGCTCGATGTGCCCGGCGGCATGAGCATGATTGCCCGCACTGCCGGTATTGGTCGCACAGTCGATGAGCTGCAATGGGATCTCAATTACCTGCTGCAGCTCTGGAAGGCAGTCGACGACGCACGTACCCTGCAGTCTGGCGCCTACCTCATTTATCAGGAGTCGAGCCTGGTTATCCGGGCCATTCGTGACTACTTTCACCCCGATATCGGTGAAATTCTCATCGATACCGACGACATATACGAGCAGGCCCGGCAGTTCATGCTCCATGTGATGCCCGACCTTGCCCCGCGGGTTAAACGTTATCGCGACGACATCCCGCTCTATTCGCGTTTTCAGATCGAGCATCAGATCGAAACGGCCTACTCACGGATGGTTCAG
>JBJOHS010000055.1:0-36051 GCA_046047535.1 Pseudomonadota bacterium
CTTCGGCATATGGCCGACAAACTGCCGGTAAGCCGTTGGCAGCGCGACCTCTCTGACTCTACGGTGCTGCGGAACCTGGGGGTCGCGCTTGGCCACAGCCTCCTGGCGATGGACTCGTGCATAACGGGAATAGGCAAGCTCGAAGTCAATAAGCAGCGGCTTGACGAAGACTTGAACAACGCCTGGGAGGTCTTGGCAGAGCCGATTCAGACCGTAATGCGGCGCTATGGTCTGCCACAGCCCTACGAGCAGCTCAAGGCGCTCACCCGTGGGCAGGGAATGACAGAAGAAACAATGCGCGGGTTTATCAGTGGCCTTGCCTTGCCGCAGGCCGATAAGGCACGGCTAATGGCGCTTACGCCTGGTACCTACGTGGGAATCGCGGAGCGGCTTGCGCGGGCGGAATTAGAAAAGGCTTAAAAGCGGCCTGCACTCGACGTGTCCTAGCAGCCCTGAGTTACCCTCGGGAAGTATCTCAGGCTGCGCAGAGGAATCACCATCCTGCTGTCTAAGCCGTCGAGAAGATTGCTTTGCACATCTAGGAGGTAGGGGGTGGTTGTCGCCTCGCTGCTCGGATTGATGTACACGTCAAAACGCGCCATCAGAAACCTCTCCACTGGTCTAATGGAAGACCTTCGGCGGTGATGCTGGCGTTGTAGGCCTCAACAAATTCGGCGTGGTCCAGTCGCCATCTAAGCTCCTGCTCGACACGAAAAAAACCAAACTATGCGTTGCGAGAAGGCAACAAAAACGCACGCCCCGAGCTCATTTTTTGCGTGAGTCAACACAGCGCAATGCCACCGATGCAGACTTTTATTGCACCGCAATTGAAAATTTAATTTGTAAAAATTAAATTTTTACGACCATTCATAAATCTCCATGCGTTCGCTAAACGCCTTAGGAGAATACTGAATGAAGAAGCATCTTATTGCTGCAGCAGTCGCAGGTGCATTCGCAGTGCCCGCCATGGCGCAGGTGACGGTGAGTGGTGTTTTAGATCTCGGCGTCGGTACCCAGGAAACCACGGCCACAGGCAGCGCAGTTTTCAAGAACAGTAATACTGGGGTGTCCAGTCGCAGCACGACCAGCCAGATCGTTTTTCGCGCTGCAGAGGATCTCGGGGGCGGCCTAAAGGCCTCGGGTTATCTCAGCCAACAAGTAAATAGCTCTGGCGGGGTCACCGACGGCGCACTCTCTAAGCGTGACATGTGGCTTGCCCTGGAGGGCGGCTTTGGCGAAATTAAAGTTGGGCGTTTTACCCCAGCCTTTGAGACTGTTTCCGGCAGCTATTCTGTTACCGGGACAGCCAATTCAGCCGGTACCGCTGACTTCTTCTTTGGCGCAGGCGCAGCGTCGGGAACCGCAGCAGGGCCTCGTTCGCGTTTTCACGATGTCGGCCGTGGAATTGCTTCAGACCAAGCTGGTGCCACGACAACGAACGACTCCTCGATTCAATACACGCTCCCAGCATTTGGGCCTGTAAAAGTAATTCTTGGCTATGCGAATCATTCGACCGATACCTCCGCTACAACTGGCAAAGACGAAAACAATCAGCTTGACCTCGCAGTAACCTACACCGCTGGACCGCTCTCATTCGGTCTCGGGATGGCTGATAAGTCGATCAAACTAGAGAACAGTACGAGTACGAGAGACGTCGAGTTACAGTCGATCGGTGCCTCTTACAACCTCGGGGCTGCCCTCGTAAAAGTGGGTTACATGACTCGCGAGCAGAAGGTTTCGACAGCCACAACCAATGAGGTTGACGCAGAGGTCATGTCCGTTGGCGTAACTGTTCCTCTCGGTGCCACCAGCATCTACGCGAACATGCTTGACGGAGAAGACAAGGCGGATGGCGTTACTGCAAACAAGCGTGACTTCGAAGGCTTCCAGATCGGTGCGCTTTACAACCTCAGCAAGCGTACTACCGCTTATTTCATTATGGGCGAGAACGAGTACAAAGCCTCAACCGCGGCGAACACCACCAAGGTCGAGCAAATGACGTTGGGTCTGCGCCACTCTTTCTAAACGGCCACTCCTGTAAGACCTCCCCCGACCTCGGTCGGGGGTTTTTTTCTGCAAAACATTACAAATTTATTAAGAACATGACGCCTTGTCGGATTACAGAGCGACGTCATGCGAGACATCAAAAGTGGGCACTGCTTTTGGAGACAACAGACCAATGGAAACCATCTTTCATGACCAGATCGATGCGCCGATGCGCTTTGATCAAGCCCTTCCCCTAGCCCTGGCGGCTGAGAACGCCCGGGTGCAACGCCGAGAAGTCTGCGAGCAGACCGTGACCATGTTTACCGCCCGGTGCCGAGCGCACCTTCTGCCCTTCTTTGGCCCGATGGCCCTTACCGATATCCGCTATAGCGCCCTGCTGAACTTTGCAGACGCCTGCAGCCTCAAGGGCCTGCATGCCGCCACAGTACGTCAGCTGCTGATCTCGGTACGCAAGGTATTGAACTGGGCGGTGATTCACGGACACCTTCCGGCCCTGCCTGTATTTCCGAAGATCAAAAGCGAGAGCACCCCACGGGGTGGGTTCACGCCAAGAGAGCTTCTGCGCCTCTGGCATGCGGCCAAGGGGCTCTCGAGCGCCGTGCTGCCCGAGGGCAGCTACGCTCCCAGCCACCGCGATACCCAGGGCGGTCTCTTCTCCAAAGACATGCCGTTGCCGGTATGGTTTCGCTGGATGATCGCTTTTATGGTGAATAGCTTTGTGCGGCCTACCGACCTGCGCAATATTCAGCATCAGCATGTGCAGATTGTGCGTGGGCGGCATACCTATCTAAGGCTCAAGCTGCCCGAGAGCAAGAAGCACACAGAGACCATCATTACCTTAAAGCCTGCGGTACGGGTCTATGAGGCCCTACTGGCCCACGCCACCAAGATGGGCCATGCGGCGCCGACCGACTATCTCTTCTACCCAGAGGTGGCCAACCGCAAAACGGCGATGATGATTATGGATGTGCAGTTTCGGCGGGTGCTTGATGCTGCGGGCCTACGTACCGGCACGCGTGGCCAGAACCGAACGCTCTACAGCCTGCGGCATACAGCCATCACCTTTCGGCTGTTATACGGCCAGGGCATTGACCTACTCACCCTGGCCAAAAATGCCCGCACCTCGGTGGAGATGATTGAGAAGTTCTATGCCTCAGAGCTCAATGCCGAGATGAATGTGGGCATGCTGCAGAGCCGACGGCAGCGGGTGGCGTAGAGACATTCCACAGAAGTATTTCTCAACCAACATCGGGATAAAACTCCACCAGCAGATCAATATCGCTATCAGGCCGCGCCGTACCATGCAGTTGCGAGCCAGATTGTCTGGTCGTGCATGCCGAGAGGCCACCTGCGCGAGGCGAGATTTAGCTAAGGTGAGCGGCATGCTTTACAGCCTAGGCCTGGGGGCCCCGCAACTTGTCGCGCACCGTGGCGAAGCGCCGATTTAGGCCCTGTGATATGGGTGCCCCACCGCAATCGACCACGCGCGATAGACCTGCTCGGCGAGAATCACCCGAACCATACCGTGCGGCAGCGTCATATCCGATAGCCGCAATAACGTCTGCGCCTGGGCACGGAGGGTCTCGCAGAGACCATCGGCGCCACCAATCAGAAAGACAAGATCCTGGGTGGCCTCCTGACTATCGATAAGAAATCGGGACAACGCCTCACTGGTCTTGCGCTCTCCCCGCTCGTCGAGGGCCACAACCTTCGCCCGCGGCGGTATCGCCTGCCGAATTCGGCTTGCCTCAGCCATGAGCATCTGCGGCACAGTACGGCCAAGCGTGCGCGCCTCGGGCTTGATCTCTTTGAGCGTGAGCGCCCAATCTGGTGGCAAGCGTGTGACGTATTCAGAGAAGGCCTCCCCCACCCAGCCGGGCTGTCGGCTCCCTACCGCCAGAACCAGAATCCTCAATGCAGACCCGCGTTCGTTATCTTAGGTCGAGAACCTAGCCAAATACCTGCGCCCTCTGCCCACCAAACCGGGACACCAGTCCGGCCGCCAGAGCGGCCTTTAGGAGATCGCCCGGAATGAAGGCCAGAGAGACCGCTATTGCCTGATCAAGAGGGATCGCAGCACGCCAGGCTAAGACGGGGATTCCGACCGTATAGATCGTAACCACGCCGCCGACCAGACAGGCAAAAAAGGCGTTGACCATAGACTTTGACGGCGCAAGGCGCTGGAGAAGCAGGAAGACAAACCCCACGAGAAAGGCGCCGGGAATCCATCCCAGAAGAAACCCTACGGTGGGCCCAAACAAGACGCCTAGACCACCCCGACCGCCCGAGAGAAACGGAGCACCCAGAAGAACAACAAAAACAAACAAGAGCACAGCCAAGGCGCCCCGACGTGGGCCAAGAAAGAGCCCAGCCAACATCACCCCAAGGGTCTGTACGGTAATCGGTACCCCCGCGAGAAAGGGCAGGTCAATCTTTGGCACGAACCCCAGTACGGCGATAAGAGCAGCAAAAAGTGCGACAAAAACAAGGTCGCGGGTCTCGACAACAGAACGAACGGGGGCTGCCGTCGATGATGGGATCTCGGCGTGCGACACACCAGACAGGCTAGCGGGACCAGGAGGCACAGAGTTCGATCCATGCGAAGAAGATTCGGGAGGCTGTGGCATCGTAATTTAAAAGTAAATAGCCCAGAGATTGTGGCACTTGTTGCAGCGGCACTGGAGGACCCGATCAAGCGTTTCAGGGTCGGACCGCTCATCATCAACCCAGAGCCTTCCGTACGCCTTACAGGTCGGGCAGACAGCCTGATGCGCCAAGATCTCGGCCCGTGCAATCAGACGAGAAAACCGAATCCAACTCAGACCACCGAGTATCACCCCCGTAATCGCTGCGAGAAACTTAAATACAGACCAGATCCAGTGCTGCTCGGAATGCTCCCAGAAAAACTCTAGGGCCGAGGCGCCAAATATGAAGAACACAAGCCCAAGGGCTACATAGCCAAAGGCGCGAATGAGCTCACCCTCATACCAGTGTCGAAATCCATGGCGATTAATGACCTCTTTAAGCAACATCCCCTGCACTCTCGACTATGTTGCCCGCCATCGCAAGGGTGAGAGGCCAGTTAGTCACGATTCCCGACCGCCAGACTCAACAACATCGCGGTGCAACATGCATATAGACGGATAAAGGAGAACAATACCGGAACAATAAAAAACAACGGGAGACTCTCATGATTGCGGTGCACACCAACCTTCCGGCCTCTGCGGCCGTGCGATGGCTCCGACAAGGCTGGAGCGACTTGCTCTGTACAGGCATGCGTGGATGCTTCTACGGTGCAGTCTTCGCCCTCATGGGCTTTGCGATTTCCTTTATTTACGGAAGTTTCTGGCAGGCCACAATGGGACTGACCGCAGGGTTCTTTCTCATGGGGCCCTTTATCTGCTGCGGCATCTACGAACTCTCCCGCCAGCGCGCGCGTGGCGAGCCGCTAAACTTGATGGCAAGCCTTACGAGCTTCCTGCGCAACTGGAAGTCAATTGCCTTTTTCGCAGCCATGCTGACATTTTTTATGGTGGTCTGGGCCCGGGTCTCGGTGGTGATTTTTGCCCTCTTTGCGACCCACGACTACCCAACGCTCCAGGCCATGCTGGGCCAGATCGTATCGGCAGAAAATCTGGAGTTTCTATTGGTCTGGGCCGGCGTTGGGTTTGTCTTGGCGAGCCTCGTTTTTTCGATCTCCGTCGTGTCCATGCCCCTGCTCCTCGACCGCGACACCGATACCCTCGTGGCGGTTTTTGCCAGCGCGCGGGCCCTCTGGGCTAACCCACTTACCTGCCTGGTCTGGGGGCTCACGATCTTCGCCATTATTGGCGGCAGTCTCTTTGTCTTTACCCCCCTGCTGATCGTAACAGCGCCCTGGGTGGGGCATGCCACCTGGCATGCCTACCGAGGCATGATTGGCGAAGAAGTAGCCCCAGGGCTGGCACACGCAGGGGCCGGTAGAATGGAGGCATGAAGACTTTTCAAGACGTTATTCTTACCCTCCAACAGTATTGGGCCGATAAGGGCTGCGCGCTTCTGCAGCCTATAGATCTTGAAGTAGGCGCGGGCACCTCGCACACCGCCACATTTCTGCGGGCCTTGGGCCCCGAGCCCTGGCGGGCTGCCTATGTACAGCCATCGCGCCGCCCCAAGGATGGGCGCTATGGCGAAAACCCCAATCGGCTTCAGCACTACTATCAGTACCAGGTCGTTCTCAAGCCCTCCCCCCCCAATATTCTTGAGCTCTATCTTGGTTCGCTGCGGGCGCTCGGTATCGACCCTCAGACCCACGACATACGATTCGTCGAAGACGACTGGGAGAATCCCACCCTCGGCGCCTGGGGACTGGGATGGGAGGTCTGGCTCAACGGAATGGAAGTCACCCAGTTCACCTACTTTCAGCAGGTGGGAGGGCTTGACTGCAGCCCGATCACCGGCGAGATCACCTATGGTATCGAGCGGCTGGCGATGTATCTTCAAGGGGTGGAAAACGTCTACGACCTCACCTGGACACAATGGCAGGAGCAGGGTCAGACCAGACAAATCAGCTATGGAGACGTCTACCACCAAAACGAGGTAGAGCAGTCGCGGTATAACTTTGAGGCAAGTAACGTAGATGTGCTCTTTCGGCGCTTCTCTGAGCACGAGGCAGACGCGGGACGACTGCTCACCGAAGACTTACCGCTGCCCGCCTATGAGCAAGTACTCAAGGCTGCCCACAGCTTCAACCTCCTGGATGCCCGAGGCGCGATCTCTGTCACCGAACGGGCGCAGTACATTGCGCGAATTCGGGCCCTGTCTCGCCAGGTAGCCCAGGCCTACTACGACTCACGTGAGCGGCTCGGCTTCCCTATGGCAAACGCAGACGCCGAAGCGACCCCTCAGACAAAGGCGGCGTAGAGCCGACACCTCGCATGACCGAAAGTACATCTTCCTCCGCCGGACAAGCCGCGCCCCTTCTGATCGAACTCTTCACCGAAGAACTCCCCCCTAAGGCACTCAAGACACTTGGTAGGGTCTTCGCAGAGACGTTTCTGCGTTCCTTAGAGGGGGCTGGGCTTGTTGGCAAGAACGCGACGACTACTCCGTATGCGAGCCCGCGCCGGCTAGCAGTCCATATCGACGCGGTATTGGCCCAGGCGCCCGATCGCCAGCATCGAGAGAAGTTGTTACCGGTATCGATTGGTCTGAATGGGGACGGCGAGCCCCAGCCTCCACTGATCAAAAAGCTCGCGGGGCTTGGCCTCACCCTTGGAGAGAACCTCGCAGCCTCCGACCTTATACGGCAAATAGACGGCAAGGCCGAGGCGCTCTTTGTTGATGTCCGTATCGCTGGAGCCTCCATCGCCGTCGCGGTGCAGGCAGCGCTCGACCAGGCAATCGCCGCATTGCCGATCCCGAAGGTCATGCGGTACCAATGGCCCCGCTCAGACAGTGACCCCAGCTTGCACGAGGTACGGTTTGTTCGCCCAGCGCATCGGCTGATCGCGCTGCACGGCCAAGAGGTGCTACCGATCAGAGCCTTAGGGTTAGAAGCCAGTCGGTACACCGAGGGGCATCGATTTCTCAGTACGGGCACCATTGCGATCTCCCACGCCGACGACTATGCCGAAGCGCTGGTCACCCATGGATTTGTTATCGCTGGCTTTGAGGCCCGCCGTCAGAAGATGGTCTCTTTGCTAGAGACTGCTGCAGGCGGCGACCAAGTGGTCATGCCTGAGTCGTTGATCGACGAAGTCACAAGCCTGGTGGAATGGCCGGTGGTCCTGAAGGGGCAGTTTGATGCGGGGTTTCTGAAGGTGCCTCAGGAGTGCCTCATTCTCACCATGCAGCAGAACCAGAAATACTTTGCCCTGACCGACGACCACGGAAGGCTGGTCAACAGATTTCTCGTCGTATCGAACCTTGCGTCGAAGGATCCCGACGTGGTGGTTCAGGGCAACGAGCGCGTGCTGCGGGCACGGCTCTCAGACGCCCAGTTCTTTTTTGAGCAGGACCAGAAAAAGCCGCTGGCCTCACGCATCTCAGCCCTCGCCCAGGTGGTGTACCACAACAAGATTGGAAGTCAGGCCGAACGAATCACACGCCTTGCCACGCTTGCAGGCCGCTGGGCCACATGGGTTGGTGCAGATCCCGCACAGACCAAACGCGCTGCCGAGCTGGCAAAGGCCGATCTTGCAACCGATATGGTGGGCGAGTTTCCAGAGCTTCAGGGCATTGCGGGCCAGTACTACGCCCGTCACGACGGGGAAGACGTTGCAGTCTGCGAGGCAATCGAAGGCCATTACCATCCGCGTTTTGCGGGGGATAGCCTGCCGGGCAATGCAGTAGCGCTGGCGGTCGCTCTGGCCGACAAACTCGAGACTCTGGTGGGCATCTGGGGTATCGGACTCGTCCCCTCGGGAGACAAAGACCCGTTTGCCCTGCGCCGCGCCGCACTAGGCGTCATCCGTATTCTCATTGAGGCACGTGTACCGGCGCCGCTTCGCCAGTTACTCGATGAGACGCTCGCAAGCTTTTCCGGGATCGCTTCTGTGGCTCCCGCGTTAGAAGACGTACAGGCCTTCATTGCAGACAGACTGCGCGGCTATCTTAAGGACAAAGGCTACAGCCCTGAGGCGATTGAAGGCGTGCTGGCTCAGTGCCCCAATCGCTATGACGAGCTGCTCGATCGACTTCAGGCCGTCGACCGTTTCATGGCCTCACCCCAGGCCCCTGCCTTGTGTGCCGCCCATAAGCGCATAGGCAACATTCTGAAAAAGACTGAGTGGGCAAATCGGGGGGGGCTTGCCGAGATAGACTCCAGACGACTCGAGGAGGAGGAAGAGAAGGCACTCGCAGAGGCCCTTTCCAGACTTGGACCGCAGGCCTATGCATTGGCTGAAAAAGGGGCCTATGTCGAGGCCATGCAGGGCCTGGCAGCACTCAAAGATCCTGTAGACGCTTTTTTCGATCAGGTCATGGTCAATGCCGAAGATCCTACCCTGCGCGAGAACCGCCTGCGCCTGCTGCACAACCTCTTTGGCACAATGAATCTGGTGGCAGACCTTTCTCGTCTGGCCAAGGCCTGAGGGCCTAAGGGCGTAGGGGCTCAAAAGAGTATGCGGTTCGCCCGCGCGCTGGTGTTTGCAGTCTTTCAGACCGTTAGCCTGATGTTCTGGGCAACGCTCTTTATGTCTTGCGCACCCTTTCTCAGCGGGCCAAATCGATACCGGCTTGCAATGCAGTGGCCACGTATGACGATCTACGCGGCCCGATGGATCCTTGGCATTGGCTGGCAAATTAAGGGACAAGAACATCTCGACGCCTATGCTGACAGACCCGTCATCGTGTGTGCCAAACATCAGTCTTCTTGGGAGACATTTTTTCTGCCAAGCTTTATGCCACGCCCCCTATGTTTCGTCTTCAAGAGAGAGCTACTGGCAATCCCGTTTTTTGGATGGAGTATTCGGCTGCTCGATATGGTCCATATTGACAGACGTCAGGGGCGCGAAGCCTTCCAACAAATCGAGTCACAGGCCCAAGACAAGTTCTCAGAAGGCCGGTGGATGGTATTTTTTCCGGAAGGAACACGTACCCGACCGGGTCAGCGTGTGAAGTACAAGACAGGTGCAGCCCGACTCTCGCTGGGCCTGAACACTCCCATACTGCCAATTGCCTTAAACTCTGGCTTGTTATGGCCGAAAAATGCTTTTCTCAAACGTGCTGGGTGCATCATCGTCTCTGTGGGCCCGCTGATAGAGCCAAGTCCCGATGACACTCCCGAGACACTCACGGCCCGAATCGAATCCTGGATTGAGGAAGAAACCCATCGCATGTCCTGAGCAGCTCTCACTGCTGGCACCCTCCTCGGCCCTCACGCCAACGCCCTCTCCCAGCCCGAGCCCACCCTCGAAGGAAGCGCCCTCTCGCGATAGCCATGCTGCTGCAACAGGCCAGATTGCCCTTAAATCGAAAGACCGGTTTATGGAGCTTGAAGGCCAGAAGGTGGCAATCGTGCTCTCCCGTTCTCGCAGAAGAACCGTCGGCATGTCGCTGCAAGATGGCTATGTGAAGGTGGTAGCCCCAGCCTGGGTCCCCCTTGATGAAATCACGCATATCCTGCGCCACAAATCCCGATGGCTATCGGCCCGGTACCGTGACTGGCAACATCGTCAGGCCAACCGTCTCGAACCCGAAGAGCAATGGGCGGATGGTGCAGAGATTCTCTTTCTAGGGCAGCCCTGCCGCCTAGTACTGAGTCCAGAACAACAAGACGTTCTCTGGGACGCGCAGCAGGCTCAGGTGCTCCTTCCCCTTTCTCCGCAGTCAGCGCCCGACCAGGTACGCGATCGTGTGCATGGATGGATGCAGTCTCAGGCCAAAGAGATTCTCAAAGAGCGACTCGATATCCTTGCAGAACGCTCGGGCAGACGCTATCTACGGTTTTCGCTCACCCATGCCCGTACCCGCTGGGGAAGCTGCACGCAGGATGGCCACATTCGACTGAACTGGCGCCTTATCCAATTTAGCCTTCCTGTCATCGACTATGTTGTCGCCCACGAACTCGCTCATCTACGGGCCATGGATCACAGCGCTGACTTCTGGCAAGAGGTCGAAGAAATTCTCCCCGGGTACAAAACAGCCCAGTCTCAGCTCAAGGGCGTGACGCTCGAGATCTGAGCAGCCAAGGCCTGATACTGCGAGACGCTCACCTCCTCAGGCCGCTGAGTGGGAAGTAGACCGACCGCCCCAAGATCGAGGCGATCAAGATAAGGGGCCAGGGTATTACGCAGCATTTTGCGTCTTGCAGAAAACGCCTGGGTAACGAGTTGGGCAAATAAGCGATCACTTTCAGGGTGCGACCGAATGCCAGGCAGCGGCCGCATACTAACAATCGCAGACTCCACCTTAGGCGCTGGAATGAAAGCGCCTGAAGGCACCCGAAGAAGCCTCTGCATGGCATAGCGCGCCTGCAACATCACCGATAACCGCCCATAGACCTTCGATCCGGGCTCAGCAACCATACGGTCGACGACCTCCTTTTGTAGCATGAAGGTCTGGTCTTGAACCCGATCGGCTACCGGCATAAGGTGAAACAGCAGGGGCGTAGAGATGTTGTATGGCAGATTACCAACGAGGCGTAGTGGTTTTCCTGCGGCCTGAGCAAGCGCAGCGAAGTCAACGGTCAAGACATCCTGGGCGATGAGCTCTAGGGCATCAGACCCAAATCGGGCCCGCAGGCGGGGAAGCAGGTCTTGGTCAAGCTCTATTGCTGTGACTCGGCCCGCGGCAGCAATGAGCGGGGCGGTGAGTGCCCCCTGCCCCGGACCAATCTCAACCAAACGCTCTCCGGCCATCGGCCGGATGAGATCAACAATACGTCGAATAATTCCTGGATCGTGGAGAAAATTCTGACCAAACCGCTTTTTTGCGACATGCCCATCGGCCACGGGGGGCCTCACTGCGTACGGATCTCCACATAGCTGTTTGCCCGCACTTCGCGCATCCAGTCTGAAACCGCCTCAGTAAGCTTACGCTCCCGAAGGGCAAGCCGCGCCGACACGCGAAGCCGATCTTGAGAAAGCGGCTCCCTTCGGCGCTCAAGCAATTCGATAATGTGAAAACCAAATACGGTACGCACCGGCGCGCTCACCTGTCCAACCGCCAGTTCGTTGAGTGCCCGTTCAAATTCAGGCACGAGATCCCCGGGGTAGGCCCAGTCGAGCCTGCCTCCATTCGCGGCAGATCCAGGGTCCTGAGAGAAGTCGCGTGCCAGTTGCTCAAAATCTTCGCCCACTGTGAGCCGCTGTCGTAACTCCTGCGCCCGACGTAGGGCGCGTTCCTCAGAGGCCTGACCATCGACCCGAATCAAAATATGACGCGCCTTATGCGCGTTTACCAATGGCCCTTGAGATACCGATCGGCGATCTTCGAGCTTAATGAGGTGATATCCATTCGGACTCTGCAGGGGCCCTGCCACATCGCCTGGCGAGAGCGATGCTACGGCCTGGACAAATAGGGTCGGAAGCCGATCGGTAGGCCGCCAGCCCAGCCTACCCCCATCTGCCGCAGCCGCCCCCTTTGAGTGATTACGCGCCAATTCAGCAAACGACGCCCCCTTTTTGAGTTCAGCGGCGAGTTGCTGCGCAAGCGCAAAAGCCTCGGCACGCGCCTGCTTTGAAGCATCTTCGGCTACCGGAATAAGAATCTGGGAAAGCAGCAACTCTTGGGTCTGGGCGAGGCTCTGGCCTTGGGCCGCAAGAAATGCGTCTATCTCCGACTCAGAGATCTGAAGCCGGTCTTCGACTTCGCGCTCCCGCAGGCGGGTAATCTGAATTTCTTCACGGATATCTTCACGAAACTGATCAAAGACTACCCCCTCGGATTCAAGCTGGTTTCTCAGACCGGTCACCGACAGACCATTACCCTCTGCGAGCCGCGCAATTGCCCTATCGAGGGTGGTGTTGTCTACAGTGATGCCGATGCGGCGGGCCCGCTGCGACAAGGCAAGGTCAGTTACCATGCGCTCAAGAACCTGCCGCCGTAGGTCGGCCTCGGGTGCGAGTCTCTGGGAAGAGCGCTGGAGATTTTGCCGTACCTGAGCGATTCGACGCTGCAGGTCGCTCTCCACGATGACCTGATCGTTAACGATCGCCACCACGCGGTCGAGCAGAACGGGCTCTGGTTTCGCCCAGGCAGTTGCCCCATTCCAGACAAGTAGACCAGTAAGGCAGAGGGCATGCAAACGCAGCATAGGAAACTCTTTAAAAAAGTACTACTGAAAATTATCAAACTTCGCAGGCGGGGGTGAGAGCCGATTAATCATGCGGTAGTTAGGGATGCTCCTGCGCAAGGCATCCAGGGGATCTGTTCCCACCCGAGCGATGCCATTGAGCTCGAGCTGGAAAAACACCGCATTGTTGGCCTGATCGGCGCCAGTTGCAAATCGCTGCAGTACGGCACGGGCTACCCAGCATCCCCCGTCGTACTCAAGGCCCGCGAGCGACTCCACCAGGCCTCGCTGCGCACCGGTGATCGTCGTTGGCTCCTTCTGCAGGGAATAGTTGTAACGGCCTACCGCATACCAGTTTTGGGTCAAGGGCAACTGAAATGCCAGGTCGACAACATCAAGTGTCCTACGGGTATACCGATAGGCCAATGACACAGAATAGCCTGGTCGCGGGTCATAGCGCAGGTTGGCCGATGAGGCCTGCCAGCGCCCGAGCTGGGCCGCATACTGGCCTATTGCATCAAACCGCCAGTATTCCGAGAAGGAAAAGCCACCCTCTGCGAAGAGATCAGACTCCTGGTCGGTTCGTACTGGCTCACCCGGCAAGGTCACGAGCTGAGCATCGATATAGAAACGTTGGGCCACCGAGGCACGGGCAAGCTCTTGGCCCGTCTGTGCATCAAGCATGCGACTGGTCACCGCCGTGGTGATGTGATTCTGGTCGGCGATGCGGTCTTGGCCCGTAAAGGTCTGGTCTGAAAGGATCTGGGCAAGGCTCACGCTGGGCCGGGCGGAGTCAAAGACCGGCAGACGCGACTGATCTTTGTAGGGGGTATAGGTGTAGAGCAGTCGTGGCTCGATGGTCTGTGTGGCCTCACGCCCGCCCCATCGAGCGTCGCGCTCAAGCACCGTATTGGCATCAAGACTAAATGTAGGCAAGACACGCGTATAAGATTCCATTCTCGGATCGACGTTATTCGCAAAGCTACCAAGATTTGCGGGAGAGATCGACGCGCTTTGGAAATAGGTACGACTGGTATCGGCGAGGCTTCCAGAACGATCATGGTTGTAATAGGTAGCATGGACCCCAAACTTTGGGGTGAGTCCAAAGAAGCCGAGATCGACGGGGAGCGCCACACTCGCTGAGGCTACAAACCGACTGCCCTGCGTCAGGGTCGGGTGATCGAACTGGGTGGCCTCAACCATGGCCTGAAGATCAACCGCAGGAAGCCCCGGCGAGACCGTGGCTGCCCGCTCTGAACGATTGAGAAGAAGCCGGGGCATCCATGAATAGGGCGCAATGATTGGCGAGGCAATATCTTGCAGGACCTGATAGCGCTGCACCGAGGCCGAGCCCGACCAGCCTGCAAGGCCGGAAGTAAAGCTCAGCGTGGCTGGCAAGACCCGCTGCGAGGCTGCAAGTAGAGACCCGCCAAAGTCGGCGAAGTAGTCATCATCAGAGACCCGACTGCCCCGAATCGACATGGCTATCCGCGGCGTAACCATACTGGTGTGGTTGAGGCTAACGAGGTGCCGATCCAGCGCAGTGACGCGATCATCTGGCAGATACTCCAGCCCCAAGACCCCGCTATCAGATCGGGTGAGATAACGGGCCTCCGCCCCAAGCATTAGGCCACGGCGGCCGAGCACCCTCGGGTAGAGGGTGAGATCCCGGTGAGGAGCAATGTTCCAATAAAACGGGGTATTGAGATCAAAGCCAAGCCGTGAGGTATAGCCGTAAGACGCACTTAGGAACCCAGTTTTTCTCCGGTCACTGATGGGAAAGGAGAAGTCCCCCAGCGTTAGCAGCGGAACATCAGACCAATAAAGAAAGGTCGACTGGGTATCAACGATCTCTCGAATCTGATCCACCCGCATGGTCCGCGACCGAAACTCCCAGGCGGGGCGATTTACCGGGCAGGTGGTGTAGGTCACTTCTGAGAGGGCGACCTCCTTGGGCTGTACGAAATCCACGCGGTCTGCGTATCCGCGCGCATTCATCGCGGCGAACTCATACTGGACATCCTCAAATTGCCCCTGCTGGGTACCCAGCTTTAGGGTGAGTCGCGGCCCCCGATAAAACTCCCCCTCACGAAAGAGTTGTACGCCCCCAGAGGCCGATAACTGGTTTTGTACGAGGTCAAGATCGATCCGTTCTGCCTTGAGAGAAAGGCCAAGCTGACGAACCTCAGCGCTGCCGATGAGACGAATTGTGTCGTCAAACTGGCCCTGCAACTGCTTACCAGAGAGATAAGACGGGGTGCTCTGACTAGCGGGGGGCTCGAGACCAAGCCGAGGGTCGATACGCAATGGAAGGCGCAGCCCCTGGGCTGGAAGCTCGGTGTTCTGGGTTAGCAGAGCAACCTCAGAGAGCGGAACGCCGGCTGGACACGACAGGGCCAACACAGGCGGGGCCCAGACGAGCCAAAAGAGCAGAACGAAACGCATAGACTATTATAAAGATGCCTTTATATCCGAAGCGTTACGACCACTTCGTTGTTTTTCTATTAGCCCTATTCCCCCTTTGACCGCACACACCATAGACCCGCGTCTCCTAGAGGCGCGCCGCTGGCTGAGCAGCCTGCCCGGATATCTGCCTGACACGCTCGTGCCGGCCTCTGCAGACGCCTCTTTTCGTCGATATTTTCGGCTCGAGAAGACGCTCCCCCCTGGATCCACCGCCATCCTCATGGACGCCCCCCCAGACAAGGAGCCAGTGCGTGCCTTCTTAGAGGTCGGCAGGCTTCTGCGCGAGGCGGGCCTCCGGGCTCCAGAGGTTTATGCGCAGGACGAAGTCCGGGGGTTTCTGGTGCTCGAAGACTTTGGCACCCAGACGTTTTTGCAGAGCGTTGGGCAGTCCGACGGCGCATCTTCTGCACCGCCCCAGGCCCAGGGCCTCTACACCGAGGCATGGCGCGCCCTCATTCGCGCACAGAGCTATGGCCTGAGGGCGCCTTCCGTAGCATCTAACTTGCCCCTCTATGATGCCGAACGGCTTAACCAAGAATTGGCGCTCTTTCCAGACTGGTATCTCAGTAAACATCTCGGGCTTACGCTCACAGACAGAGAACGGGACGAGCTCCTAGGGGTCTTCTCGCAGCTCGTAGGCCAGGCCACGCAGCAGCTCCAGGTGATCGTCCACCGCGACTATCACAGCCGTAACCTGATGGTCTTAGCGGACGGCAACGCCCTCGGCATTCTTGACTTTCAGGATGCCGTACTCGGGCCACTGACCTATGACCTCGTCTCGCTGCTGCGCGATGCCTATGTCGACTGGCCCGAACCCGTGCAAATTGACTGGGCAGCCCGGTACTGGCAAGAGGCTCGGGCCGCAGAGATTGGTGTCCCGGAAGACTTCGGTGCGTTTTATGCAGACTTCGAGCTCATGGGACTTCAGCGTCACCTCAAGGTCCTTGGAATATTTGCCCGGCTCTCGATTCGCGACGGAAAACATGGCTACCTCAACGATATGCCGCGAGTCTTGGGCTACGCCAAGAAGGTCGCCGAACGCTACGGAGCGCTCGCACCACTGGCGCGCATTCTGCAGAAAGCCAGTGGCGGCGCACCCGAAGTGCGCTACAGCTTTTAGAGTCTGCGCGGGTACAGCATGATTGCCATGATTCTGGCGGCTGGTCGCGGGGAGCGAATGCGGCCTCTGACCGACCAACTCCCCAAGCCGTTGCTACCTGTGGCGGACGCCCCGCTAATTACGTGGCACCTCAAGGCACTCGCAAAGGCAGGGTTCTCCGAGATCGTTATCAACACCGCCTATCTTGGGCAGAAGATTGAAGACGCCCTGGGGAACGGGCGCTCCCTAGGGGTCAACATTCGATACAGCCGGGAACCGGAGGGCGCACTCGAGACCGCGGGCGGCATCTTAACCGCGCAGCCCTGGTCTGAGGCCCGCGCCCCCTTTCTTGTTGTCAACGCCGATATCTTCTGCCGATGGCCCTTCTCCGAAGCCCAGCGGCTTGGCGATACGTTAGGTGCAGGGCAGCACGCGCGGGCCCATCTTATTCTTGTACCGAACCCCGGGCACCACCCCACCGGCGACTTTGGACTGCAGGCCGACGGCTACCTGACCCTTGAAGAAACGCCGTCGGTCGCCTGGCTCACCTACTCAGGCATTGGCATATTCCACCCCGACCTCTTTGCCGATCTAGTGCCAGGTCAGCGGGCTGCACTCGGGCCGCTCTTGCGTAAAGCCATCGCCGACCATCAGGTGACAGGCCAGGCCTATACTGGCACGTGGACCGACGTGGGAACCCCCGATCGTCTCGCAGCCCTCGATCAACAACTCCGAGAGTCTCGACTATGACCGACCTGAGCCAGCCCCCTTCCCCCAAAGCCCTGTCAGACGTACTTCTTCCGACGCCTGTGCCCGGACCGGTGCATGGAGAAGCCCACCGGGCCCGTCGTAGGCAGCTTGCCGCCTGGCTCCATCAGAAGTCCGGTGGGCAGCCAGCAATCGCTCTTGGCTACAGCGGCCATGAAATCACACGTAACCGCGACAATACCTTTGCCTTTCGGTTTTCCAGCGACTTCTTCTATCTCACGGGCTTTCCCGAACCTGACGCCTGGTTTGTCATGGAAATTGATGAACAGGGGAAGATGCATGACCGACTCTACTGCCGCAGCCGCGATCCTGAGCGCGAGATCTGGGATGGCGTTCGCGTGGGCCCAGAGGCGGCCGCCGAACGCTACTTTTTTGACCAGGCCTTCGCGCTTGATGCCCTAGAGTCAGATCTGCCGAGCCTCATGCTGAATCGACAAATCCTGATGGCGCCCTGGGCCGAGAGTGAGATCGTTGATCAGCGGGTGCGCGCATGGCTTCAGCAGGCCCGAGGAAAAGCCCGTGGTGGTCAGACCGCTCCGGCGCAACTCATCGGCCTCGGCGATGCAACCGCCCAACAACGCCTCATTAAAGACGCCGACGAGATTGCCACGATGTCCCAGGCCGCAGCGATCTCTGCTGCAGCCCACTGCCAGGCCATGCGGGCAACTGCACCCGGAAAAGCCGAATTTGAAATCGAGGCGGTATTGCTTGCCGCCTTCCGCAGCGCAGGCGCCCAGTCTGTCGCCTATGGGTCCATTGTGGCCAGCGGGCCGCATAGCTGCATCCTGCACCACCGCGCAGGCAGCCGTCAGATGCGCGGCGGAGAAATGTTGCTCATCGACGCAGGCTGTGAACTCGACGGGTATGCGAGCGACATTACCCGCAGCTTTCCGGTCAACGGTCGATTCACCGGCGAACAGCGGGCCATCTACGACCTCGTGCTTGCGGCGCAGACCGCTGCAAGCGACGCAACGCGACCAGGCGCAGCTTTCACCGACCCACACCACGCCGCCGTTCGCATCCTCACTCAGGGGCTACTCGACCTCAGACTTCTCGCCGCGCAGTCTCTCGATGCCGCTCTCGAAACTGAGGCCTATAAGCCGTTTTACATGCACCGGACAGGGCACTGGCTAGGCATGGATGTCCACGATGTCGGCGACTACCGACAGCCCCTGGCTCCTGGCATGGTCCTTACCCTAGAGCCCGGGCTCTATATTCGGCCACAAGAGGGTGTACCAGAGGGCTTCTGGAATATTGGTATCCGTATCGAAGATGATGCTCTGGTAACCACGTCGGGCTGCAGATTATTAACGCGTGGCGTGCCGGCAGAGGCCGACGCGATCGAAGACCTCATGCGCGACTAACGTCTGACGCTGCCCAAGGTCTCGATGTCTGCCCGCCCCCTCCTGCTTCCGCCAGGCCACGCGCTGCCCCTATACATCGGCAGGCATAGGCTGCCGAACCGCGTATTTGTTGCTCCGATGGCGGGGGTGACAGACCGGCCTTATCGCCGGCTCTGTCGGTCCCTTGGAGCCGGCTACGCCGTGAGCGAAATGGCCGCCTCAAATGCCCTGCTCTGGGCGACCGAAAAGACCAGCAGACGCATTAATCATGAGGGAGAGGCATCCCCCAAGGCGGTGCAAATTGCGGGCGGCGATGCACAGATCATGGCAGAGGCCGCCCTCTTTAACGTTGCCCGCGGGGCGGATGTCATCGACCTCAACATGGGCTGCCCGGCTAAAAAAGTCTGTAACAAGGCCGCGGGATCGGCGCTCATGAAGGAACCGGTTCTAGTGCGAGAGATTCTTTCAACCGTTGTTGCGGCATTGAGAGGAAGCGATGTGCCAGTCACGCTCAAGATGCGAACGGGGTTTTCTCGAGACCATAAAAATGCAGTCGCTATTGCACGGATGGCCGAAGACGAGGGTATTGCCTGGGTCACCATTCATGGCAGAACCCGCGAAGACCAGTACCGCGGACAGGCGGAGTACGACACCATTGCCGAGGTAAAGTCTCGGGTCAAGATCCCGGTTGTGGCCAACGGCGACATCGACAGCCCTACCAAGGCACTCGAAGTGTTGGCCTACACCCAGGCCGATGCAGTGATGGTGGGGCGCGCTGCCCAGGGTAGACCCTGGCTTCCCGGGCAGATCGCCGAATTCCTTGCCACTGGCCAACATCAGCCCGATCCCAGTCTGCCCCAGATCGCCCAATGGCTGCGCAGCCACCTTCTCGACCATTACGCCTTTTATGGGGAATACCAAGGGGTACGTAGTGCCCGCAAGCATATTGGCTGGTACCTCAAGGGGCTACCTGGCGCCAAGGCGCTGCGTGAAGCAATCCAGCAGACCGAGACCTGCGAATCTCAACTGGCTGCCATTGGGTTTTTCTTCGATACGGCCAAAGAGGCGGTTCAGTGAGTGAATCCAGAAGGCCGACTGAGGGCCCAAAGCCTGCCCCTGGCCAGCGTGCGGGCCTCGAGGGTGCCTTGATCGATGCGCTTGATCTCTACTTCACACAGCTTGGAAATCAGAAGCCGCATGCGCTGCACGATATGGTGATGCTGGCGGTCGAGCGGCCCCTGCTTCAATATGCCCTGGCCCGCTGCGAGGGCAATATTACAAAGACGAGTGCTCTGCTCGGCCTCACGCGCAACACGCTGCGCAAAAAGATTAGCCACCATCAGATACCGCTTCCGACACAGATTCAGACGCTTCCCCCGGAGTCCTAATGCCTACACTCTCTGACGACCAGGTCACTGGTCCCCGCCCGTATCGCCTGCCGGTTGGCCGAGCGATTCTCTCGGTATCTAATAAAGAGGGGCTGCTGGCCTTCGCTCAGGCGCTCCATGCGCGGGGGATCGCCCTCATCTCCACAGGGGGTACAGCCCGGCTGCTCACCGAGGCCGGACTACCCGTTACCCTCGTCGATACGATCACGGGCTTTCCGGAGATGCTCGACGGAAGAGTAAAGACCCTCCACCCCGCGGTACACGGTGGCCTTCTCGCCCGCCGCGATCTCCCTGCCCATATGCAGGCCCTACAGACCGCAGGCTTTGCCCCCATTGATCTGGTGGTGGTCAACCTCTACCCGTTTCGCGAGACCCTTGCCCAGCCAACAGCACGGTATCAAGAGGTCGTAGAAAACATTGATATCGGTGGGCCGGCCATGATTCGAGCATCGGCCAAGAATCACGACGGTGTGGCCGTGGTGGTCGACCCTTCAGACTATGCGGGCATACTTGATGAGCTCGAGCGCGAAAACGGAAGCCTCATCTGGCCGTCACGACAGCGCCTCGCGGCCAAGGCCTTCGCCCATACCGCCGCCTACGATGCTGCAATAGCCAACTTCTTCCATGGCCTGCCGGAACTCACACCCGAGGCGGTCAATCACCGTGAGAACACGGTGACGCCACAGGCCCCAAGTTCGGCCAGTCCCCTGCCGCGCGTCTACTCATTTCAAGTCGTTCAGGCCCAGGCAATGCGCTATGGTGAGAATCCCCATCAGGCAGCCGCCTTCTATCGCGACCCTTCAGCACCGGCTGGGGGACTCGCCGGATACACCCAGCTACAGGGCAAAGAACTCTCCTTTAATAACCTGGCTGATGCCGATGCAGCATGGCTCTGCGTACGAACCTTTGAGACTCCCGCCTGTGTAATCGTAAAGCATGCCAACCCCTGTGGCGTGGCGCTCGGAGGCTCAGCCCTAGAGGCCTATCAGCGGGCCTTTCAGACCGACCCCACTTCGGCCTTTGGCGGCATTCTTGCCTTCAACACGACAGTCGATGCTGCGGCGGCCCAGGCCATTGGCCAACAATTTGCCGAGGTGATTCTCGCGCCTGCCTTCTCCGCCGAGGCCCTGGAGATCTTCGCCAAGAAGGCCAACCTCAGGCTACTGTCTATCCCACTTGGAACGCCTACGGCTCTGGCCGAGGGGCTCGATATGAAGCGGGTCACCGGCGGCCTCTTGTTGCAGACCCCCGACTGGAATCGTCTTACCCTGGCCGATATGCGCTGCGTGACCCGCCGCAGTCCATCCCCGGCAGAACGCGAGGATCTGCTTTTTGCCTGGAAAGTTGCCACCTGGGTCAAGAGTAATGCCATCGTCTTCTGCAAGGACAGAATGACGATGGGTGTAGGTGCAGGACAGATGAGTCGACTCGACTCCGCCCGTATTGCATCGATTAAAGCGGGCCACGCCGGCCTCTCGCTCCAAGGGACAGTCGTTGCCTCCGATGCATTCTTTCCATTTAGGGATGGACTCGATGTGGTCGCGGAGGCGGGGGCTGTTGCCATCGTGCAGCCAGGGGGCTCTGTGCGGGACGATGAGGTGATCGCCGCAGCAGATGAACGCAACATCGCCATGGTGTTTACTGGCACCCGACATTTCCGGCATTAATAGGTATGTCGGTGCAATAGACGCTAGAGCGTGACTCGGTAGGGTAGGCAGCATTGACCAGGCTGATTGGCATCGACCCCGGACTACGACGCACAGGGTTCGGCGTACTGCAGATCTCAGGACGTGACCCGCAGTATCTGGGCAGCGGCGTGATTCGGCCGCACATCGAGGCCTCTGAGCCAGACCGACTCAAGGAGCTCTACCAGGGCATGCAGGAGGTACTCGAAGACTATGCGCCTACCATAGCCGTTGTCGAACGGGTCTTTGTGAATGTGAATCCCCGATCTACCCTGTCACTGGGCCAGGCCAGGGGCGTTGCAATCGCCGCACTGGCCGCGCGGGAGATTCCCGTTCATGAGATCACCCCCCTGAAGATCAAGCAGTCCATCGTAGGTACGGGCCGTGCCTCCAAAGAACAGGTACAACACATGGTCTGTCATCTGCTACGACTATCGAACACACCGAGCGCCGATGCTGCCGACGCACTGGCCTGTGCGCTGGCCTTCTGGCATGCTCAGCGACCATGATTGCGCTTCTCTCCGGAATACTCTTCGCTAAGGCGCCCCCACGGGTGATCGTCCAGGCCTCTGGCCTTGGCTATGAAGTCGATCTGCCGATGAGTAGTTTCTATGGACTGCCGGGTGTTGGGCAGTCGGTGACCCTGCTCACCCATCTGGTTGTAAGAGAAGATGCCCATCTGCTTTATGGCTTTCTCACGGAAGCCGAGCGGGCGGCCTTTCGAGAGCTCATCAAGATCTCAGGCATCGGACCGCGCATTGCCTTGGCGGTGCTCTCTGGGTTGTCGGTCGATCAACTCAGCCAGGCCGTCGCACTTCAGGATGCGGCGAGCCTCGTCAAGGTTCCAGGTATTGGTAAGAAAACAGCAGAGCGGATGCTTCTAGAACTCAAGGGACGGCTGGCCGATAGCCTTCCTGGGGCCTCTGGCGGCCTGGTTGCGGCTGGAGGCACCGCGGGCGAGGTATCCACGGCCCTTATTGCGCTTGGCTATTCGGAGAAAGAGGCCCTTGCAGCGGTTCGCGCGCTTCCTGCGGACCTCGACGTGGCTGAAGGGATACGTCAGGCCTTAAAACAGCTGGTCCGGTAAGCGGCCAACCGGACGAAACGCCGTTTCCCTCGGTTAAACTGGGGCCATGATTGAGCATGATGCCCTGTCTGCAGCACCCCCCGAGGTAGCACGGATGGTCTCTGGTCAGACGCGTGGGCCACAAGAGGAGAGTCTTGAGCGGGCATTGCGCCCGCAGAGCCTCTCCGAATACATCGGCCAGCCAAAGGTCAAAGACCAGCTTGAGGTATTTATTGCAGCGGCCCGGCAACGCCAGGAATCGCTTGACCATGTGCTTCTCTTTGGGCCCCCAGGACTGGGTAAGACCACCCTGGCCCATATTCTTGCCCGCGAACTTGGTGTCAATCTGCGGCAGACCTCCGGACCGGTTCTTGAGCGGGCCGGAGACCTCGCGGCCTTGCTTACGAATCTCGAGCGTAATGACCTTCTCTTTATCGATGAAATTCATCGTCTTAGCCCTGTCGTAGAGGAGATCCTTTACCCGGCCCTTGAGGACTATCAGATCGACATCATGATCGGGGAAGGGCCTGCTGCGCGCTCTATAAAGCTCGATCTACAGCCCTTTACCCTGGTGGGAGCGACCACCCGGGCAGGCATGCTCACCAATCCTTTGCGCGATCGGTTTGGCATCGTCTCCCGGCTAGAGTTCTACAGCCCAGAAGACCTTGCTGTAATCGTTCGCCGGTCCGCCTCTCTATTGAAAGTGGAAATCGATGCAGACGGCGCCTACGAGATCGCACGACGATCTCGCGGGACACCACGTATTGCCAACCGCCTGCTTCGGCGCGTACGCGACTACGCGCAGGTAAAGGCCTCCGGGGCTATTACCGCACCGCTCGCCGATGCCGCACTAGCCATGCTTGAGGTCGATCAGCAGGGATTTGATCTGATGGACCAGAAGTTACTCGAGGCCATCATTACAAAATTCGAGGGGGGCCCAGTAGGTCTAGACAACGTTGCCGCCGCCATCGGTGAAGACCGCGAGACCATTGAAGATGTGCTTGAGCCCTACCTCATTCAACAGGGCTTCCTACAGAGAACCCCCCGCGGACGAATGGCAACCCCCGCTGCATGGCGACACTTTGGGAAAATGCCGCCTCAGGCGTCGTCGCCCCCTCCTGTTTCCCCACCAGCAGGCGCTGCACCATCAGGCGCCCACGCATCAAGCCCTTCCCTTTTTCCAACGGAACCGCTATGACCGCTACTACCAACGACCTCGACGTTATTGCCCTCATGCTCCAGGCCAGCATCCCCGTACAGGCGGTAGTCCTTGTACTGATTGCTGTCTCGGTAGCCTCTTGGACAGTCATGTTTCAAAAGATGCTCTCGCTGCGCCGAGCCCGAGCCGAGGCAACAGCTTTTGAGCGGCAATTCTGGTCGGGGGGCGACCTACTTGCACTCTACAAAACTGCCGAACTCGGACAGGTGCCAGGCGGAATGGCCCGGGTCTTTGAATCGGGAATGCGCGAGTTCCTCAAACTTCATCAGCAGGCCAAATCAGATGCTGCAGGCCTCGTCGATGCGGCCCAGAGGGCCATGCGTGCCTCAAGCCAGAGAGAACTGCAGGCACTCGAACACGGATTACCTTTTCTTGCATCCGTTGGCTCTGTCTCGCCTTACATCGGCCTTTTCGGCACCGTCTGGGGAATCATGCATGCGTTTACGGGGCTAGCCAATATTCAGCAGGCCACCCTGGCCAGCGTCGCCCCGGGTATCGCAGAGGCCCTCGTCGCCACCGCAATCGGCCTATTCGCCGCGATCCCAGCGGTCATCGCGTACAACCGTTTTGCCACCCATGTGGACCAGATGGCCGGTCGACTTGAGGCCTTCGGCGAAGAGTTCTCCAACATTCTGCAGCGGCAGGCCTAGGCCATGGGCAGCCCCATCGTCTCCCGTGGACGTCGATCACGCCGGTCGCTGAGCGAGATCAACGTGGTGCCGTATATCGACGTCACCCTCGTGCTTCTTATCATTTTTATGGTAACTGCGCCGATGATTGTCACCGGTGCCATCGATCTTCCCCGCGTAGGCCAGTCTTCCCCCAATCCGGTAACGGCCATCGAGGTCACCGTCCAGAGGGATGGCGTTCATGCGGTTAAGCTTCGGCAGGTGGGTGCACAGGCGAAAAAGGTGAGTCGTGCGGAACTCGCGCAGACGGTGCGAGAGCTCGCTCCCGAGCCAAACACCCCCGTGATCATTCTCGCCGAGCGTGAAGTGGCCTATGACATGGTGGTACAGGCTTTGAACCAACTCCAGGGTGCCGGCCTGGGTCGTGTAGGGCTTGCCGTAAGACAGGAATAGTCAGTTCGTGGCGCATCCTGTAGACCCCACGGAAGGTACCTCGGGCTCAGCCCCGGAGTCGCTTCTCGCCTTTGGTGCCTCCGTCGTCGTACATGTCGCATTGGGCGCAGCTATGGTCTTAGCGGCCACCCGCACTCCACCAGAGCCGCCCGTGGTTCAGGCAGAGCTCTGGTCGAGTCTGCCACCGCTTCAGCCCGCAACGGCGAGTCCTGCTTCTCCTCAGACAAGCGAACCTCCTCCACAACAGCCGACAAACGCGCCAACAGTCTCCCTTCCCGATCCCGGCCCAACACCCGCCGAAATAGCACTGGAAAAGAAAAAGGCTGAAGAACAACAGCGCGAGAAAGAGGCCCAAGAGCGGGCAGAACGAGAGCGCCTAGCCCGGGAGAAAGAAGCCCAAGAAAAGGCGGCCGCCGAAAAAGCAGCGCGGGATAAGGTGGCCAAGGAGCGGGCAGAAAAAGAGAAGCAGGAGCTGGCAGAAGCAGAGAGACAGGCGAAGATCGCGCGCGAAGAGGCGGCCAGGGAATTGAAGAAGCGCGAACAAGATGAGCGTCTAGCCAAGAAGCGGGCCGAAGACGAAAAGCGTAGGCAAGAGGCGAAGCTGCAAAAGGCAATCGAGGCACAGCGTCGAGAGGAGGAGGAGGCGGTCCTAAAGCAGTTTGGCGCAAATCTGAAGGCCAAGGCGGCTGATGCCGGACGAGATGCGGTCTCAAAGACCGGCACGGCCGATGGGGCGGCGAAAGGAGATCGATCCGGCGCTGCAGCAACCTGGCTTCAGCGGGTACGTGGGGTGATCGAGAGCCGGGTGAGCTTTCGTGGCGATAACACCTCCGATCTCATTCTGACCGTACAGATTTCCAGTACCGGAGAGATCGGTTCTCTGGTCATCAAAAGCCCCAGCAATAACCCGCGCTACGACGAAGCAGTAAAACGGGCAATCAATCAGGTGAAGTCCTCGGGCGGCGTGCCTGCGCCTCCCCAAGGGCTCGATACCCGGGAGGTTGAAATAATTCTCAGGCACCGCGATAAGAAATAATCCGCTACAGCTTAGTTCGTATAATGCGGGTATGAACTTTCGATCAATTCTCTCCGCATGTTGCATTGTTCTGGCAACCCTCTCTCACAGTGCTGCGTCTGGGCTTCGGATCGATATCACCACCTCGGGCCAGAAACAGATTCCTGTAGCCCTCTCGCCGTTTCTCTCCAAAGATCCGGCAGATCGCCTTCTCGCAGATCTGGTTCTAGAGGTCGTTGCTGCAGATCTCCGCCGAACGGGCGCCTTTAGCCTTCTACCCATCGGGCCGCAGAATCCGCCTCTGTCTGAGGCCACACCGGTAGATGCCACACTCTTTGCCCAATGGCGCGCGCAGAGTGCAGATGCGCTCGTGGTGGGAAGCCTGACCCGTACGTCAGCCAATGAGATCGAGGTACGGTTTCGTCTTCTCGATACGCTGAAGTCAGAAGACCTCGGCGGGCTTGCCCTCACGAGCCCCCTGTCTACTCTGGATGCGCGGCGTTCGGCCCATCGCATTGCCGACTACATCTACGAGCGGCTCACCGGGGAGCCAGGGTTCTTCTCAACGCGGCTCGCCTATGTGCGTAAAGAGGGCCCAAACCACCTTCTCACCATTGCGGATTCCGATGGCGAGAACGCCCAGCCCGCGCTTCGGTCGAGCCAACCCATCATCTCGCTCACCTGGTCGCCTAACGGTCAACGTCTTGCTTATGTCTCCTTTGAGACGGGAAAGCCCGTGGTCTATGTCCACGAACTCGCCACGGGAAAGCGCACCGTCGCGGCAAACCAACGGGGTAGCAACAGTGCGCCGGCCTGGTCGCCCGATGGGAAATACCTCGCGGTTGTTCTTACCAAAGACGGCGTCTCCCAGATCTACACAGTCAACCCCGATGGCACCAACCTCAAGCGACTCACCCGGTCCTCATCGATTAATACCGAGCCGAGCTTCTCCGGTGACGGCAAGTTCATTTACTTCACCTCCGACCAGGGTGGCAGTCCACAGGTCTACCGTATTCGATCCGACGGCTCTGGTAGCCCTGAGCGAATCACCTTTACCGGGGGGTTTAACGCCCGCCCCATGGTGAGCCCCGATGGAAAACAACTGGCCTACGTCGCGCGTCGCGATAACAATTTCGTTATCTGCATCATGAACCTTGAGACGCGGCAAGAGGTGGTGGTCAGCAATGGCCCCAAGGACGACTCACCAAGCTTCGCGCCCAACAGTAGATGGGTAATCTTCTCGAGCCGTGTGGGGGGTAGAGACCTTCTCTCGGCAGCATCCATCGATGGTCGCGTTCGCTCGCGCATCAGCCTTGATACGGCTGGTATTCGTAATCCCGCCTGGGGCCGAATTCCCTAAGCCGAAGTCTTTACGAAGGAGGTCCTCATCATGTGGTCCCTACAGATCAAACTGGTTGTCGCCACATTGGCGATGACAGCGATTGCCGGTTGTTCAAGCGTGAGCCTTGAAGAGCCGGCGCCCATTCTTGGGGGCAATGAGGCCGGACAGCCCACCGGATCGGCTGCACCCGCAGCGGGTACTGCGAGCGCAACTGCACTGCCCGATAGCCCCCGTACCGAGCAGGGTATTGATCCCAGCCGTTCCTCAGTCGTTCCACCCGGAACCATCCCCGGCCAGCCTCTGCCTGAAGAGCCGCTTGCGGGCCCTGATGGTATTTCTTATGGGTCTATCTACTTTGCCTTTGATAGCGCGGAGGTGGGTCGCGATTACCAGCCCCTTTTAGAGAAAGTGGCTGAGGTTCTCAAGACCTATCCCAACCAGCGGCTTGTCATTGAGGGCAATACCGACGACCGCGGCACCTCGGAATACAACATTGCTCTCGGTCAGCGCCGTGCCGAGGCGGTCCTAAACGCGCTTCGTATTCTTGGCGCACCAGAGACGCGTATCGAGCCCGTCAGCAATGGCGAAGAAAAGCCGCGCGAGCGGAGCACCGCAGAGGCCGCCCGCACAGAGAACCGCCGTGCAGACCTTTTCTTTGGAAATTAAGCCCCCCGAAAAATCACCCCGACAGCCGCTATGAATCCTGACCGATCCTCCCCCCAGACTTTCTCCTCGCGTGGGAGCCTGTCAGTCGTCTTTGCCGCAGCCGCCTTCTGCGTTGCCTGGTTCATTGGGCCAGCCCAGGCGCAGCTCTTTGCCGATGACGAGGCCCGTCGAGCAATTATTGATATCCGTACAAAAATCACCCAGATCGAGGCACGCCAGGGTCAGATCGAAACGCGCCAGGCAGAAATAGCCGGACTCAATGCCCGGGTAGAGGGTCTCTCACGAGCCCAGCTCGACAACATTACGAACGCTGAGTCTCTGCGCAAGGATATTGCGCAGCTTCGTGGCGCCCTTGAGCAGCTCACGCAGCAGATCAAGGTCAGTGAGGAGCAGCAACGTAAGTTAACGCAACCACTTGAAGCCCAGCTACTCGCACTCACCGCCCGCGTGGCCGCGTTGGAGCCACAGGCGGTCGTCATCGATGACCAGAACGTGATGGTGCCCGCGGCTGAAAAATCGGCCTTCGAGGCCGCCCAGTCACTGCTCGCCTCGCGGGCCATCGAGGCAGGTGCAGCGGCATTTACCGACTTCACCAGCCGATTCCCAGCCTCTGCCCTCGCGCCGTGGGCCTTAAGTCTTCAGGGCTCCGCCTATTACGCACTTAAAAATTATCCATCGGCGATTGCAGCCCTGAGTCGCCTCTCGAAAGACTATCCCACCCACGGACGTACCGCCGATGGCCTACTCACGCTTGCAGCAAGCCAGGCGGAGTCTGGTCAGACAACGGCGGCCCGGGCCACCCTTGCCTCAGTCGGAAAGAGATTCCCCGGCACCGCCGCTGCGAAGACTGCAACCCAGCGGCTAAAAGCGCTGCCGACCGCCAAAGCCAAATGATCGAAATCGCCCAGGTAGAGGCCATCGGTGCATGGGTGGTCTGGGCGGGCCTTGCGGTTGGGCTGGTCTTCGGTGCCTCGATGCAGACTGGGCGCTTCTGCACCCTCGGGGCACTCTCCGACTGGGTGTTGATGGGGAACAACAGCCGTATGCGACTCTGGGCCTGGGCATTGGCCGTCGCCATTGGCCTTACCCAAATCGCCATAAGCCAAGGGCTACTGCAAGACAGCCAGAGTTTCTACACGAGTAGCCGACTGCTCTGGCTATCGCATATTTTTGGGGGAATTTGCTTCGGGTTCGGAATGGCCCTTGCGTCTGGCTGCGGCAGTCGAACGCTGGTCAGGCTCGGAGAGGGAAGCCTAAAGGCGCTGGTCGTATTCCTCGTGATGGCGCTCGCCTCTTTTATGACCATACGCGGCATTACCGGGGTGGCCCGCAGCCAAACGATTGAGCAGGTTTTTATTTCTCTGCCAAGCCGCCAAGATCTCAGCAGCCTTCTGGCCTATCTGCTGAATACCCAGGCCGATACTATTCGCGGCGTTGTGACAGGCGTTGTGGTGGCCGCGATGGCCTGGTTTGTATTTTTTAAGGGGCCACGCCTGAGTGCGCGCGGCCTTCTCACCAGCACCTTGGTGGGTGGCTGCGTTGCCGCAGGATGGCTAGCAACCGGATGGCTCGGATTTATCGAAGAACACCCAAATACGCTCGAACCTGCCTATCTCATGACCAATACCCGGGGCCCAGAAAGCCTCACCTTCGTGGCCCCATTGGCCTACAGCCTCGAGATCCTGCTTTACTGGAGTGACCGCTCACAAGTCATGACCTTTTCTATCGCCACCGTTCTTGGTACGGTCCTTGGCGCCGGCATTGCAGCAGTGGTGAGTAAACGCTTCCAATGGCAGGGCTTCGCCTCTACCGAAGACCTCGCCCAACACCTCATTGGCGCGTCGCTCATGGGTATAGGTGGCGTTGTCGCCCTAGGATGCACCATCGGCCACGGGTTAAGTGGCCTCTCTCTGCTCGCCCTAGGCTCGCTGATCTCCGTTGCGAGCATTCTGGTGGGTGGTTGGTTCGGACTGCGCTTTCTCGAACGGGGCAGTTAGACGCGCGAAGAATCAGATCGCCAGATAAATCAGCCTGACCTAGACAGGTCGCTCAAACACCACAAAACCGCCCCATTAAAGGGCGGTTTTGTCTTTTTCTTCTTAGACACTACACAATGTCCCCAAAATCTGTAAGAATGTATTGACAGCCTTGTGTGTCTATTTATATCCACACTTTGCTTGTAAGGATATTTTCAGCATGCCTGCGGCAGTTCCTGCGGGAGTTCCGGAAATACCCGACGTGGTGGTTCAAAACTTTCTATAGAAAAACAAGGAGTTCGGACTATGAGTGACAAAGACAGAGTATGGCCAACCGGCCTGACTGAAGCTGAGTCAGAAGAACTGCACCGCAATCTGATCCAGGGCACCCAGTTTTTTGGCCTGATCGCAGCGTTTGCACACCTCTTGGCTTATATCTATTCGCCCTGGCTGGGTTAAGGAGTCGCAATCATGATCTACGGAAAAATGTGGTGCGTTGTGCGTCCTTCACTGGGTGTGCCGTTGATTCTCGGTGCGGTGGCTGTGGGTTCTTTTGCTGTGCACCTCGCACTGCTAACCCACACCGACTGGGTTCCTCGCTTCCTCAACGGTGGGGCTCCCGCTGCCAAGGCCGCCATGGTGATGCCTGCCACGGATGTCGCCGCTGCGCAGACCCCTCAGGCCGACAAGCTGTAAATATCCGTGTTGGCCTGACAAGGGGCGCAGCCGGTCGTTCGTTGTAGGCTGCCCCCTTGCTAGCCCCCTGGGCCCCTTTTCGTACTGCCTCTCCCCCCTCCTTCCTAAGATTCCCCCCGTTATGGCCCCAGCACCACGAAGGCTTGCGCAGTTTTGGGGGCGTCTTGGGCCGCGATTTCTTCCCTTCGCTGACGTCGCAACAGACGACCTGCCACTCGGCAGACTATTAAGACTCTCACTCTTTCAGGTCTCCGTCGGTATGGCCCTCGTGCTGCTTATCGGCACCCTCAACCGGGTCATGATCGTGGAGCTGCAGGTGCCGGCTGCGCTGGTCTCTACGATGATCGCGCTGCCAATCTTGTTTGCCCCCTTCAGGGCGCTCATTGGATTTCGCTCAGACCACTTTCAGTCGGAACTCGGCTGGCGTCGGGTACCGTTTATCTGGAAAGGCAGCCTCGCACAGTTTGGCGGCTTTGCCGTCATGCCGTTTGCGCTGCTCGTGCTCGCGGGTGCAGGCCAGTCTGCAACCGCCCCCTTATGGGTGGGGCAGCTGGCGGCAGCTGTGGCCTTTCTGCTTGTTGGCATGGGCTTACATACCGTTCAGACCGTTGGCCTAGCTTTGGCGACCGACCTCACAGCAGAGGAGTCCAGACCCCGAGTCGTCGGACTCATGTATGTCACCCTGATGGTCTCCATGATGGCCAGCGCCGTGGTCTTTGGCTGGCTCTTAGAGGAATACAGCCCTGGACGCCTCATTCAGGTTATTCAGGGGGCTGCGGTAACCACGCTCCTTCTCAACGTCATCGCCATCTGGAAGCAGGAGCCACGTGACCGAACCAAGCGGTCACAAGCGGCTTGTGCCACTCCGAGCTTTCGTGCGGCCTGGCAGTCGTTCACCACGACGCCGGGAGCCCGGCGATGGCTCGTAGCAATAGGGCTCGGGACGCTTGCCTTCACCATGGAAGATGTCCTGCTTGAGCCCTACGGCGGGGAAATTCTTGGCATGACAGTGGCCGAGACCACGTTCCTTACCGCGACCTTGGCCTTAGGCAGCCTGGTCGGATTCGGCCTGGCTGCCCGGCAACTTGGTCGCGGCGGTGACCCCATCCGCATGGCCGCCTACGGCGTCCTTATTGGGATTCCCGCCTTTCTGGTGGTTATCGTCGCCGCCCCGCTTCAGTCAACCTATGGATTCTCCGCAGGGGTATTACTCATTGGGCTGGGTGCCGGCCTCTTTGGACACGGCACCCTGACAGCCACTATGGGTCTTGCATGTCCAGGACAATCTGGGCTCGCGCTTGGCGCCTGGGGTGCCGTCCAGGCAACCGCCGCTGGACTGGGGATTGCCCTTGGAGGAATACTTCGAGACATTGCGGGCTGGTTTACAAACCAGGCACAGTCTTATGTATTTGTTTATAGCCTAGAAGTGGTATTGTTGCTGCTCACGGTCTGGGTGATGTCGCCCCTACTACGTATTCCCCTCACGCGACAATCCCGGTTCGGGATGGTCGATCATTCATAGAAGTCGCTCAAGGAGTTGTCATGGACATAAAAGATATTCTGGTTGTCCTCTATGTCGTAATCTGCGTCTTTTTACTTGCCAATTGGTACAACCGTCCTCGCGACAAGCGCTAGGGAGACCTCACGATGAACACCCTCTTTGTACTTTTTATTCTTGGCGTGCTCGCCCTGCCGTTTATCCATGCCCAATATCTTCAGCAGACAAAAGGCTACAGCAAGCGCGAGGCCTATAGAAATTTCGATCTCATGGGCTTTGGCTACATTCTGGTGGCCGCCCCTGTCATCGCACAGTGGGTTGCACGGCCCTGGTAGTCGATAGGGAATTGCCCCACTAATTAGACCCGGGGCCTAGCCCCCGGGACACCGCTTTACTCCGCCTGAATTACTCCGCCTGAACCCGCGCCTTCACCGATCGGCGGAAGGCAGCAAAAAACGACCAGAGCACCAGCACCATAGAGAGCGCAAGTAACGTAGCGCTGATCGGACGGTCAATGAAGGTGGACATCTGACCGCGGGAAATCAGAAGCGCCCTACGCAGGTTTTCCTCCATCAGTGGCCCCAGCACAAAGCCCAGAAGTAGGGGGGCCGCCTCAAACCGCATCACCATCATGCCGTACCCCATGAGGCCAATTACCGCCACCATGAGAATGTCAAAGGTATTGCTGTTTACGCTGTAAACCCCCAGCCCGATAAACACCAATATCGCGGGATACAACATGCGGTAAGGGATCTTAAGAATCGCTACCCAAATACCAATAAGAGGAATGTTCAGAATCAGCAGCATGATGTTGCCGATCCCAAAGCTCACGATCAGTCCCCAGAAGAGTTCGGGCTGCTCCGTCATGAGTCGAGGCCCTGGCTGTATGCCATGCATGATGAGGGCGCCCAACATGAGTGCCATGACGGCATCACCCGGAATACCGAGCGAAAGCGTCGGAACAAAGGCAGTCTGAGCGGCCGCATTGTTTGCAGACTCTGGTGCGGTAAGCCCCTCAATCGCTCCTTTCCCAAATCGGCTTGGATCTTTGGCAACCCGCTTCTCTAGGGCGTAGGCCATAAACGAGGCGATCGAGGCTCCTGTACCCGGCAGCGCGCCAAAAAAGCCGCCAACGCCCGTGCCCCGGAGCATCGGCACCACCGAATCTTTCACTTCTTGGCGACGAGGGAGCATAGACCGCATCGAGATCTTCTCAGCCACAACCCCCTCACGGGCCCGCAAGACACTCGCGATAATCTCAGACACGCCGAAGACACCCATGGCAAGCGCCACGAGATTTACCCCATCCATAAGTTGCAGAATGCCGAAATCAAACCGCGACTGGCCGGAATTCACGTCGACCCCGATCGTTCCGATGAGAAGCCCAAGAACCACCATAGCAAGGCCTTTTACCGGGGAGCCGGAGGCAAGGGTTGAGGCAGCAATCAGCCCCAAGACCATCATCGAAAAATACTCTGCTGCGCCGAACTTTAATCCAAGCTCGGCAATCGACGGGGCAAACAAGACCAACGCAAGAATGCCCAGCATCGACCCGACAAATGAGGCAATGGTAGTCATAAAGAGGGCAACGCCTGCCCGCCCCTGCTTGGCCATAGGGTACCCATCGAGGCAGGCCACTACCGAGGACGGGGTACCTGGAAGGTTCAAGAGAATTGAGGCCGTTGAGCCGCCGTACTGGGCGCCGTAGTAAACGCCAGCGAGCATGACGATGGCTGCCGTTGGCTCTATGTAATAGGTAATGGGCAGCAATAACGATATCGTAGCCAGCGCACCGATGCCGGGCAGCACTCCAATGAGCGTTCCAAGAAAGACACCCACAAAGCAGTACAACAAGGTCTGCGGAGACAGGGCTGCCTGCAGGCCAAGTAAGAGTCCGTCAAGGGTTTCCATAGGCGCTTTCAGTTGGGTGCAGAAGGGAACTACGAGGGATAGGGGAAGACAGCTATGTCAGGCGCTCCATGGCCAGACAGGAATCACCATCGAAAGACCCAGAATGAAGACCATATAGGTGATTGCTGCAATACCGATCGCCAGCCCAAGTCGTGAACGCAAAGACATTGGGCTCGCGAGCGAGGCGATGCCCGCCGCAATCGCCGCGGTAGCCACAAGGCCCAAGGACTTCAGCAGCAAGGCAAAGGCCACCAGACTTCCCAAGACACAGGCCAGTGGCAGAAAATCCACTTGTATTTTTTCTCCGGAACGGAAGAGCGCCGGGAGAAAAATGAAAAAACCCAGAATCGCAAGAATGACGCCCAACGCAACCGGAAAAAACCCCGGGCCCATGCGATTTAGCGTTCCCAGCTCGTACCGCTGGGCATAAAACACAACGAACAACCCCAGGGCCATCAGGCCTAGCCCCCCAACGAGGTCCTGGAAGTCTTTGTTTTTCATGGCCATGCCCTCCTAGGGTATTCCTTACATTGCGGCAAATTAAGCATTTTGGGGGAGTGCCAAAAGTATACTTCTTGGCTCTAGAACCCCTATTGGAGTAAACCCATGAAGAATTTTTCCAGACTCAGCAGGCTGGGGCTTGCTGGCTTAGCGCTGGCGGTCTCGTCTGCCAGCTTTGCCTTCCCAGACCGGGAAGTTAAGATGGTCGTTCCGTTTACTGCGGGTGGTCCAACTGACGTTGTGGCCCGCACCATGGCCGAAGCCATGCGCAAGTCCTTAAATGTGCCTGTCGTTGTAGAGAACATGCCCAGTGCCGGCGGCATCTTGGCGCCGGGTTCGGTCGCCAAGGCCAAGCCCGATGGCTACACCATTCTTATTCACCACATCGGCATGAGCACTGCACCTGCTCTCTATCGCAAGCTGCAATACAACCCGCTCACAGACTTCGAGCACATTGGCCTGATCAACGAAGTGCCCATGACCTTCATTGCGCGCAAAGATTTTCCTGCCAATGACATGAAGGCCTTTATTACGCTTGTGAAGTCTGACCCCAAAAAGTGGAATATGGCCAATGCCGGCCTGGGCGCTGCCTCGCAGCTCTGCGGCATGCTGTTCCAGTCGGCCATCGGTACAGAGCTCACCTCGATTCCGTACAAGGGTACGGCTCCCGCAATGACAGATCTGATGGGCGGTCAGGTGGACTTCATGTGTGACCAGACAACCAACACCACGCCGCGTATCAAGGACGGCAGTGTGAAGGGCTACGCGGTCACCACCAAGGCACGCCTGAAGACCGAAGGGCTGTCTCAGCTGCCCACCGTAGCAGAGTCGGGTCTGCCCAACTTTGAGGTCTCGGTATGGCATGGTTTCTATGCACCGAAGGGAACACCCAAGGCTGCAACCGACAAGCTCACGGCCGCGCTTCAGGCTGCATTAAAAGATCCAGAGGTGATCAAGCGTTTTGATTCTCTCGGTACTGAGCCTGTGAGTGCTGACAAGGCTACTTCGGCGTATCACGCGAAGTTTCTGAAGCAGCAGATCGACCTCTGGGGGCCGATCATTCAGAAGGCGGGTACGTTTGCTGACTGATTTTTTTGTTACGTAATCTAAGGGCAGGTGGGAGACCATCTGCCCTTTTTTGTTGTGCATTTGACCCTCAGAACCCCTTCAAATTACAATAGAAGGCTGTCTTAGAACTTCTAGACAGTTGTTTCTTCTCACGAAGAAGCTGGGGGTCGGTAGCTCAGTCGGTAGAGCAGCGGACTTTTAATCCGTTGGTCGCGAGTTCGAGTCTCGCCCGACCCACCAATAATCAAAGACTTACAGCGTTTTAACCCTCAAAACGCCTAGTACACACCAAGTACACACCGGTTGTATCCCGCGCCAGCTGGGCGTATGCTTTTTTCAAGCGCTCCGAATCTTGAAATAGCTGCCCTGTGTACCCGAAAAAAGATACCACCCACACCCTGATTGCGAACAAGCTCACGGTCGCCCTCAGAGCTCGTAGCAGCGTCTGGCAGTGCCGATACAACGTGGACGGCAAGTGGCAGCGCACGAGCACCGGAGAACGGGATCTAGCGGCTGCCAAAGCCCGTGCACACCAGTT
>JBJOHS010000056.1:0-30030 GCA_046047535.1 Pseudomonadota bacterium
ACGTAATGACAGAAGGCAGAAGTTTAGAGGTAGCCGATCGGGTACGCGCGAGTTTTTCCCGCCAGCAGGCCATGGCATTGATTCGGGCCGAGATGCTACTGGTGGCCAAGGGACAGACCGAAATCCATGTGCCCCACTGGGAGGGCATTGAGCAGCAACACGGATTCGTACACGGCGGCGTGGTGGGCATGATTGCCGATTCGGCTGCCGGCTACGCTGCCATGACGGTGGTGCCTGATACCGCATCGGTCCTTACCGTGGAATACAAAATGAATCTGATGTCTCCGGCCGACGGCGAGAAGCTCATTGCCAGGGGAAGGGTCGTACGCCCTGGCCGCACGCTGGTCATTACCCAGGCCGAAGTCTTTGCCGTCAAAGCGGGCCAAGAGACCCTCTGCGCCTTAATGCAGCAGACCATCATGGTAATGCACGGCAGAAGCGAAAAGTAAATATGCAGGCAAGCAGAGAACTGACTTCCCCCCGCAGGTCAGAGCAGGACCATGCGCGTACAAGGCCGAGGGGTAACTGTCACCCCACGCGTCGCATCGGTGCGTGTCGGGAAAAAAACTCTCTGAGTCGCTCTACACCCTCCTGAAGCACAGGCAGGGGCTTAGGGAAGGAGACCCGCAGGTAACGATGCGCATCCACTTCGGTGAAGTCTTTTCCAGGTGCCATGAGCACACCCGCCTCATCGCAGAGTGCCTCGCACAAGGCGTAGCTGTCGTCGGTCACCGCGGAGACATCAAAGAATCCATAGAAGGCCCCTTCGGGCTGCGCCGGGAGTCGAAAGCCCAGATCCTGCAGGGCAGGCAAGAGATAGTTTGCCTGGGCCACATAGTGGGCGCGGTAGTCGTCGGCCACACGCCTACTCTCGGGAAGAAAGGCAGCAATGGCTGCTCTCTGAGATAAGGTCGAGGGCGAAATAAAAAGATTCTGCGAGAGACGCTCAATGGCAGGCATAAGGCGGTCAGGTACCACCAGCCAGCCAAGGCGCCATCCCGTCATGGAGTAGGTCTTCGAAAAACTGTTCACCGAGATGACATTCTCGTTTAAGAAAAGCAGCGACCGACGATGGCCTGAGAAGACGAGCCGCAGATAAATCTCATCGGCAATTAGCCAGCCTGCGCGGTCCTCAATGACCTGAAAAATCTTTTGGGCCTCATCTTCGGAGACCATGCATCCGGTGGGGTTCGCAGGGCTCGCCAAGAGCAATGCGCGTGTCTTCGGGCCCCAGGCCTTGGCCACCTCTTCGGCTGTGGGCTGAAACTTGTTCTCAGACCGTACCGTAATCGTCTTGGGTACACCGCCAAGAGCCAGCACAAACTGCCTATTACAGGGATAGCCGGGGTCGGTAATAAGCACCTCGTCACCCGGATTAATCACCGCTGCCAGCGCAAGCAGTAAGCCCGCAGAGGCGCCTGCCGTCACGGCAACCCGACTGGGTGATACCTGGAGGGCATCACGGTCTACATAATCCTGTGCGATGGCCTCACGTAATGCCACGAGACCAATGGCAGAGGTGTAATGAATGCGTCCCTCGGCCAGAGCCGCGGCCGCTGCCTCAATGACTGGGCCAGGGGCAGGGAAATCGGGTTCGCCCACCACCATGCTCACCACAGGGGGCGCGTCTTTGGGTCGGCGTTCGGCACGCCCCATGATTTCCATGACATAAAACGGACGAATTGCCTCAGCACGCGCCGAGGCGGTGGCAAGCCGGGACATTAGGCCGCCTCGCGTGCCGCCTTACGACGCTCGTGCTCTACAAGATAGCGCTTGCGCAGGCGAATACTTTTGGGGGTGATCTCCACCAACTCATCGTCGGCGATAAACTCCACCGCCTTCTCAAGTGTGAGTTGAATCGGCGGCACCAGGTCGATATGCTCGTCTTTACCAGAGGCCCGTACGTTGGTGAGTTTTTTCTCTTTCACAGGGTTCACAACAAGGTCATTGTCACGGGAATGGATACCGATAATCATGCCCTCATACAAGACATCTCCGGGCGAGACAAACATACGGCCCCGCTCCTGTAACTTCCATAGTGCATAGGCCACTGCCTGGCCGTCGTCTTGCGAGACCAAGACCCCGTTGCGACGCTCGGACAACTCGCCCTTATAGGGACCATAACTATCAAAGATGTGGCTCATGAGGCCCGTGCCGCGGGTCATGGTAAGGAACTCGCCCTGAAACCCAATGAGGCCGCGTGCAGGAATACGGTATTCAAGCCGTACACGGCCCTTGTCGTCGGGCACCATGTCAAGCAAGTCCCCCTTGCGAAGACCGAGGGTCTCCATGACAGGCCCTTGGTGCTCCTGCTCGACATCTACGGTCAGCATCTCATAAGGCTCAAGCCGCTCGCCGTCAGCATCTTCTTTAAAGACCACGCGCGGGCGTGAGACCGCCATCTCGTAGCCCTCGCGGCGCATATTCTCTAAGAGAATGGTGAGGTGCAGTTCACCCCGGCCGGAGACCTTAAAGGTGTCGGTGTCTGCACCGAACTCCACCCGTAAGGCCACATTGGCCTTGAGTTCGCGCTCAAGGCGTTCGCGAATCTGACGGCTAGTCACAAACTTTCCTTCGCGGCCTGCCAACGGCGAACTATTGACCATGAAGTTCATCGAGAGCGTGGGTTCATCGACCTTGAGCATCTCGAAGGGCTCGACGTTTGCGGGATCACAAACCGTTGTACCGATATTCAAGGCATCAATGCCATTGATCAGCACAATATCGCCGGCTTCCGCCTGCTCAACGGTCTCTCGCTCAAGCCCCTTGAATTTCAGAACCTGATTAATCCTCGCCTTAACGGGTGTCCCCTCTGGCCCATCTTGAATCACCACCTCCTGGAGCGGCTTGATCCGGCCTCGGGCCACCCGTCCAATACCTATTTTTCCAACATAGCTGCTGTAGTCAAGAGAGCAAATCTGCAGCCGTAGCGGCCCCTCGCTGTCGTCATCACGCACCGGCACATACTTCAGCACGGACTCGAAGAGGGGGCGCATGTCGGTACCGGGTGATGCATGATCGAGACTCGCAAAGCCCTGCAGGGCAGAGGCGTAGACCACCGGAAAATCCAGCTGTTCTTCGGTCGCTCCAAGCTTGTCAAAAAGATCGAAGGTCTGGCTCACCACCCAGTCGGGTCGGGCACCTGGGCGGTCAATCTTGTTAACCACCACAATGGGTTTTAATCCTTGGGCCAAGGCCTTACGAGTCACAAAGCGTGTCTGAGGCATGGGACCCTCCACCGCATCAACGAGCAGCAAAACGCCATCGACCATGGAGAGCACCCGCTCGACCTCGCCACCAAAGTCTGCGTGTCCCGGTGTATCAACAATATTTATGTGGGTACCCTCGTACTCCACCGCACAGTTCTTCGCCAGGATCGTGATACCACGCTCCTTCTCGAGGTCATTGGAATCCATAACCCGTTCATTCACGGCCTGGTGGGCACGAAAGGTTCCGGACTGTTGAAGTAGCTTGTCAACGAGGGTGGTTTTGCCGTGGTCAACGTGGGCAATGATCGCGATGTTGCGCAGCTGGCGCATGAGTGATATCTCCGAGAGAGGAAAAGGTAGAGGAAAAATCAGAGGCCACGAGCCGCTTTGGACTCAGGACGCCGAGCGAGAATTGGCCGATCCCAAGAAATCGGTGCTGGGAATCTTTCACACGAATCCCCTGCCCCGAGGCAGGCGGCGAAATCGCAAGTGCACAGGCCAGACGCCGCCCCTGTATAAAGTCCTTTGACTGTGCATCGGATAAGGCAACCTCGGGCCATGAGGCGATAAGTGCATCAATCGGCAACAGCAGTCGGTCAAGCGGTGCATAGCCGACGAGACCTATAGAACTACCGTCTGCACCTGGGTTAGACAGAGACTCTGAGGCCGCAATGGTTTCCATCGAGACCAGGTCGTCCTCGACAAATTCTGCAAGCCCTGTGCGACGTAGTGCCAACAGATAACCTCCACATCCAAGACGCGCGCCAATAGTCTCAGCAAGGCTACGAATATAGGTGCCTTTCGAGCACCGCACCTCGACCACCAGATCAGGCGTCTGCCAAGAAACCAGTCGCATTGCGTAAATCGTGATCAGACGTGCCGTTCGCTCGATCTCCTGACCTGCGCGCGCATAGGCATACAACGGCCTACCCTGATGTTTTAAGGCAGAGTACATCGGAGGTACCTGCTTCTGCGCGCCAAGGCAGTCGGCCAAGGTAGCCTCGATCTCGGAAAGCCCGCAGGCGACTTCCACCGGGGAGGACAAAATCCCTTCGGCATCCCCAGTGGTGCTAGTCTGGCCCAGCCGTATCGTGGCCCGATAGGACTTGTCGGCATCAAGACCAGCCTGCGCGAACTTGGTAGCCTCACCAAACAAAATTGGCAGAAGTCCCGTGGCTATCGGATCAAGCGTGCCACCGTGCCCCGCCTTCTCTGCCCTAAAAATCGCTTTCAGTCTTCCAAGAAGTTGGGTGGACGAGGGCCCTCGGGGCTTATCAACAAGTAGCACCCCGTGAACAGGACGGCGTGGCTGCCGCTTCGACGGCGGCCGAGAGTGGCCGATGGCCGTCATGAGGCAGACGGATCGGTCTGATCGCTAAGACGCGCCGCCGCCTCAATCAGTTGGCTCATGGCAGCCCCTCGGGCTACGGAATCGTCTCGCACGAAATGGAGTTCAGGCGTCTGATGGATCTGTAGCATACGTCCCAGTCTTGCCCGCAGAAAGCCTCGGCTGGCTGCAAGGCCCTGGGCCGTACGCTGCTGCTGCTCTTCGGAATCTGGAAGTACCGAATAAAAGACCTTGGCATGCGAGTAGTCTGGGCTCACCTCTACCTCAGTAAGGGTCACCAGGCCGATGCGTGGATCCTTTACCTCGGTCATCAGCAGGGCCGCCAGATCCTTTTGAATCTGGTCGGCTACCCGGAATCCCCGGCCTACGGCTGCGCTAGAGCGTTCGGGCGATTTCCTGGATCTCGAAGACTTCAAGCTGGTCTCCTTCCTGAATGTCGTCATAATTCTTCAGGGTCAGGCCGCATTCAAAGCCCTCTTTCACTTCTTTTGCATCGTCCTTAAACCGCTTGAGCGAATCGAGCTCACCGTTCCAAATCACCACATTGTCACGCAGCAGCCTTACCTGAGCGCCACGACGAACCAGGCCCTCTAAGACCATACAGCCAGCAATATTGCCCAGGCGAGAGACCTTAAATACCTGACGTATCTCCACCAGACCCAGAACCTGCTCTCGCCTTTCAGGCGCAAGCATGCCCTGCATTGCATTCTTCACCTCGTCGACGGCGTCATAGATGATGGTGTAGTAGCGCAGATCGATCCCATTTGCCTCAGCCAGCTTACGAGACGACTGATCCGCCCGGACATTAAATCCGATAACAACGGCCTTCGAGGCAATGGCCAGGTTGATGTCGGACTCTGTGATAGCACCGACAGCGGCGTGCACCACGTTGACACGGACCTCGTCCGTCGAGAGCTTCTGCATGGCCGCCGAGATCGCCTCCTGCGATCCCTGCACATCGGCCTTCACAATTAACGACAAGACCTTGGCGCCCTCGCCCATGTTCTCGAACATGTTCTCGAGCTTGGCAGCCTGCTGCTTGGCAAGGCGCACATCTCGGAACTTGCCCTGACGGAATAAGGCGATCTCACGCGCCTTACGCTCATCGCCAAGCACAATCATCTCGTCACCGGCATGGGGCACCTCGGTGAGGCCGAGAATCTCTGCAGGAATAGAGGGGCCCGCATCATCAATTTGCCGCCCCGTCTCATTGAGCATGGCACGCACCCGGCCAAAGGCGCTACCGGCCAGGATGATATCGCCCTTCTTCAGGGTTCCAGACTGCACCAAGACGGTGGCTACCGGGCCGCGGCCCTTGTCGATTCTCGCCTCAATCACGAGGCCTTTGGCCATCGAAACTACGGGTGCCTTTAGCTCGAGCACTTCCGCCTGTAACAGAACGTTCTCAAGCAGGGAGTCAATACCCATTCCCGTCTTTGCAGAGACCGGAATAAAGGGGGACTCACCACCGAACTCCTCAGGAACTACCTGCTCAGCGACCAACTCGCTTTTGACGCGCTCAGGGTTGGCCTCAGGTTTGTCCATCTTGTTGAGGGCAACCACGATCGGCACCCCAGCGGCCTTAGCATGGGCAATTGCCTCCTTAGTCTGGGGCATCACGCCGTCGTCAGCAGCCACCACCAGAATAACGATGTCTGTGGCATTGGCCCCCCGAGCACGCATCGCCGTAAATGCCTCGTGTCCTGGCGTATCGAGAAACGTAATCACGCCCCGGGGCGTTTCGACATGGTAGGCCCCGATGTGCTGGGTAATACCCCCAGCCTCCGCGTCGGCCACCTTGGTACGGCGGATGGTGTCGAGCAATGAGGTCTTACCGTGGTCGACGTGACCCATGATCGTGACCACCGGGGGTCGCGGTAAAGACTCTTCCTGCTGGGTTGCTGTCTCAGTTGCCTCTACCAAGAGCGCTTCGGGGTCATCGAGCTTGGCTGCAAATGCCTTATGCCCCATCTCCTCGACCACAATCATGGCGGTCTCTTGATCGAGTACCTGATTGATGGTCACCATCTGCCCCATCTGCATGAGGGTCTTCACCACTTCAGAGCCCTTGACCGACATCTTGTGGGCAAGATCTGCGACGGTGATGGTCTCTGGAACATGGATCTCGCGAACGATCGGTTCGGTGGGCGCAACGAAATTCGATGGGGCCTGATCTCCACCTGTCGAGCGTTGCCGCGACCGCGGCCCCCCGCGCCAGGTTCCTGTTCCGCCCGACATATCTCCGCGGGTCTTCAGTGCGCGACGCTTCTGGGCATCCTCCTGCCAGGTGGAAGACAACTGAGAAGATTTGACCGACTTCTCAGACTTTTTGTCTTTGGGCTTGTCCGACTCTTTGTCATCGGATGCCTTTTTTGCAGGCTTGGTAAGCGTCATTGTGCCGGGCGCCTCAGCGGGCTTTTCCGGCTTAGCGGGCTCAGGTGCCTTCGCTGTAGCAGCGAGCTTTCCGGTTCGGGCAGCGGTCATGAGCCGGTTAATCGCAGCCACTTCGTCTTCCACGGCCTTACGGGCATCTGCAGGCTTGTCTGCCGCTGCCTCTACGGCGGTCACTTTACGAACACGAGTCTTCTTGGGCGTATCTGCAGGCTCATCGGCTACAGCGGCAGTAGACCCGTCTGCTGTAGCGGCGGCGTCAGCGGGAACAACAGGAGCGCTTGCCTCTGCCTCAACCTTTTGGGCCTGGGCCTCCTGGGCCTTTGCAACCGCCTCAGCGGCCTGCTCCTCTTCGCGCTGTCGGGCAAGCAGGGCTTCTTCCTGCCGGGCAAGTAGCTCCTGTTGCCGCCGCGCCTCTGCCTCACGACGCGCGATCTCTTCGTCAGAAAGTACTGGGGGGGGAGGTGCGGCTACAGAGTCTGTCGAATCCGCCTCTTCGCGTTTCACAAAGACACGCTTTTTACGGACCTCAACCTGAATGGTTCTCGATTTTCCGGAAGGGTCTGCCTGCCGAATCTCAGAGGTCTGTCGCTTGGTAATCGTGATCTTCTTCCGCTGGGCCTCCTGCGCTCCTCCATGGGCCTTGCGCAAGGCGTCGAGCAGACGCTCTTTGTCGGTCTCGGAAATCGCATCAGAGCCAGAGGACTTCTCTACTCCGGCAGCCTTTAGCTGCTCGATCAGAACATCGACCGAGAGCTTGAGCTCTAAGGCAAAGGTTTCTACATTATTAGCGGCCATCGACGGATACACCTCCTGAGAGCTGTGCATCGCCCTCTTCTTCAAACCAGTGGGCACGCGCCTTGAGAATAAGTTCTGCAGCCTGCTCTGTCGAGAGCCCCGTCAGCTCCGTGAGCTCGTCGGTTGCAAGCTCCGCCAGGTCATCCCTAGAAAAGACCTTGGCATCGGCAAGCCGCGCTGCAATATCGTGATTCATACCCTCGAGAGAGAGAAGATCAGGCGCCGTGGTCTCGAGCTTTTCCTCTTGGGCAATAGCCTCGGTAAGCAAGGCATTACGGGCACGAGTACGTAGCTCATTGACAGTATCCTCATCAAAGGCCTCAATCTGCATCATCTCAGCAATAGGAACGTAGGCCACCTCCTCCAGGCTGGAGAATCCTTCCTCGACCAAGAGCTCGGCAACCTCCGCATCGACGTCCAGCTTTTGCATAAATGTGTTGAGCAGGTTGGTGCGCTCCTGCTCAGCACGCGCAGTCGATTCATCGGAAGTCATAATGTTGATCTGCCAGCCAGTAAGATCCGAGGCAAGACGCACATTCTGTCCACCGCGACCGATCGCTACGGCGAGTTCCGCCTCGTCTACCACCACATCCATCGCATGACGTTCTTCGTCTACCAGAATGGAGCTCACATTAGCCGGCGCGAGAGCCCCAATGACAAACTGGGCCGGATCGTCAGACCAGAGAACAATATCGACGCGCTCGCCTGCGAGCTCGTGGGTCACTGCCTGGACACGGCTACCACGGACACCCACACAGGTACCGATCGGATCAATGCGTCGATCGGCGGTGAAGACACCGATCTTGGCGCGCACGCCCGGATCGCGGGCTGCGGATTTGATCTGCATGAGACCCTGCTCTATTTCGGGTACCTCAAGCTCAAAGAGCTTCATAATGAAGTCGGGTGCAGTGCGAGACAGGATGATCTGCGGCCCACGCGGCGTTCTGTCCACGCGGAGCATAAAGGCTCGGACCCGATCACCAGGCCGCAGGTTTTCCTTTGGAATCATCTGGTCCCGCGGAAGTCGGGCCTCAATCTTTCCGGCCTCCACGATGACATCGCCGCGCTCAAGACGCTTAACTGTGCCGTTGATGATCGTCTCGCCACGCTCGAGGAAATCTTTGAGGATCTGCTCGCGCTCTGCCTCGCGAATCTTTTGAAGGATGACCTGCTTGGCAGCCTGGGCCCCAATACGGCCGAAGGGAACCGCCTCCATATCTTCTTCGATGTAGTCGCCCACTTCGATGTCGTCGATCTGCTTACGGGCCTCAGCAAGAATGATCTGCAGGTCGTGGTCTTCGAGTTCGCCATCGGGTACGACAAGCCATCTACGAAACGCTTCGTAGTCGCCGCTCTCGCGATCGATAGCCACACGCACATCGACCTCATCGGAAAACTGCTTCTTAGTGGCGGAGGCCAAGGCCGACTCGATCGACTGAAATACGATCTCGCGATCTACGTTTTTTTCACGTGCCAACGCATCGGCCAACAAAAGAATTTCACGGCTCATCGCCTTCTCTCCTTAAACGAAATCTCCGGCACCAGCCGGGCCTGGTCAACATCGGAGACCAAAAAATTCAGCTCCATGGGTTCTCCACCAGCCCCTTCAAAGATCATCCGACACGAGGGGTCTGATTCAGCGGCATTCTCAATCTCATAACGACCCTGAAAATTCTTTCTTCCCTGCACCGGCTGACGAAGCTTGAGCTTGATCTCATAGCCAGCAAACCGTACGAAATGCGCTGGACGCGACAGCCGCCGATCGAGCCCAGGAGAAGAGACTTCGAGTCGCTCAAAGTGAATTCCCTCTACCGGCAACTCATGCACGAGTTGGTTGGAGAGCCTTTCGCAGTCCTCCACCGTTACGGCTGGGTCTTCGGGCCCAACGCCCTTCGCATCGTGCAGGTCGATATAGACGCGGAGCAGGCCGCCCGCAGTCTGCTCGAGATCGACGAGCTCGAGCCCGAGATCTCTTGCGGCTGCCTCAATCACCTGCCACTGCTTTTCAAACATTCCCCACACGCCTTAGAAAAATCTTCTGCAAACGTACAAAAAAAAAGGGCTCCTTCTGAGCCCATTTCTTTTGAGAAAAAGTCTCGCGACCTAGACCCGAATGTGCCTTAAGAAATTGCTGAGCACAGAATCTATGTCACTGGTAATAACCAGAAGTCTAGGGCATAAGCCAGCTAAAATCAAGGGCTTAAAGCCCAGCACGATGCCGAGGCAAGGGCTGCATGGGTCTGCGGCAAGCCAGCCCCCGAGGTCTAGCGCCCAGGGCCGGGCTTTCTACGCGGCGCCCTGGACTTAGATGCCCCCGGCCGAGCCGCAGACCGCGGGCCCTTCGGCACCCCCTGACGCTGGGGCGCAGACAGGGCTGGACCCGACGGCTTGGCGGTTCCCCAGGTTGTCTGAAGCGGATTGGGCTTCTTGCTTGCATTACGCTTCTTGATTGGCCCTGCAAGGTGCGACAGGTGGGCATCCGGGCTAGAAGGCTGCCACTCATCGGCATGACCATGATCACCGTCCATGTCGTCTGGCGCCTCCAAGGCCTCCTGCTGAGGGTCTCTGCGGCTATAGCCCATTCCAGAAGATGGGCCGTTCATGGGCCCCGTAGACATGGGGTGGGTGGGCTTTGGCCGCTGTCGATTGCTACGGCCCTTCTTGGCCGCCGAACCGCCTGCCGCGCCCGCTGCGCGGGACTTAAGGCCGACCGTGGACATCAGCTGCTCGACGAGTTCCGGCCCCAGGTCGGCCGACTGACCCCGCTTTAGGCTCGGGGGCAGGGCAACGAGACCATAACGAATACGAATCAGCCGGCTTACCGTGAGGCCTACGGCCTCAAACATGCGTCGAACCTCTCTATTTCGGCCCTCACGGATAACCACCCGTAACCAGCGATTCGATCCTTCGCCACCGGCAGGCTCAATACGCTCGAACTTTGCAGTGCCATCTGAGAGCATCACCCCATCGAGCAGAGGCTGTAACGTCTCAGGTGTGAATTCGCCAAAGACACGCACCGCATATTCCCGCTCAACCTCGGAGCGGGGATGCATGAGCCTATTGGCGAGATCCCCTGAGGTCGTAAAGAGAAGCAAGCCTTCGGTGCTGACATCGAGCCGCCCGACCGTGATCCAACGACCCACCTTTGCGGGGGGGAGCTTCTTAAAGACGGTGACACGTTGCTGCGGATCAGACTTTGTCACGATCTCGCCAGCAGGCTTGTGGTAAGCAAGGACACGAACGGGAGGCGGTGCGACCCGCACCCGAATGGGCTTGCCATTGACCTTCACCTGATCGGAATGGGTAATGCGTTGGCCAATATGCGCAGGCGTGCCATTGACCGAGACACGGCCAGCCAGAATCAACTCCTCCATCTCCCGCCGGGAGCCGATCCCTGCATCAGCAAGTACCTTGTGGAGTTTGGGCGGATCATAGTCGAGCCCCGCCGGGCGACGCGCCATGGTTGGTGGCGGTACCGCCGCATCGCTGAGAAAGGGAATAGGTTCTTCGGATTCTGAAAAAGGCGCGGAAGACTCCGTACCCACAACGTCTTGGTCTTGGTCCTGCAGCACGTCAGCCTCTGAGAACGCCGTGTCCTCAGTCAGCATAGCGGGCTCTTCCTCAGAAGGCGTATCTTCAATATCGGGGGCATCTTCTCTCTGCATCATGTTTCCTGTGAGGCCTGCAAAAGCATGTGGGATGCGGCCTCCGACCATCCCTCTTCTAGTGGTGGCAACTCTTCGAGCGACCGCAAGCCAAGGTCATCGAGAAACTGCCGTGTTGTTCCATATAACGCGGGGCGTCCAGGGGCGTCCCGGTGTCCAATCACCTCAACCCATCCGCGATCCTCTAGAGACTTCATAACCGTGGTGGCAACCATCACGCCGCGAATATCTTCAATGTCATTACGCGTAACGGGCTGTCGATAGGCAACGATCGCGAGCGTCTCCAAGGCCGCCCGGGAATACTTCGGGGGTTTTTCAGACCGAAGCCTATCAAGATATTCATGCAACTCCGGGCGAGACTGGAATCGCCATCCGGAAGCCAATGGCAATAACTCCAGACCCCGGTCTCCCCAATCCCGACGCAGGTCATCCAGGAGGAGCCGAATGGTCTCATCATCAATTTCTTCCGCAAAAAGCCGTTTGAGCACCGCAATGGGTAGTGGATCTGTGCTGGTGAGCAAAGCGGCCTCGAGCACTTTTTTTGCTTGAGCCGTATTCATTTCTTCGGTAAGGATGTTGGCGGAGAGAGGGGGATTCGAACCCCCGATAGGCTATTAACCTATACACGCTTTCCAGGCGTGCGACTTAAACCACTCATCCATCTCTCCGCTGAGCCGCATCCCCACAGAAGACGCATCGATCTGCGGGGGTTCTCGTCAAAGCCGGGCAAGTGTAACAGTCACATCGCCTGGGGGCAAAAATCTGCCCGGGTTATGAGGCCTGCTTCAGCTGCTCGAGAATGGCCGGATTCTCAAGGGTCGAGACATCCTGCGTAATCTCTTCCCCTTTGGCCAGGGTGCGCAAGAGTCTGCGCATAATTTTTCCAGAGCGCGTCTTCGGCAGGTTATCTCCAAAACGAATCTCTTTAGGCTTTGCAATTGGTCCAATCTCTTTTCCCACCCAGTTACGCAGCTCAGTGGCGATGGCCTTGGCCTGATCACCCGAGGGACGGGACTGCTTCAGAACGACGAAGGCCACAATCGCCTCGCCCGTTGTGTCATCGGGCCGGCCGACGACCGCTGCCTCGGCCACTAAAGCGTTAGAGACAAGGGCAGACTCGATCTCCATCGTGCCCATACGATGGCCCGATACGTTGAGCACGTCATCGATACGGCCCATGATCGTGAAGTAGCCCGTGTCCTTATCACGAATGGACCCGTCGCCCGCAAGGTAGAGCCGTCCACCCAGTTCATCGGGGTAGTAGGCCTTTTTGAAGCGGTCGGGGTCACCCCAGATCGTGCGGATCATCGATGGCCAGGGCTTTTTAATGACGAGAATTCCTCCTTGCCCATTGGGCAGGTCGTTACCGGTCTCATCCACGATCGCCGCCTGAATACCTGGGAAGGGCAGCGTGCACGACCCCGGCACCAGCGGCGTAGCACCAGGCATGGGCGTAATCACATGACCACCCGTTTCTGTCTGCCAGAAGGTGTCAACGATCGGGCAGCGGCCACCCCCAATATTATTGTGGTACCACATCCAGGCCTCGGGGTTGATGGGCTCGCCAACGGATCCGAGCAGACGCAGTGAACTCAGGTTGTAGTTCTTCGGATGGGTCTGAGGGGCGGTTTCCCCAGACTTAATGAGCGAACGAATCGCGGTAGGCGCCGTGTAGAAAATTGAGACCTTATGGTCTTGAATCATCTTCCAGAAGCGGCCGGCATCAGGATAGGTAGGAATGCCTTCGAAAACAATCTGGGTGCCTCCGCAGGCCAATGGGCCATAGGCAATATAGGTATGGCCGGTAACCCAACCAATATCTGCCGTACACCAGTAGACATCTTCGGGCCGCAGGTCGAAGGTGAATTGCATGGTGAGAATGGCGTGTAGCAGGTATCCCCCGGTGGAGTGCTGAACGCCTTTAGGTTTGCCGGTGGACCCCGAGGTGTAAAGAATAAAGAGCGGGTGCTCGGCCTCGACCCACTCAGGCTCACAGGAAGTGGCCTGGCCCTTCATAGCCTCATCCATGTAGACATCGCGTCCAGCCTTCATGGGAATGGCGCCGCCGGTTCGACGGTATACGAGGACATGCCGAACATGGTCACATCCCCCCATGGCAAAGGCCTCATCGACCGCGGGTTTGAGAGGAATCTTTTTGCCCCCCCGACACTGCTCGTCGGCGGCGATAATCAGAGTGGCCCCGGCATCAATCACCCGCTCCTGAAGGCTCTTTGCCGAAAATCCACCGAAAACTACCGAGTGGATCACCCCGAGGCGTGCACAGGCCTGCATCGCCACCACGCCCTCGATCGACATGGGCATGTAAATAAGCGCACGGTCGCCCTTTTTGTAGCCCATACCCTTGATGGCATTGGCAAGCTGACATACCTGGGCATGGAGTTGGCGATAGGTGGCCTTCACGACTGCACCGTCATCGGCCTCGAAAATAATCGCTACCTTGTCGGCATTGCCGTTTTCAAGATTCTTATCGAGGCAGTTATAGGAGGCATTGAGCAGCCCGTCATCAAACCACTTGTAAAAGGGGGCATTGGATTCGTCGAGCGCCCGAGTAAAGGGCTTCTTCCAGACAATCTCGCTGCGCGCGAATTTTGCCCAATATTCGGCGTAATCGGTGTCGGCCTCCTTGCACATAGCGTTATAGACCGCCATGCTAGGAATGCGCGCCTTCGCGGCAAATTCTTTGGGGGGATCAAAAACACGATTCTCGTGCATGACCGATTCGATCTGACTCGACGACATACAGGCCTCCTCCTGTTAGATAATAATTCTAGTGACTGAACTTCAGTCGTTAGCCCCCATGCATGCAGACAAAAGGGGGCTAGCGGATGGCCTTCAGGCCACTCTTCTCGGGGTTAATTTACGCCAAATTTCGGCCATTGTCCTTCTTCGTGAATGACCTTGACCAAAAAAGGGGACCAGACATGCGCCAGATCAAGCAGGCCGATTTCATCCAGAGTATCGCCGACGCCTTTCAGTTTATTAGCTATTACCACCCCCTTGATTTCGTGCAGGCCCTGGGGGCGGCCTATGAGCGGGAGGAAAATCCGGCGGCTAGAGATGCCATCGCGCAGATTCTCACGAATAGCCGCATGAGCGCCGAGGGCCATCGCCCTATCTGCCAAGACACGGGTATTGCGACGGTATTTCTCAAAGTCGGTATGCAGGTGCAATGGGCTGACGCCACCATGAGTCTGGCTGACATGGTGAACGAAGGCGTACGCAGGGCCTATATGGATGCGGCGAACCCCCTACGCGCATCCGTGTTGGCCAACCCTGCCAGCGGCCGCAAAAACACCAAAGACAATACGCCCGCAGTAATTCATATGGAGATCGTGGCGGGTGACACAGTCGACGTCATCTGCGCGGCCAAGGGCGGTGGCAGTGAGGCCAAGGCCAAACTCGGCATGCTCAACCCCAGCGATTCGATCGTCGACTGGATTGTCAAAACCGTACCAAGCATGGGCGCTGGCTGGTGTCCACCGGGTATCCTCGGTATTGGTATTGGAGGCACCCCAGAAAAGGCCGCGCTTCTCGCCAAGGAGTCGCTGATGGATGCGGTGGACATGCCTGCGCTGCTGGCCCGTGGCCCACAGACAGACCTGGAAAAGCTCCGCGTGGAGATCTACGAAAAGGTAAACGCACTAGGCATTGGCGCCCAGGGACTTGGGGGTCTTACCACCGTGCTCGATGTGAAGATCATGGACTACCCAACCCACGCCGCCAACCTGCCCGTGGCCCTTATTCCCAACTGCGCAGCAACACGGCACATTCACTTTACGCTCGATGGCTCCGGGCCCGCCCAGCTGCAGCCGCCACGGCTCGAAGACTGGCCAGAAATCTCCTGGACGGCGGACACTGAAAAATCCCAACGGGTCAACCTCGACACCCTGACACCCGCGCAGGTTGCCGCGTGGAAGCCGGGGCAGACGCTCCTGCTCAATGGCCGACTACTTACTGGCCGAGACGCAGCCCACAAACGCATCTGTGACATGCTGGCCAAAGGCGAGCCGCTTCCGGTCGACTTCAAGAACCGGGTGATCTATTACGTAGGCCCTGTCGACCCCGTGGGGAACGAAGCCGTAGGCCCCGCGGGACCTACCACCGCCACCCGTATGGATAAGTTCACCGAGACTATGCTGGCGGAGACCGGCCTCATTGCGATGGTGGGTAAGGCCGAACGCGGACCGGTGGCCATCGAGGCCATCCGCAAACACAAGTCGGCCTATCTCATGGCCGTCGGGGGCGCCGCCTATTTAGTCAGTAAAGCCATACGGTCCGCCCGCGTGGTGGGCTTTGAAGACCTCGGTATGGAAGCCATCTACGAGTTCGAGGTACAAGACATGCCCGTCACGGTAGGCGTTGACAGTCAGGGCCAGTCGGTCCACGAGATGGGGCCGGCAGAATGGAAGGTACGCATCGAGAAGATGAAGAAGGTCGCATAACTCCCGCAGGCCATCACAAAGTTCAACTAAGCGGGCCGGTCTAGCGCATAAACGGGGGGTCGACGAGCATGCCTGCTTTTCGCGAGGCGGCGACCGGTCATGGGCTAGACCGGCCCACCCCACAGGCCCTTAGGTAGCGGGTCAGGAGTAGAATTTCGCTTTCTTTCTTTTACCGAAATTCTCTCCCTGACATGGCCAAATCCTCGATCAAAAAAGTTGTCCTCGCCTACTCCGGCGGTCTCGACACCTCCGTCATTCTCAAGTGGCTCCAAGACCACTATCACTGCGAAGTCATTACCTTCACCGCCGACATCGGGCAAGGCGAAGAACTTGCGCCCGCCCGAGAGAAGGCCAAAAAATTTGGGGTGAAGAAGATCTACATCGAAGACCTTCGCGAGGAGTTTGTCCGCGACTTCGTCTTCCCTATGTTTCGCGCAAATACCGTCTACGAGGGAGAGTACCTGCTAGGCACTTCCATCGCCCGGCCACTCATTGCGAAGCATCTTGTCGAGATTGCCAAAAAGGAAAACGCCGATGCCATATCCCACGGTGCGACCGGCAAGGGAAATGACCAGGTGCGATTTGAATTAGGCGCCTATGCGCTGATGCCAGGCGTCAAGGTTATTGCGCCATGGCGCGAATGGGACCTTCTCTCGCGCGACAAACTGCTCGCCTATGCCGACGAGCACGACATCCCTGTCGACTACAAGAAGCGCAAAGGTGAGGCACCCTTCTCGATGGACGCCAACCTCTTACACATCTCTTATGAGGGCGGGGTACTAGAAGACCCGAGCCGCCCGCCCCCGGCTAAGGGAATGTGGCGGCTGACCGCCGACCTCGATAAGACCCCGGCGCGGCCCGAAGAGATCAGCCTTGAGTTTTCCAAGGGCGATCTCGTGGCCATCAATGGCAAAAAGATGAAGGCCCACGAACTTCTGGCCACGCTGAACAGCCTCGGGGGTAAGCATGGCATCGGAAGACTCGATCTTGTAGAAAACCGTTATGTTGGAATGAAATCGCGCGGCTGCTATGAGACCCCGGGCGGAACCATTCTGCTGCGTGCCCACCGCGCGATCGAGTCACTCACCCTTGACCGCGAAGTAGCCCACCTCAAAGACGATCTCATGCCTCGTTACGCCGGCCTCATCTACAACGGCTACTGGTGGTCCCCGGAGCGGATCGCACTGCAGACCCTTATCGACCACACCCAGAAGGTCGTCAACGGAACGGTGCGCCTGCAGCTCTTTAAGGGCAATGTCATCGTGACAGGACGCGAGAGCAAGGATTCCTTATTTGATGCGCGAATCTCCACCTTCGATGACGATGGAGGGGCCTACAACCAGGCCGATGCAGGTGGGTTTATCAAGCTCAATGCCCTGCGGATGCGCATCGCCGCAGCCAAGAAAAGAGCGGTGAAATAACCATGCCCTCGTTCGACGCCACCCTAGAGGCAGATATCACCGAGGTCCGTAATGCGGTAGATCAGGCCTCTAAAGAAATTGCGACCCGGTTTGATTTTAAGGGTTCCAGCGCCAAGGTCGAGCAGAAAGATAGAGAACTTACCGCCTTTGCCGACAGCGAATTTCAGCTTGGCCAGGTTCGGGATGTCCTTATTGCCAAATGTGCCAAACGCAACGTTGACGTGCGATTTCTGGACATTGGGGAGATTCAAAAAATCGGGGGCGACAAGATCAAACAGGTTATTACCGTGCGCCATGGCATTGCTGGTGAAGACGCCAAAAAGATTGTGCGTATTGTCAAAGACAGCAAAATGAAGGTTCAGGCCTCTATACAGGGAGATGCTGTCCGGATTACCGGGAACAAAAGAGACGACCTGCAGGCTGCGATCGCCTTACTTAAGAAAGAGGTAACCGACCTTCCGTTGGGCTTTGGCAACTTCAGAGATTAACCGGTAATACGCGCCCAAGCGGAGTGGTTATGAATGGACTCGAAGTTTTCTGCTTCGACGGAGAACGACTCTAGCCCATGGAGGGCCTTCACCGAGAGTGCGACGTCTCGTACGAGGTCCTCGACAAACTTGGCGTTGTCGTAGGCCCGTTCAGTCACATACTTCTCATCGGGACGCTTCAGTAGCCCCCAGAGTTCGCAAGAGGCCTGGTTCTCAACGACTCGAATCAAGGCCTCAAGCGTCGGGGCGCAGCCGTCTGCAAAGACGGCCCGCACGGTAACCTCAGAGCGCTGATTGTGGGCGCCGTAATCAGAAATTTCTTTAGAGCACGGACAGAGGCTCTTTACAGGGACCCTAACCTCGACGGCCACCGAAGCACGACCGGTGGACGATTCGGCCTCCAGGACAACCTGATAGTCCATCAGACTCTTGACCCCGCTCACAGGGGCCGTTTTTTCTATAAAGAGCGGAAAGGCTGCCGACATCGAGCCCTCACGTGCCTCCAGTAAGGCCAACAGGTCGCGGGACAGTTCTGCCATTGTTGCAGGAGAAAGAGCACGTCCCTGCTTATTCATAGACTCTAGGAGGGCAACGAATCGGGACATATGGGTGCCCTTCTGGTCGGCCGCGAGCGCCACGGAAAGGCTAAAGTCTGCAACAGACGCGGCAGTACCCTCTGCCGTCTGGACCAGAACAGGATAGCGAAGGCGGCGCACCCCAACACGATCGATCGCAAGATTGCGATGGTCGCGGCTGCCCTGCACATCAGCCATCGGGCGGGCGGCCGACAGACCCTTATCAGTCACGGTATTCATGACACGAGTGTAAGCGAAACCGGGTTGCCGGGCCCCTGCGCGGCCCGGGGAATCGTCATTGACTGGAGTCGGGCCCGGATTGATGCCTCGATACCGGCCGCGTCGAGGCCCTCGCGTGAAAGCAACTTTGCATGATCGCCATGGTCAATGAAACGATCCGGAAGCCCAAGATGGAGCAGTGGCAGACGAGGAAGGTCAGCGCGCGCGGCGAGAAACTCCCCGCAGGCAGAGCCGGCACCACCCATCACCACATTTTCTTCTACCGTCACTAGAAGGTCGTGGGTCTGCGCCATCTGGGCCAACAGTTCCGCATCGAGCGGCTTAATAAACCGCATATTAACCACTGTGGCATCGACTGCCTCCGCCGCCTTCAGGCTCGGACCCACCATGCTTCCAAATGCCAGGATTGCTACCCGGCCGGCATCAACGCCTGTGCCACTCCGACGCCGAACCACCTCTGCCTTGCCGATAGGCAGAGGCGCGAGGCTCTTACCGGCAGGCGCCCCAGTGCCAGCACCACGGGGGTAGCGAACTGCACTCGGCCCCGGGCAAACCAGGCCCGTACTTAACATGGCACGACATTCCAGTTCATCTTTAGGCGCCATGATCGTCATATTTGGAATGCACCGCAGAAAGCTGATGTCATAGGCACCGGCATGGGTGGCGCCATCAGCACCCACAAGACCCGCGCGATCAATGGCAAACAAGACCGGCAGGTTCTGGAGGGCTACATCATGAATGAGTTGATCGTAGCCACGTTGCAGAAACGTGGAATAGATGGCTACAACCGGCTTCAGGCCCTCGCAGGCCAGACCCGCCGCAAAAGTCACTGCATGCTGCTCGGCAATCGCCACATCGTGGTATCGCTGCGGAAATCGTTGAGAAAACTCCACCATTCCCGACCCCTCACGCATCGCCGGGGTGACCGCGACCACCTTATCGTCAGCGGCGGCGGCATCACAGAGCCACTCGCCAAAGACCGCTGAGTAGGTGGGCTTGGCTGGGCTCGCCGCAGCAACAATACCTACCGAGGGATCGAATTTGCTGGGGCCATGGTAGGCAATGGGATCCTCCTCGGCCCGCGCATAGCCCTGCCCTTTTTTCGTGATGACGTGCAGAAACTGTGGTCCTTTGAGTTCACGCAGGTTCTGCAAGGCAGGAAGGAGCGCATCAAGATCATGACCATCAATCGGCCCGTAGTAGTTGAATCCGAACTCCTCAAAAAGCGTACTCGGCGAGATGAGCCCCTTGGCACCACCCTCGAGCTTACGGGCTATCTCGAGTACGGGAGGCACTACACCCAGGACCTGCTTGCCGAGCTCCCGAGCAGCCGAGTAGAAGCGTCCAGATAAAAGCCGTGCCAGATAATTACTCATGGCCCCCACAGGCGGCGAAATCGACATCTCGTTGTCGTTGAGGATGACCAAGAGATCAATGTCTTTGTGAATACCCGCATTGTTCATGGCCTCATAGGCCATTCCGGCGCTGATCGCCCCATCGCCGATGACCGCGATATGCCGGCGGCGATTAGGGCCAAGATGCTCGCCCTTTTGTTTCGAACCCAACGCCATACCCAATGCAGCCGAAATCGAGGTCGAAGAATGTGCTGTACCGAAGTGGTCATATTCACTCTCGATACGCCGCGGGAACCCGGAAATGCCCTCGAATTGTCGCAGACCAGACATCTGGTCGCGACGACCAGTAAGAATCTTGTGGGGGTAACTCTGGTGGCCAACATCCCATACCAGGCGGTCGTAGGGCGTCTGAAATACATGATGGATCGCGATCGAGAGTTCGACCGTACCCAGATTTGAGGAGAGGTGCCCCCCTGTCCGCGAGACCGAATGGAGTAAATACTCGCGCAACTCCATGGCCAGATCTTTCAGTTGACGACGATTGAGGTCACGCAGATCGAGCGGACTATCGATGGTCTTCAGCAGTGCAGTCATTGTCTATATTTCCCCCCGGCAGGCCAACAATGAACTAATGCTGGCGATGCGTCAATTGATGGGCCAGTGCGCGCAGAGGATGCGCCTCAACACCCAGTGTTCTTATATGGTCAAGGGCACGCGTATGCAAGCTATCGGCATAGCGGGCGCTGCCCTCCAACCCAAGCAGGCCGACAAATGTCGGCTTATCCGAGGCCTGGTCTTTGCCAGCCGTCTTACCCAATTCGGCCGTACTCGCAGTCGCATCGAGGTAATCGTCACGCACCTGAAAGGCAAGCCCAAGATCTTGGGCAAAACGGGAAATCTGCTGCCACCGTACCGGGTCTTCGCCCAGGGGGCCCGCCCAGGCGCCGATCTCGGCTGCGGCGCGAATGAGGGCACCCGTCTTGAGGCGATGCATATCTTCAAGCGATGCCTGATTCAATGCCTGGCCCACCATATGGATATCAATCGCCTGTCCACCAGCCATACCATCGGCCCCCGTAGCCCGGGCAAGGCAGCCAACCATGCGAAGCAGAACCGAAGGCGGCACCCCTTCAGCCGAGGCCAAAAGATCAAAGGCAAGGCTCTGTAGTGCATCACCGACTAGAAGCGCTGTAGGCTCGTCATAGGCCACATGCACAGTCGGCTGTCCGCGTCGAAGATCATCATCGTCCATACATGGAAGGTCATCGTGTACCAGAGAAAAAGCATGCACGAGTTCTAGGGCGCAGGCGATTCTTAGGGCCAATGGGCCCAGTGGATCCCCTCCAGTAGCCTGGCAGGAAGCCATCACGAGAAGCCCCCGCGCCCGCTTGCCGCCGTTGAGGACACCGTGCTGCATGGCGAGCCAGAGTCGGGAGAGAGCCTTATCGGCCAGGGGCGCCACACCAGTTAGGTGCGACTGAACGACCGCCTTCAGCGAACCCTGAATCCGCTCGCGCCAGAGGGTGAGGTCTACCGAATCAGCGGCCATGGTCTGCCGTGAAGTCGGCGCGGGCCATCGTGCGCTGACCCTGCTCATCGATGACATCAATCTGTTCTTGCACCGCCTCGAGTAACGCCTGCGCATGCTTCAATAGCGCAGCGCCCCTCTGATACGCGGCAAGCGACTCAGCCAGACTCAGTTGCCCAGACTCAAGTCGCTGCGTCTGCGCCTCAAGTTCCGTCATAGCAGCCTCGAAGCCCAGCGCCTGAATGTCATCTGGAATAGACAGATCGGCAGGTTCTTTTTTACTGGCGGATCGTGGCACGGCGGGGATGCTCCTCATGAATTTTTACAAACGTCATTTTTTTATTACATTTTAATTGACCTTCATCAATCCGCATGGCTTCTCATTGAATACCTGAGGGTATACTCCTCGCTCTTGTCTAACTGGGAGGGGGACTCTGATGTCGGATGTCGGAACCTTTTCTCGGCTGGCGCCGAGCCCCGCACAGCTTCCTGTGCACGCGTACTTCTCTGATTCTCTTCTTGCCCAAGAGCGTCTTTCTTGTTTCTCGCATGGCCCAGGATATGTGGGCCATCGATTAATGGTGCCCGAGCCGGGAGACTTCTATACCCTGTCCCATGAGGACCATGGGCGCGTGCTCATGCACGGAAAAAATGGAGTATCTCTGCTCTCAAATATCTGCCGTCACAGACAAGCGGTCATGCTCGAAGGCCGCGGAAAGGCACAGACCATCGCCTGCCCGCTTCACCGCTGGACCTACGACCTGAACGGGCGACTGGTTGGCGCGCCCCATTTTGAAGAAGACCCCTGCAGGCACCTTAAAAAGCAGGCCCTCTCCGAGTGGAACGGTCTTCTTTTCGAAGGTGACCAGACTCTCCTAGGCGAACTTGCGAAGACACCCTTCTTTGAGCATCTCAGCTTTGACGGGTATGTCTTTCACAATGCCCAGACGCATCGCTGCGCCTACAACTGGAAGAGTTTTATCGAAGTCTATATGGATGACTACCATGTGGTGCCCTTCCATCCGGGACTCGGTAAGTTTGTGGACTGCAACCGACTTCGGTGGCACTTTGGTGAGAACTACAACATACAGGCTGTGGGTATTACCGATCTTGATAAGGCGGTAACCCCTGTGTATCGCCGGTGGCATGACGAAGTGCTTCGTATGCACGATGGGGAGCTACCAAAGTTCGGTGCAATCTGGATGACGATCTATCCCAACATCATGGTGGAGTGGTATCCCAAAGTGCTGGTGGTAAGCACGCTTCACCCGGTCAGCCCCCAAGAAACGATGAACGTGGTGGAGTTTTATTACCCCGAAGAGATCGCCTACTTTGAGCCCAGCTACATTGAGGCCCAGCAGGCTGCCTATAACGAAACAGTTATTGAAGACGACGAAATTGCCTTGCGTATGGACCGCGGACGAGGGGCCTTGTTGCGTGCAGGACGAAATGAGGTCGGACCGTATCACTCTCCCATGGAAGACGGCATGTTGCATTTTCACGAGTATCTCCGTCGACAACTCGGCGACGCCGCTTTTGAGGCACCATGAATCCACTGATTAGCCCCGAAGAACTGATCGCCGCTGAGGACGAGGTGATTGTTGTCGATGTACGCCATGATCTCAACGACCCCACCATGGGTCTACGGGTCTATGCGCAGGGACACCTGCCTAATGCGGCTTTTCTCTCAGTCGACGAAGACCTCGCCGGGGAGGCAACCACGAGCAACGGGGGGCGTCATCCCCTACCCCTGGCGGAAGACTTCGCGGCCCGCCTGCGTGAACTCGGTGCCACCGAAGATACCCTGTTGGTGGCCTATGACAGCAGCGGCGGCATCTACGCGGCCAGGTTCTGGTGGCTGTGCCGGTGGATCGGCCACCTGCGCGTGGGGGTTCTCAATGGTGGGATACAGGCCTGGGTTGCCGCCGGCGGCCCACTTCAGACCGAGGAATATTGCCGGCCAGAAAAGAATGCCTCTGAACCCTCTGAGCCGATCTCGGTGCATCCCACCGCATGCCCGCGGTGGAATCTTGAGATGGTTGAGACCTGGGTAAAGACCGGATCACTTCAGGAGATCGCAAGTCTCATTGATGCCCGTGCGCCGGAACGTTACCGGGGCGAAGTAGAACCATTTGATCCCATCGCAGGCCATATTCCTGGCGCCTATAACCGGCCTGCTACGCTTAACCTCGGTCCAGATGGGCGGTTCAAACCAGCAAGTCTGCTTCGCGAGGAGTTCCTTGCACTTCTGGGCGACCAGGACCCCAGTGCAGTCGTACACAGCTGTGGCTCAGGTATTACCGCCTGCCACAACCTGCTGGCCATGGAAGCTGCCGGCCTGGTCGGAAGCGCCCTCTACCCCGGATCTTGGAGTGAATGGTGTGGCGATGATGCGCGGCCAATGCGCAAAGGCGCAAACCCGTAGGAGGGGGGATATGCCTCTGTGCGTCCCGCGACTGCTCTTTCCCTGCCTGCTGCCTGTATTCACCGTTGCCGTTTCAGGCTGCGACCAGGTACGCCAGCGGCTTACTGAACCCTCCTCCATAGGCGCCCCCCAGACTTCTCCCGCATCGCCATCGCCTGTCGCTGCGCCCCCTCCAGCGCCTTCAGCAACTCCGGCGACCTCAGAAACTACCGCACGCTCAGCAACCGCAGTACCGTCAGACCACGAACGCTACTCAAGCCGTGATGGTGGCTCAGGCAGTGGCCCCGTCGAGCGTCGGCAGTCCTCCTCCGCCCGCCCCCAAGGCCTCTAATCCGAGCCCAAAGCCAGGCTCGGCAGAGACAAACACCCGCATCCGCCGTTCGATATCGGGATCATCTTCAAGCATGAGGTCAGAGAAGATCTCCTTGAATTGATCAGCGGGAATCGCCTGAAAGATCGGCCTAGGAATTCGTACCCAGAACCGGATCTGCCGAAGGTCGTGCTGTCGAATAAAGACTGCGAAGGCAAGGAGTTGTGCGGCCGCTGAGCTCTCTGCGGCAAAGACCAAGGTCTGATCGTCCTTCAAGGTCTTCATGGGGATTGCCTCGTGTCCGGATCAAGGCCGTCTGGGGCGAGAATCTCGCGCACCACATGCATGGCTAACTGACTCGCACCGTGTCCTCGAGGCGCATCTGCTGGATTCGCCGAGAAGACAATCAGGCCCATTGCTATCGTCGGTGGTAAGTCTGAGAGCCCCGCGGCCTTCGGGCCAATCAGTTGGCGTAGGCGCGGAAGATCTATCAGTCCGGTAAAGGTGGTTGTGCCCGCGTACCGGGGGTCGCGGGCGCTGACGGTCCCTGTCTTTGCCTCTATCGGACAGTCTGCCGTGCAGGTGCGGCCAAAGCTCAACCGAAACGCAGGCGATGCGGTGCCCTCCCCCGACCAGCCGGACTCGGCGGGGGTCATTACCTTGGTCATGCCCTGACGTACCAGCCGCGCGGCAGCAGCCAGCGCACGTTCCTCAGACCCCAGCCTCCCAGACCTCGCCTCCCCGGAGGACGATGCCGAAGATGCGGATAACGGCCTCGCCTCGACCGACTGGAGGTCGACCAGCAGAGAAGGAATCCTAGGTGACCGCCCCTGAGAGGCTAGATAGATTCCACTGGAAACCCCTGCAAGACCAAGCGCGCTGCTACGGGACTCTGCGGCGCCAAGAACCGCCTGAACCGCTGCTGAGGCATGGCGATAGGGAGCGCCAATCGTCGTCTGCCCGCCGGTCGCACGAATACGGTTGTAGTCATTCCAATTAAGGTAAGTCAGATCAGCCGGCCGAGCCTTGCCCTTCGCAGCAGTAGGGGCGGTCTGAGTCGCATCAGTGTTATTTACGATCGGCCTTAGAACACCCATAAACCCGGGCATGCCCTGAGAAAAAGGGGAGAGGGCAACACGACCGCAGGCAGACGGATCCGTCGCGCACTGTGTGTTCCAAAAAAACCGCTCCGACATTGCCATAGCGCGAGCGGGCAGGAGACAAGAATGAGGTACTGCGCCTGCGACGCGATTCTGAAGATCACAGAGTGCCGCCCGTTCCCACCATTCGTTGCGCTTGACCACTGTCGGATCGAGCTGACCCGAGGTCTTGATCTGGAGTAGCAGATCGCGGGGTGCCGCCCCAGACTCCGCAAGAGCAAGACTAAAAAAGAGCTTCGCCACAGACGCGGGGGGCGCTTCAAGAAGCGCAGCGGCAAGGGGCTCGGCCTGCCGAACGGCAGGGCTGCTGCAGACTGGCCCGTAACAGCGCATCGCGAGAATCGCACCGGTCTCGGCATTGAGCAGAACAACCGTTGCGCCTGCGGTGCGATCTAATGCCGGCATCCTGAGACGCAAGCAGCCGCCGGGTTGACTCCAGCAGTCATCAAAGCCATCGAGTACCCGGGATAGGCCAGGATGCAGAGTAAGCCCGAGGCGCCGGGCCTCGGAGGGCAGACCCACGACCGCCTGCGGATCAAGCAACTGCGCGTAGGCGCGCTGCACAAGCTGTCGCGTCGAGGCGCCCAGCGCCAGTTCAGTACCCAGCCTTATCTCAGCTGGCGGCGTATTCAGCCTTGTGGGTTGCTCCACTATCCGAGGCGCCTGAAACCCAGACGGTCGGGATGGACTGGGATCGAGGCAATACCCCTGTGGGCCTCGGAGGTAGAAGAGCTGCCCCTGATCACGCAGATAGAGACAGGGCGGAACTGAGTTCCAGGAGACCCGCTCTGTCAGGGTCTGGGAGACAAGCGCATGGAGCGCCTGAGGCGCGCCCTCACGAAGTAAGGCGGGGTGCCGCAATACCAGATCCACCTCCGACAAAAAACCGCGGCATGCTTGTGGTACCAAGGCCTGGGCGGCTACAAAGGCCGCACCAAGACGCTGGTGGGCATCGGCCAGAGATGGCAGGCCCAGCCCCAGAGCAACCCGCTGTGTCAGCAATGCGGCGGGACGGCCACCACAGGCCTGATCAAAAGATACGTCAGCCGCCAACGCGCCAGACTGAATCGGTGCGGCCAGGGCCTGGCTGATCGCTGTTAGCCGTTGGACGCGGATTTCCGGAACGAAAATATCACGGTCCGCCAGGGCCGAATTCTCCAGAAGGCTGCGCTGGGAGACAACAACCGCGAAGAGGCCCAGGGCGAGAAGCAGCAGAAGCAAAAGGAGTCGTTGAATCAGTTGACGAGAGAAAGTCATCGACCACGTGCTCCCGATAGACCCCGAGGGCTGCGCCCCAGAGACAGTGCGACCGCAAGAAGCGTAAGACCCAAGACCACCGAGACCATCGAAGACCAGCCCATACTCATGAGAGGCAGCCCCAGGCCTGTGAGTGGCGCGAGCCGCCAGTTCCCAAAGTAGGTAATTACCGTCTGGCTCAAGGCCGCGAGAAGCAAGAAAAACGCGGTTGCAAAGAGCAGGGAGACAGGGCCAAGCCCAGAGGCAAAGCCGACCATCGCCCGGGCCATGAGCCCGATATAGAGTCCAACCAACACCAAAAATACTAGGGCAGCGCCGGCAAGCCCCAAGGCACCAGACAGCAGTACCGGGAAATAATCACTAAGGGCCTGAATGGGAAGACAGGCGCCCTCGAAACTGCACCATCGAATGGATCCAAGCCCATAGCCGCTCGGCTGTCCCGCCTCAGAAAACTTAATGAGTCGCGCAAAGTCACTCACCGAGGCTGTCATCGGGTCGAGCATGAGTTGTACCCGCGCCTGAACTTTTTCGGTGAGCAGGGCAATCGCGCCGGCGAAGGTGGCTGCCAAGAGAAAAACAAGGGCGAGCCGCAACCCAAAAAGAATAAAGACCAGGGCAACAAAGACCAGGCCACTGACCAGGGTGCCCCCAAAATCACTAAATACCAGAGCGGCCGCGGCGACTGTCAGCAGGCCGAGTACAAAGAGCCCCAGATAGGCCCGAAAAAGACTGGTGTGCAAAAAGCGTTGCGGCGAGGGAGGGGTCTGACCAGAGAAGATTTCTGAAAGGCTTGTCCAGAAGGAACGCAGCGAAAAAATCGTGGGTACCACCTTGCGGGCCAGGTAGGTCTGACGGGCGAACCAGGTCGTAACGAGCCCCCCAAAAAGACAGGCTGTCAGCTTCAGTGCCTCAGACCCCGCGGCAGGCCCCATCAGCCCATAGGCCAGCGCAGTAGCGACCATCGGAAACCCCAGGATGACGGGCAGCCATCGGCGAGAGGCTGACGCCAACGGAGGCAGCCGATGGGCAAGCCCCTGCGCAGTAAAGAGAAAGACTGCTGGCAGGAGAAGGCCCCCGACTACGACCCAGGCCTGGCGCTCAAGCGCGTAGGAAAAAGGATTGAGCAAGTAGACAGGCGACCCTTGACCAAACCGCAGGCTCGCATCGGCCACGATCAGCAGTCCAAGTCCAGCCAGCACAGAGAAGACCAAGGCAACTAGGCCGGCCATCCAGCCAATCCAGGCAAGACAAGACAAGACGAGAACGAAGACCGCCAGACCGATCACCACGGGGAGCCACCGCAGCACCTGCTGCAGATGCTCTGCCCGCGCACGAATCTGGCCAGAAGTATCGAGCAATCGGGCAACATCCCAACGCTGCGCTGAAAACCGACCGGAAAATGAATCGTAACGAAGGCCCTCTGCAAGAAGTAGGACATCGAATAGCTCGGAATAAGAAATACTCGGCTGCGACTGCACCGCTGTAAGACGTGCAAGGCGCAGCTCAAGGCCGCCCACAAGCCAGCTCCGATTCGACCCCTGTAGTGCGGGAATCAGGGCATCCCGAATAGCGGTGTACTGGGCAACCTTCAGGCCAAGCTGCTTCTCCGCCCGAGCCAGGGCCGACGAAAAAAGGCTGGCCTCTACGTCTTGGGTGTCCCTCTGCTGTAGGTCGAGTACCCGCCCGAGGCGACAGTCTGCGCGTTGTAGATCTTGCCCTACCACTGCCCGGCAGAGTGCTTCGGCGGCATAGGCATCATCGGGAGCGCCGCGGCCTCTCACCGCCACGGTTCCCTGCCCCGCCGACGGCGCCGCAGACTGGGCGGCCAGGGCAAGAGCCAGTTCACGTCCATCGCGCGCGTCGGGCAGAAAAAACCAGAAGCCGAGGCCACAGAGGAGACCACAGATGCCTGCGATCCAGAGGGCCAGCCAAGCCGAAACCCCCCGCTTCCCCAGACTTGGCATATCCTCTCTCTGTGATGCTGCTCCGCCGATTCCCATACGCCCCTTACTCTGTCACTGTTCTCACGGCTTCGCCATGGCCCTCTTCAAATTTCTAAAACCCTGGTCTGCCGACGCTGCCGGGCGTCCGAAAAACCGTATGGGCTCGGCTGACCATATGGCCGACGCCATCGGACTGGAGCTCAAAGGCATTGTTTCGCAGGCCGTCTTAGCGAGTCTCGAGGAAAAACAGGCCCACTACCTCACCAGCATTCTAGAGAAGAGTGTGTTCCTCATCGACTCGGTGGTGATTACGCCACAGGACAAAGACGCAGCAACCGCCTTAGAGAAGTTTCTACGACTACATAGCGAGATTGACCCAGGCTTTAAGACCCAATTCTTCCGCTCCATCCTCGAAAAAGAGTATCGCTCCGAGCGGGGTGCAACGGTGCTGGTAGCCCCAGACATGCAGCCGTCCGTGCAGTTTAACGAGGCAAGCCTGGAGTCCCCAAGCGATGAAGAATCCTTTCAGATCTCTCTGCGCGGCCGTCGCCTGTCCTATGTCGCCTCGATCTCACTCAAGGGCCCCGTTGCAAAGACAAATCCGATCGCGCAATCCGCCCAGCAGGCGGCCAGTGCGGTCGGCAACCCGCTCGGCGGAAGCACTGAGCCGTTTATTGGCGGAGATACAACGCAGCGCGCCGGCGGACCGGTTGGAAGTCAAAAGGCTTCTCCGACACAGCCCGCATCAACGAACCCAGGCCCGATAGCCGGACACACCAATGAGCGACTGGTACTCCGTATCCACGATGAAAAAGGCGAGCGGCAGATTCAGGTGCAGAGCCCGCTTCTCATTGGACGTGAGTCCCCCCCGGCCCATGAGCTTGGGGCACTGCAGTTTGTGGCACTACACGGTACCTTTGTCTCCCGTAGACATCTCGTGGTGGTAAGCGTCGGGGAAGACACGTATTTTTTTCTCCACGATGCTGCAACACTCTCATGCCTAACCTCAAGCGGTCAGATGCTTCGTCCGGGGAGCCTCTATTCCATCGCCCGACATGCCGAGGTTCAACTCGTCTTTGGCGTTACGCCTGATGCCAAGCTACCCGCCTCAGAGGCCAGACGGCCCTCGGAGTTTCCTGTTGTAGAAATTTGTCGGCTTGGAGGAGAAAGACGCAGCGCGAGTCTTGCGACACCGCGGCCCAAGGCGCTATAGGCAGAGGCGCGATGGCTGAATTTTTCTAACTGTGGCGAGCCATGGCTGAACTCGGTGCCGTCTGCTGGGGGCAGGTTATCAACGAGGCCCCGGCCGAAGAGGGGCATGCTATGGGCTTTGACGCCTTCGCCACCGCGGCGCCGGAACGACCCGTCTTCGTTCTCTGCGACGGAGCCAATGGCACTCCGCACGGCGGGGCATTTTCTGCAGCACTCTGCAACGAATTTATTTCCTACTTTGG
>JBJOHS010000057.1:0-4289 GCA_046047535.1 Pseudomonadota bacterium
ATCATTACCCGTTTGGGTTGTTTGCTGTACCGCGTGAGCAGGTGGCGCGGCTGCATGCCTCTAGTGGCACCACGGGCAAGTCGATTGTGGTGGGCTATACCTGGCGTGACCTTGACCACTGGGCGAACCTCGTTGCGCGTTCCATTCGTGCGGCAGGCGGCCGGCCTGGCGATATGGTGCACGTGGCCTATGGCTATGGCATGTTTACTGGAGGCCTAGGCGCGCACTACGGCGCTGAGCGGCTGGGCTGCACGGTGGTACCCATGTCGGGCGGGCAGACCGAAAAGCAGGTCACCCAGATTGTCGATTTTCGTCCCGACATCATCATGGTTACGCCCTCCTATTCGCTCGTTATCGCAGAAGAGTTTGAGCGGCGTGGTATTACGCCGCAGGATATCTCTCTGCGTGTGGGCATCTTTGGGGCCGAGCCCTGGGGGGAGGGCATGCGGGGAGAGATCGAGCGCAAACTGGGTATCGATGCGGTCGATATTTATGGGCTCACCGAGGTCATCGGCCCCGGCGTGGCCAGTGAATGTGTAGAAACCAAAGACGGCCCGGTAATCTGGGAAGACCATTTCTACCCAGAAATTATTGACCCAGAGACAGGTGCCGTACTGCCCGATGGAGAGCTTGGTGAACTCGTCTTCACCTCGCTCACCAAAGAGGCCTTCCCCGTGATTCGCTACCGCACCCGAGACCTCACCCGTCTGCTGCCGCCCACGGCGCGGTCGTTCCGTCGTATGGGCAAGATCACCGGGCGCTCGGATGACATGATGATTATTCGGGGCGTGAATGTCTTTCCGAGTCAGATTGAAGAGCTTATCTTGCGTGACGCACGTCTTTCTGGAAATTATCAGCTGATCATCACCCGTGATGGCCATCTCGATAACCTTGAGGTGCGGTGTGAGCTGCAACGAGAGGCCACGGCCAGTCTAGCGCCTTCTGATCATCCCATGGTAGGCGGGGCGCTTGCCGAGCGCGTGAAGACGCTGGTAGGGGTCACCACCAAGGTAACCGTGCTGCCCGTCGATAGCCTGCCCCGAACCGAAGTGGGCAAGGCCAAGCGCGTCTTTGACGAGCGGCCCAAACAGGTCTAGCCATGGCCACGACCGGACACGCCTAGCACCCCAACAGACAGCAGCCCCCACGCGCATAGCCCCCACTACAAAGCCTTCAAGAAAGAACAGACCATGCCCGACGCCTTCCTCTGCGATGCCATCCGCACCCCGATCGGGCGCTATGGCGGTACCCTTGCCACGGTGCGCACCGACGACCTCGCAGCCCTTCCGCTCAATGCGCTTATGGAACGCAACCCGGGTGTGGACTGGGCCCTGGTCGATGACATTATCTTTGGCTGTGCCAACCAGGCGGGCGAAGACAATCGCAATGTGGCCCGCATGGCAGGTCTCCTGGCGGGTCTTCCCGTCGAGGTCCCCGGAACCACGGTCAACCGGCTCTGTGGATCAGGGCTCGACGCGGTGGGCCTGGCGGCGCGATCGATTAAGGCTGGGGAGACCGCGCTCATGATTGCCGGTGGGGTGGAGAGTATGTCGCGGGCGCCTTTTGTGATGGGTAAGGCCGATGCCGCCTGGTCGCGTCAGGCCGCGATCTATGACACCACCATTGGCTGGCGTTTTCCTAACGCCGAGATGAAGAAGCGCTACGAGACCCATTCGATGCCTCAGACGGCAGACAATGTGGCCGAAGATTTTCATATCAGCCGCGAAGATCAGGATGCGTTTGCCCTACGGTCCCAGCAGCGGTGGGCGGCAGCGCAGGCAGCGGGGCGCTTTGCAGAAGAGATTGTGCCGGTAACGCTGCCACGTAAAAAAGGCGACCCGGTGGTCTTTGACACCGACGAGCATCCCCGGCCGGAGACCACGCGCGAGATGCTGGCAAAGCTCAAGGGTGTCAACGGGCCTGAACTCACCGTGACGGCAGGTAATGCCTCAGGGGTCAACGATGGCGCCTGTGCCCTCGTGGTGGCCTCTGAAGAGGCCGCTAAGCGCCACGGCCTAACCCCGCGCGCCCGTGTGGTGGGCATGGCCACGGCGGGCGTTGCCCCCCGAATTATGGGCATCGGCCCGGCGCCTGCCGTACGCAAGGTTTTAGCCCAGACCGGACTGCGCCTGGACCAGATGGATGTTATCGAGCTGAACGAGGCCTTTGCCGCGCAGGCCTTGGCGGTCTTGCGTGATCTGGGTCTCCCCGATGACGCCGCCCATGTGAACCCGAATGGCGGCGCGATTGCCTTGGGACATCCCTTAGGAATGAGTGGCGCACGTCTGGCCACCACCGCCAGCATAGAACTTGCCCGACGCAAAGGCCGCTACGCCCTGTGCACCATGTGTATTGGCGTGGGGCAGGGCATCGCCATGGTGATCGAACGGGTTTAGGCCAACGTCTTCTTGCTTCGCGACTACGATTACCCACGAGACTCTCACTTAAAAAGGAAACCAGCCCATGTCCGACGTCGTTCTTACAGAGGTCCACGGAAAAGTCGGCCTTATCCGTATCAACCGTCCCGATGCACTTAATGCACTCAACAACGAGGTGGTCGATGGCATTGGCCGCGCGGTAGATCAGTTTGAGGCCGATGAGAATATCGGCTGCATCGTGCTTACGGGCAACGAGAAGGCCTTTGCCGCGGGCGCAGACATTGGGCTCATGAAGTCCTACGGCTACATGGACACCTATAAGACCGACTTCATTACCCGTAACTGGGAGCGCATCCGTACAGCCCGCAAGCCCGTCATTGCAGCCGTCTCTGGCTTTGCCTTAGGCGGCGGCTGCGAGGTGGCCATGATGTGCGACATGATCTACGCAAGTGACACTGCAAAATTTGGCCAGCCGGAGATCAAGCTTGGCATTCTGCCGGGTGCAGGCGGTACGCAACGTCTTCCACGTGCAGTCGGTAAGGCCAAGGCCATGGACATGTGTCTCACCGCACGCATGATTGACGCGGCCGAGGCCGAGCGTATTGGGCTTGTCGCGCGCGTCTTTCCTGCCGATCAACTGCTCGACGAGACACTGAAGGCCGCAGCCACCATCGCGGGTTTTTCCTTGCCGGTGGTCATGATGGTCAAAGAGTCGGTGAATCGCGCCTATGAGTCTTCACTTAACGAAGGTCTGCTCTTTGAGCGGCGTACCTTCCATGCCTGCTTTGCGCTCGAAGACCAGAAAGAAGGCATGGCCGCCTTTGTCGAGAAGCGCAAGCCGGCGTTTAAGAATCGCTAGGTCGGGAGTTTCCTATGTCTCAGTATCAGACCCTTGAGATCGAACAGCGTAAAGGGGTGGCCACCCTCTGGATGAATCGTCCCGAGGTCTTTAATGCCTTTAACGAGCAGCTCATCGATGAACTCGGTGCCGCCTGCAGGGCACTCGATGCCGATGCCAGCGTACGCGTGGTGGTATTGGCAGGGCGAGGAAAGAACTTTTCTGCGGGGGCCGATCTCAACTGGATGAAGCGGGCCGCAGAGTGTTCACAGGAAGACAACTATGCCGATGCCATGAAGTTCTCGGGCATGCTGCGGGGTCTCTCGGAGATGTCAAAGCCCACCATTGCCCGGGTGCAGGGTGCCGCCCTGGGTGGCGGTACTGGTCTTACTGCTGCATGCGATATAGCGGTGGCGGCCGACAATGCTTTCTTCGCCACCTCTGAGGTCAAGTTCGGCATCATGCCCTCGGTAATCAGCCCCTATGTGCTGCGTGCGATTGGTCCTCGGCAGGCCTATCGATACTTTCAGACCGCGGAGCGTATCTCTGCGGAGCGGGCCCGTGAGATCGGCCTTGTCCACGAGGTTGCGCCGCTCGATGGCCTGGATGCCAAGATCGATGAGATTGTTCAGGCGATTCTCATCGGTGGGCCCCTGGCCCAGAAGGCCTCTAAAGACCTGATTCGTGCCGTTGTCGGTCAGCCCATCGCAGAGGCAGTCAGTACCGAGACTGCCCGTCGTATTGCGGCGCTACGTGCCACGCCTGAAGCCAAAGAGGGCTTCGCGGCGTTTCTTGAAAAACGCCCGGCGGCTTGGGTGCCCCCGTCTTCTTCCTAGCCCTTCTTCGTAGTCTTTGATACAGCGCAAGGTGCCAGCCCACGACTCTTTTTAGGCTTTTAGAAAGGACATCGCTTATGTATACCCAGTCATTTACCACCGACCCTACCGCCTTGAAAACGGTGGGTGCGGCGTCTGCCGAAGAGGCTGCCCTCAACGCGGCATTTGAGGCCAAGATTGACGCCGATGGCCGCATAGAGCCGCAAGACTTTATGCCTGAGGCCTATCGAAAGACCC
>JBJOHS010000058.1:0-8625 GCA_046047535.1 Pseudomonadota bacterium
CTTCTCACGAAGAAGCTGGGGGTCGGTAGCTCAGTCGGTAGAGCAGCGGACTTTTAATCCGTTGGTCGCGAGTTCGAGTCTCGCCCGACCCACCAAATAACCCAATAAATTCAATGATTTAAGAATTTATGGCGTTGAAAAAAGTATAACAGCGCAGACTTTTATATTTTTCCTCGTGTTCTTCTGATCCAAACCAGTGTTGTTCTTAGGCACCCCCATGTGCCTAGATGCTTGATCATCCATGGGATCCGTACCCTCCTAAGCTAAGCATCAATCCATCCTTAGGAGATTCCCACATGACCACGAAAGTTGCTCTGTACTGCCCTCACGCCGTACAACTGCGCACGGTATCGGATTACCCTCGGAGAGGTACAGGCGTGGATTGGGCGCGGGAGGCCGCGGTGAGCGTCGTTTGTGCGCAGGGCGAATGTCAGTCAACGGTGCGGTGGGACTCGTTTACGACTGAGATCAACAATAAAAATTGACACTGTATTAAAAAAACATAGAATTTCTGACATGAGCACATCTCAAATAGTCAGACAGGCCATTAAAACCAAGCCTCCAGGGGCGGTGTTCTCTAGCGCCGACTTCTTGTCAGCGGGAACGCGTGCTGCGGTTGATCAGGCGCTCTTTCGATTGATGAAAGACGGAACCATAGTGCGGGTGGCCAGGGGGCTCTATGCCGCCGCTGGCCAGCGTGTGGATGCGCAAACAGTGGCCAGCGCCCTTGCGCACAAGACAGGTGAGTTCGTGGGGCTTACTGCCCGCTCTATAGAGTCGGGCGAGGTCTTAGTGGTGCCCACCCTAGGCCTGTCACGCACCCTCAAGGCTGCGGGGCACACTGTGCAGTTCCAACGTATGAGCCAGAGGAAAGTCCAGCTCGCTGCCAGCGCCAAGGGCAAGGTTTTACTTGCGCTATGGGCCCAGGGCATGAAAAACCTCACGACACTGGAGATACAGCGCACCACTGGAGACTGGGCCGAAGGGGAAATTGACAGCTATGCCGCGCAGATCCCGGCGTGGCTGCGTACCGCCATCAAACAAGCCAATGCGCCACGCAAATCCGTCACGATCGGTTTGTCAGGTGCGTACGACTGGTCCAACCCAAACATCAGGGACGATGTGCTGATCGGGAAGGTACTGGAAAAACACAAGTTCGAGGATGTGGCACGGCTGTGCTTTTACTACGGCGTCCCCAAAGTCAAACGCGCATTCAAGCGGCGTACGTTTGATCCCTTGGCCGCTGCCAGTGTGGCTAGGATGTTGAGCAACATCAGCAAAGGCCTGCGTGCCTCACAGGATGGTACGCATGCATGAGCTCAGACGAGAATTCATGCCAGAGGCAACGCAGAAGAACTTTGCTCGCCTCAAGGACGACCCAAGACTAGCTGGCTTCACCCTGGTCGGTGGCACTGCATTGGCCCTGCAAATCGGGCACAGGATCAGCGAAGACCTGGACTTCAACATCTTTGGCGATAAGTTACCCATCAGGGCGATCGATGGACTCCTAGATAACTTAGCTGCAGGTGGCGCCAAGATTGAAAGCCTGATCACACCCGAGCAAAAGCTGGGATTCAAGATCAATACATCAGAGAATCTTGACCACTACATTCAGGACTACCTCATTGATGGTGCCAAGGTAACGTTTCATTCTCGCAATGAAGGTGATCGACCGAAGGCACAGATTGACTTCCTGAAGTCAGCCCCCAAGGTGGTGGTTTCCGAGGGGGGGTTTAATGTGCTGGGTATTGATGGGCTTCTTGTTATGAAAAGCATCGTTGTCTACGACCGCGTGAAATCCCGAGACATCTACGATTTGATGGTCCTCACGAGAGACTATGGCTATACCCTAGACGATATCTTCGCGGCCATCGATGCCTACCAGCCCATTAGGCACAAAGATCCCGAGCACTTCAAAAGTGTAGCCACTGGCGTGATTCCGCTAGATAAAGGCGACGAGGGCTTTTCCAGCATCCAGCTGAATGTAACGATGGCTGATGTCTACAAGTACTTCAAAAAACTGATTAACGACTACGAAATAAGAGTAGTTCAGCAATTGCGTACGTAATAGCGTATTTCAGTATTGCCTGCGAGCCAGCCCCGCTAGCCGCCTTCCTTCGGCCACATACTGCCGCACCTCTTGCAAAGCGCCGGGATAACGGGTGAAGGCTTTATCGCGGCGAGCACCCATCTTCACAATAACCAGCTGCGCCTCGGGCACCACAATCACATATTGTCCAAGATGGCCCTGCATGAAGTAATAACTCGGACTGTGGTCGGGATCGCGCCATAGGCCATGGCCATAAAACGGCACGTGGCCATTACTCTGGGTCATGGTCTCTACAAAAGATTCCGGGAGAAGCTGTTGCCCCTGCCAGTTCCCCTTCTGTAGCAACAACTGGCCAAGCCTCGCAAGCTGGCGCGCGGTGGCATTGAGGCAGCAATAGGTCATCTCCATGCCCCCCTCGGCCCGTGGACGGTCGAGGCTCCACGAGGCACTGCCCTCCATGCCCAAGGGCTGCCATAGTCGCGTCGAAAGGTAGTCGGAGAGCGTGACGCCGGGTAGCTTCTCCGCAAGAATATTCTTCAGTGCCACGCCAAGCACCTGGGTGGAGCCACTGCTGTACTCGTATCGACTACCCGGTTCGGCCTCAAACCCCATACGCAGCACCGTACCCGCCGCATCGCCGCCGAAGTAGAGTTCGGTAGTCTCGTTTAAGGGCAGGTAGTAGTTCTCGTTCCAGGCATGGCCGGAGGTCATGCCGGAAAACTGCAGCAGCGTGGCCTTCTGGCCCAGAGGATGCTGCGCATAGTTTTGTACCCACCGGCCCAGGGGCTCTTCCGCCGATGCAATGAGCCCCTCTTGCACCGCCCGCCCCAACAGCATGGTGGTAACCGTCTTTGTCACAGAGAAGATATTGGTACGACTCTCTGCCGAATAGGGCGCGAAGTACGCCTCATGCACCAACGCCCCATTATGGGCCACGAGAAATGCAGTGGCCTTCTGAGAGGCGAGCAGTGCGGCCGTCTGGGCCGATATCGCCGATGCGGGTGGGTTAGCAGTACGACCCACCCACGTACTTGGGCTGCCTGCTGCCACCTCGGACTGCGCAAAATTTCGGGCGTCATCGATATGGGCCGTTGTATGGCCCTGCAGATAGGTGTATCGCAATGCCGTCCAGAAGTAGCCATGCCCGGTAAGCTGCAGCGCAACCGCCGCCACTGCCAAGAGCACAGCAAAAGAGATTGCACCCCGAAGAAGCCAACGCCGTCCTCTCGTCATCATGGTTGTTGTTTTCCTTCTTGAGAATTTTTCGGTATCACTCGGACTCGGAATGGGGCACGCGCTGACGGCGGCTGGCCGTCTACCCAGACGGGGAACAACGCCTGTGTCAGACCATCTTCCGTACGCTGCACAATTCTCCGTGCCTGTGCATGGGGCGTCTGTGCCGCCGATGCAATGTCTAACACCGACGAGAGGCAGCAGTCAGCCTCGGCAAAGCGCAAAAGAATCTCCTCAAGGGGCTGGGCCCCAAAGAATGCGGCGACCTCTGCCTTTAACGCCTGCTGCGGAAGCGGCTCCTGCTGACGCGCTACCCAGTCGGGACGACCTGCGGCCTCACAGAAGGCAGCCCAGAACTTCGGCTCTATGGCACCGAGGGCGACTTCACGGCCATCGGAAGAGCGGTAGATTCCGTAGCAGGCCCAGCCACCCGACAAAAAATCCTCAGCCCGCGCAGCCCGCTGCGTCGGCGCGGCGAGCTCTGAGAATGCCAGGGTAAGAATCGGTGCCACGGCATCGGCCAAGGCCAGATCGATATAGCAGCCTTCGCCGGTCTTCTCGCGCGCATAGAGCGCGGCGAGAAGACTTGAGAGCGCAAACATCGACCCAAAAGTGTCTGCAACCGGAGGCGATACCAGCGCGGGGGTCTGCCGATCTGAACCCACGTCGCTTAAAAAACCCGCGGTTGCAAGGTAGTTGATATCGTGGCCCGCTGCCTGCGACAAAGGGCCCTCTTGGCCATAGCCAGACAACGAGGCCACAATGAGTCGGGGGTTACGCTGGCGCATCGCCTCCACCGCAAAGCCCATCTTTGCAAGGACACCAGGCCTAAACGACTCCAACACAATATCGGCATCATCCAGCAATTGCCAGAGATGCTCTTTGTCTTCGGCCTGCTTCAGGTCGAGACGAAGAATCTCCTTGCCGCCATTAATGGCCTCATGCCAGGCGGAGCGGCCATCTGCACGCAGTGGCCCAAGCGTCTCTAGGCCATCGCCCTGCGGCGACTCCACCTTAATTACCGCTGCGCCCAGGTCTGAAAGCATGAGAGAGGCCAAGGGCCCAGGCAGATAGCGCGACAGGTCTACAACCCGGATGCCTTGAAGAAAACTGTGGAGTCTTGATGCCTGCACCCTCGCTCCTTTACGAAGTCTGTTTCAGGCATCAAGACTACCACTCACCCCTTGACTATGCGCTGCCCTCTGGCGGCTCCTCTCGGGCCTTTGCCAATAAGGCGTTTAACCAGTCAAGACTGGAGACTGCCGGTGCTGCAGGCGTTGCCTCTGAGGTTGCGCCAGCCCCATCCTGCCCGCTCCCGCTACCCGCTGCCGGCCCAGTACCCGACGACGATGGCTTCTCTTCTCCTCCCTGTGGAGCGGAAGGCTGAGAGGTGGGTTGCGAAGTTGGTTGTGAAGCGGGCTGAGAGGCGGGCTCCTGCGAACCTGTTGGCTGCTTAGCCTCAGCAGGGGTGGCACCGCCCTTGGAGGCATCGGAAGGCGTAGCCGAAGAACTTCCGCCAGAGGTTCCCCGATAGCTCTCGAAATCCGCCGGCACATAACGACTGGCCTGGGTGGCCTTGGGCGACTGAACCGATGTCATCGCTGCATCCATAAGCGCCGCAGTAGCATCAATGGGCAGAACGCCATCGAATACAGAAGCGCCTTCTATCGCAAACCGTTGGCCGACCGCTGCCACCGCCGAGGCAGTTACCTCTTCTGTCAGCGACTCATATTCGGCGCTGAGAAGCGAGGCCTCTGAAGAAAGCTGCTCGGTAAGCTGCTTCACATTACGTGCAGCCCAGTCTTGGGCGATCTTCTGGTTCAAGCGCGACAAGACCGCCTGGGACTCCGTACCCGCCTGATTGCGCATCAGATTCTGCAACAAAGTGCGCACAGTCTCATACGGAACAGAACCGGGCCCAGACTGCAGACCTACACGATTGGCCCAATCGTTGATCACCCGCTCATTGACCGTAACCGATGAAGACGACCCGGTACCCGCTACGTTAAATATCTTCACGAGGTCTGACCGCAGTGACTGCAACTGTGACTGCGTAATCACCGACGGCAACAGCGCCGCATTGGGCTGGCTCGAGGCGCCCTGAGACGAACCACCGGTGAGCGCGGGCAAGAGATCCTGCGTTACCGTTGAACGGCCCTCAAAGAGGGCAACCCGTGGCGGCGTACCCTGGGCCACGATCGAGCGACCGGAATTACCAAGCACTGCACCCTGCCCACCCATCAAGACTACCCAGTCGCCATTGGCAGAGTAGTTACGCACGCCCTGAGCCCCAAGCGTTAGCGACTCGACTCCCGACAAGACCACATCACCACTCTCGATATTGGTGGCCGAAACAGCGGCTGCATCGACCAAGAGCCGGTCGAGGCCAAAGCCCCCGATGCCAGACTTGGCGGCAAGGTAGGCAGACCCTTCTGTCTGTATCTGCGCTGTCTCGCCCGATCCTGCCTTTGGAACGATCTTGTCGGCAGACAACAGCCCAATATCGCCTGACTCCGCCTGCACGCGGGTGATGGTCATCGTGCCCGAAGAAGCGATCAAAACACTGCCGTCACGTGCGCTCACAGAAGATCCATCGGCCATGGTAAGCGTTCCCTGCACGCCCAGCGTGACAGAACGCTCTTGCCCTTGCGTATGGATACCCGCGGAAGTGATCGCGACATCGCCCGTCTGCCAGAGGGCAATCTCGCCTTCCTGACTTACCGCAGAGAGTTGTCCTACCCGGGTTGCCAGCGAGTCGGTCTGATTGCCGATCTGGCCCTTCGCCTGAATACTCAGGCTGTTGGCCGTAACACTCGAGCCCTTACCCGCATTGAGGTCACCCTCTGCCACTGTGATCGTTGCTGATCCAGCGGTAGCCGCTAGCCCGGCGCCCAGCGCGAGATCGCCCGCGGACTGGGTATAGACCAACGCCCCACCGGCCTTCATCAGGCTCAGTGTGGTGGATCCCGCGCCCGCCTGACGATCCGAAGCAGTGAGATAGACATCGCCCTGCACTGCATTGAAGGCCAGGTTCTCGGCCTCCACCGAAAGGGGTCGGCTCTGCTGCCCAATACTTCCTGCCGCACTGAGCCGCACGGTTTCTGCCTTGATAGAGGCAGGGCCCGCCGCGGTAAGGCTTCCGCCCAAGGCCCCTAAGGTGACTGCCGTACCCACCAGGTTCGCACCGCTAGAGAGCACCAGACTACCGGTCGCATACACCTGCACGGTGCCCGCCGACTTGGCGGTTGCCGTGACCAGTTGGGAGTCGCCTGAGAGGTTGAGATAAATATCGCCCTCAACCGCGGTGGCACTCACCCGACCGCCTGCAGCAAACGGCGTTGCCGCCGAACCGATACCCTTACGAATGTTGAGATCGGCGCTTCCGAGGCTCACCACTGTTTGTACTGCAGAGGAGGACGGCAACACAAGCTCCGTGGCATTCACGGTGAGGTTGTTGAGGTTCAGGTTGAGTGCAGTAAAGCCCTCGGCCTCTAAGAAGCCCACCGTATCGCCGGTGACCGACAACGACCCACGCGTCTGGCCAATAGCAGCGGGGGTAAGCCGCAGCGCATCGACGCCGGTAATCCGCATGGCATCGTTCCCGCCGGTAAACAGGCCTGCGGTAAAGCGCACCGTTGTGTCTGGGTTGTCACCGGTGATATCCAGATAACCGGTGCTGCTGCCCGACTCAAAGACAATACCGTTTAAGAAACGCACCTCATCAACGTTGTCTAGCAAGAGCTTGCCGCCATTACGCAGCACCACCTGGTCCGTAAACGTGAGTACACGCGTATTGGAGACGCGAATATCGCCATCAACATAGACCCGCTCACCAAAGGTCAACTCATCTGCAGAGGAGACCACAATGCCTTCAAGGTCCTCAATGGCCGAGACCCGCAGGGCAAATCCGCTGGCCACCCCGTTGAGGTCGCCAAGGCTGGAACGGGCCGCGGTAAGCTGGTCATTCACCTTATAACCACCGCCCGTCGACTTCATAACCACTTCGGTGACGCGACCACCCGACACGGTAATGTCGGCCGTTGCACCCGCGCCAGAGCCACCCAATAGCTGGACATTGCGGTAGGTGCCATTCACGTAGCCCGACCCACCCGATGTGATCGATGTCGCCCCGACACCATCGCCGACACGGCCATTAATGGCAATGTCAGCTGTGGACGAGAGCGTAAGGACATCACGCTGGCTGGGATTCGCATCTACGCTGCCGTTGGCCCGCCCAGTAACCGTAATATCAGAAGTCGACCCGGTAGTTGCCAGAGAGACGGCGCCAACCACCTTGATCGAGTCATCAATAAAGATTGACTCTGACATATTCAGGACGGTACCCGGGTCAAAGACGGTGGTATTTCCTGGCCCGAAGATCTCCAGCCGCTTACCGGTTACGGCACCCGCTACCTGAATTTTTCCACCCGCGCCTGAGGACTGAATGACGAGCGGCACCGGCAGGCTGAGGCTGCCGCCGCTCCCCCCCATGGCAATCGGGTTCGAGCCGCCGCCTGAGCCGAGCACCAGCGCAGGAAGGGTTGCGGGCAGAGTGCTGAGATCAAGCGAAATACCGCCACCTGCGCCACCCAGAGAAATCGGTGTCGTGGCATCGGCAGGCACAAGCGCCAGGCCAACTCCGGCGGGGAGATTACCCACCGCAGCCGCAAGATCTACCGCCTGACCTGCCACCATGGGAGGCGCCGCCATCACAATCTGTACACCCTCTGCCTGCAGTCGGGTCACCTCTGAAAGATTCTTCACAAACCCGGCCGGCTGGCCATTCCCGCCTGGGCTCCAGGTCTCTATGTCGCCCTGCAACGAGAGTCTCTCAGTGACGTTCAGGGTCACAGACTTCGCGCGAATCGGCGTCTCCAGCGTAAGCCGCTGGGCGTTAATCACCAGTTCGGTATTCGGGCCGAGGTCGGCAATCTCTTGGTCGGGAAGATTCACCAGGCGCAGCGAGTCGCCCGTGATCGTGAGTCTTCCGAGGGTTTGATCCCAGAGCACCTCCTCTACGCCGTTGATAAGACGAATACGGTCGACAACATCTCCATCCACACGACCTATCGCTATCTCATTCTTATTAGACGTGCGATCAGCCTGCTTTAGCCGCAGCGTGAGGCCATCGTCGAAGAGCTGGCTGCCGGTCAAAACACCATTACTCAGACGCAACGACGTTGAATCGACCAGTGACAGCGTACGCAGCGACCCATCGTCTGAGGTGGTGTTGCCCATATCCATAATGATCTGATCTGCACCCGTTGTGGCCCGCAAAACCAGAGGCGAATCACTAAGCCGCGCGATCGTGAACTCGTCACTCAAATTACCGAGGCGAAGCT
>JBJOHS010000059.1:0-25915 GCA_046047535.1 Pseudomonadota bacterium
TAATTTGTCTCGGACCTTGAAGACAATGTCTCGCTATGGGCTGGTCAGGATGGAGAAGAGCAACCGCTCGGTCCGCCCAATCGCCCAAGCGCAGGGCTATCAGATCATGGTGTAAAGAGAACTTTAAAAATTACCTGGGTTCGAATCCCTGATACCCCCGACTGCGCTTGAACGCGCGCAAGGTTTGCGCAGAGAACATCTGGTTGCGCCCCACCACGTGGTTGGGCACGAGCTTGCCCGATTGCACATACCGGCGCAGCGTCGGTACGGACACTTCAAGATACTCGGCAGCTTCCGAGGCCGAAAAGGGTTCTTGGTGTGTTTCGCCAAACACCTGATCGTGAGTGAAGTCGTCTTCCCGAAACGCGTTGTTGGCCAACAAAGAAAAAAACCGGACCCGCTCGGCTGTCGTCATCCGCTTCATCTCGGTATAAAGGTCTTCTGCAGTCAGCGCGTGGCGCATGGTGTTTCTCCCCTTTGTTTCTCGTGCCGCAAATACTGTTTCAGTTCGTCGTAGAAGTTTTCGTGAACGCCGACTTGATAGAAGTCGATGATCAAAAACTCCACGGGCGCGTTCTTGGCCGGCGACCGATAGGCCGTCAGATACTCCTGCCGGTTGAAGCGGAACTTGTGAACCCGAATCCCGGCCAGATCGCCCACCTTGAGTTCGCCAATCTCCGGCGCCTCGCACACCACCTCCACCTCGTCTTTGATGGCCAGTCGCAAAGGCTTGTGCGCTTTCTTAACGGACGGGGCAAAGGGCCGCTTGAAGTTGGCCTCCGTGCGCTGATATTAGTTAAATAATGATTCATGTGAAATCATATTGAAATCAGCGCTAACTTGTCCCTCCATTGGGCAGGTGTCACTCGAACTGGGCTCGAGGCTTCAAATTTCTGGGTTCATGCAACCCGACCAGGAGATAAAACCTAAGCCCCGATGGCCCCCCAAACTCCCCCACTTATGGCCACGCAAAATCCCCCACCCTGGGAGCTGGCGTTTTGATACCGGCCCGTGCTGACAAGACGTGTCTAAAAAAGCCAGCCCCTTACCGACGGACGGCATAGGGACTGGCAGGGAGACAGTGACCGCGTTACAAGAGTTACTTAAAAGGTGTCGGTCTGGGTGTAGCGTCTGCCGAGGGAGGAAGAATAGGCAGACGGAAGAGTGGCTGGTCGCCGGTTAAGGTCTTCAAGAAGGCTACAACCTGCTCATTTTCTTGCTTTGTGTAGTTCTTGCCAAGCTGAATACGTGCCATAACATCGACGGCTTCTGCCAAGGTATTTGCTGCCCCATCATGGAAGTAAGGATAGGTCAACTCAACATTTCGGAGCGTGGGTACTTTGAAATTGAATCGGTCAGCATCTTTCCCTGTCACAGCCGAACGACCTTCGGCTGGGCTGTTGGATTTGTAAGGCGCAACAAGACCCATTTTCTGAAAAGAATTTCCGCCTGCAGCTGCCCCGTTGTGACACGCCACGCAGCCGCTCTCTTTAAAGAGTTTGTAGCCGGCCAGCTCTTTGGGTGAAAGTGCCTCTTTATTACCCAAAAGCCACTGGTCAAAACGCGAATTAGGAGTGACGAGGGTTTTCTCAAACTCGGCAATAGCTGCCGTAACCTGGTCAATGTCAAGACGCTCTTTGCCAAAGACCGTTAAGAATTCCCGCTTGTAAGCAGGAATGGATTCAATGACATCAATGGCAAGGGTGTGCGAAAAATTCATTTCGCCAGGGTTGGCAATAGGGCCACCCGCCTGCTCTTTCAGGTCGGCGGCACGACCGTCCCAAAACTGAGCCAGATTAAGGCTTGAGTTCAGAACTGTTGGCGAGTTAATGGGGCCTTGCTGCCATTTGTCACCAATAGATGTGGGTAGGTTGTCAGAACCGCCCATAGACAAGTTATGGCAGGAGTTACAGGAGATAAAGCCTGACTTCGAGAGACGTGGGTCAAAGAAGAGTTTTTTTCCAAGCTAGACCATACCAACATTAATGTTTTGCGGTGGACGAATAACCTCGATAGGCTCAGCCGCTTGCACCGTCATAGCAGCCAAGGCTGCACCCGACAACACCGAAGCTGCAATGAATTGACGAATCGTCATGACATAACTCCCTTTACTCACGTTGAAAAGCAGAAAGCTTGTGTAGGTACCCATGCTAGTCAACGGCGGTAACGGGCATCTTGACTTAGGTCAAGCGATATGTCACTAGACGAATATAAGATGACTTCATAGGCTTAGGCCCGTGTTCTCATAAACAGGAAAGGGGACAGACCAATGTCAGATCGACCCGATACAGGGCTTCATCTCATAGACGCTAAAACAGATAGCCAAGAGCAGCCGCTTGGGCGCCGCGACTTTCTGAGGTCTGGCCTTGCTGTGACCGCAGGTGCGGCAATCGCAAGCAGTAGCAGCTTTGTTACAACGACGGCGAAGGCGCAGACCCCTATTAAAAGTAAGGCTCGCATCCTTGTGCTTGGAGCAGGTGCCGCTGGACTTGCCTGCATTGCCCGACTCTCAAAAGCCCTAACAGGTGCGGATATCGCCGTTATCGACAAGCGACAAGACCATTACTACCAACCCGGCTATACGCTCATAGCCTCTGGGATAAAGCCCACGAGCTATGTGGTGTCGCGCACCTCCGACTACATTCCCGAAGGCGTTCGGTGGCTCAACGACACAGCGCTAGCAATTGATCCCGAGGCGCGAACTGTACAGACTGGCTCGGGCCAAACGCTTGGCTACGACTTTCTTGTCGTTGCAACAGGCCTTGAACTTCACTACGACGGCATTGAGGGTATGGATACCCGCCGAATTGGAGAAAAAGGCTTAGGTAGTATTTACGCCAGCGCTGAAAGCGCTGAGAAAACATGGAAAGCCATGTCGCGCTTCGCGGACCGGGGCGGCACTGGTCTTTTTGGGCGGCCAGCAGGAGAAATGAAGTGCGCCGGTGCCCCGCTGAAGTACAGCTTTATTACCGACGATATTTTACGACGTCGAGGACGTCGTGAACAATCGGAGTTGGTCTATATGTCTCACTCTAACGCTCTTTTTGGCGTGCCCATTGTGGCTGAAAAAGTACGTATGCTTTTTGAGCAGCGTGGAATTAAGGTTAACGACTTCCATGTACTGACCGGCATTGATATTGACCGTCAGGTGGCTCGCTACAACACCCCAAACGGCATGCAGGAACGTCAGTATGACTTTATTAATGTCGTCCCTCCCATGCGGGCACCTGAAGTTATTCGCAACAGTTCTCTGAAATGGCAGCAAGGGGCGTGGGCACTTGACGGCTGGGTAGAGGTCGACCCCGCAAGCCTCCGGCATCGGCGTTATTCCAATGTTTTTGCGGTTGGCGATGTCGCAGGCGTTCCCAAAGGAAAAACAGCAGCAAGCGTAAAGTGGCAGGCCCCCGTCGTTGTCGACCAGATACTCGCCGACATTCAAGGCAGGGAATCGTTACTTGCCTACAACGGCTACACCTCTTGCCCTCTTATCACGAAACTAGGAAGGGCCATGCTTATTGAGTTCGATTACAAAAACAACCTTGTACCGTCCTTTCCCGGTGTGATTGCCCCTCTGGAAGAACTATGGGTGAGCTGGGTGATGAAGACCATGGCGCTCAAACCTACATACATCAGCATGTTAAGGGGGATGGCATGAAAGAACTCGACCCTTGGGTATTTCTAGCGGTGTTTCAAGAAATGTTGGGACTATGGCTATGGATTGGACTAGGCGCTGCCGTGGTGGTCGTGGCGCTTTTCGCTCGAATTCTTATGACCGAGAGACAGCTTGTATCAAAGCGCCTCGTCCAGGCAGAACTTGCAGGGCTATTCGGTGGGGGTCTTGCCCTTGTCGTAATGGCAGAGGTTTCTTCTTCAGGGTTTACCGATGCAGCAGGTCCTGCTGACGCAATACTTATTGCCCTGGTGTATGCCGCAGGATTTGTCGCAACAGTTATTACGACGTATAGCTTTCTGGGGCTTTGGAAGCTTCGCGCTACATACACCTAAGCCCTAGTAGGGCGATTTCAAGGCGAATCCTTAGAGGTCGCTACCGCGTTGACTCGGTAATGGGCTCGGTAATGAAACCAACGCGAGTAAGACCAGCTTTGGCCGCCTCGGACATCACCGAGACCACGTACCTATAGGCGACTTCGCCATCGCCACGAATGTGAAGCTCGGGCTGCGGATCAAGACGTACGGCCTCGGACATGCGCTGCCGAAGTTGCTCTATTTCAACCGCCTGCCCCTCCCAATAGACTCGACCTGCCGAATCCACCGAGACCTGAACGGGCCTTTGGGTGGTGGCCACCGGCTGGCTGCTAGCCCTAGGAAGATCAATTTTTACGGCATGAGTCAGCAGTGGCGCCGTGATGATGAAAATGACCAACAACACCAACATCACATCAATTAGCGGGATCATATTGATCTCCGCCACAGGCTGATGTTTACGCTCAACCGATAAGCCGCCAAACGCCATCATGCACCTCGCGTTGAAAGCGATACTACGGCGGCACTCGTTGAAGCAGTCTCCCCAGAAGCCACGCGACTACCGGTGGACATGAAGGCGAACAAATCATGGGCAAATCCATCAAGTTCGGTCAATGTCAAACGGTTGATTCGCGTAAAGACGTTGTACGCCAGCACTGCGGGAATGGCCACGGCAAGACCAAGCGCCGTCATAATCAGCGCCTCACCGACTGGACCGGCCACCTTATCGATCGTGCCCATGCCCGAGAGGCTAATGGCTTGGAGCGCATGGTAGATGCCCCAGACCGTACCAAAAAGGCCGACAAACGGAGCCGACGATGCCACCGATGCAAGCACAGTGTGCCCATATTCCAAGCGGGCGGTATCCTGCTCAATCGCACGCCGCAACGCGCGTGTTAAGAACTCATCAGCACTACCGGACTCAATCAGCCGGTGACCGAGACGATCCTTGTACTGGGCTATGGCAAGCAGTCCATCACGGGCTATATGTGAAAATGGATCACCCGCTCCGTGGGTGTCCAGGTACCGCGCGACCGATGTCATATCCCTGGCCTGCCAAAACGTGGCTTGAAACGCACTCGCCTGACCTTTCATACGTCGGTAGTAGCGTGCCTTCATGACAATCAAATACCAGGTCGCGATGGACATAACTACGAGAACAAAAAACACAAAAAGTCCAACGGCATCGACTCGCTCCACTACGTTGACATACTGACTTGGGTGGTTCATTTCTATTTCCTGTGGTGTTAAGGCGCTGCCCAGCGCCGCAAAAGGTTGTGATATACACCGGTGAGCTTCAATAGGCGGGAATCGTCGTCCGAGCAGCTTGGCGTAAGCGCTTGTATAGCCTCATCGAGGTCAAATAAAAGCGACCGGGCGCCCTCATCGGCCACCAGGCTCTGTATCCAGAAGAAACTCGCGTAGCGGGTCCCCCGCGTGACTGGCGCTACGCAGTGAAGACTGCTTGAGGGGTACAAGACCATATCGCCAGCTGCAAGCTTGACCTCTTGTATACCGAATGGCCCCTCAATCTGCAGCTCACCGCCTTCATACGTATCAGGGGGGCTCAGAAACAAGGTGGCCGAGAGATCACTTCGCACCGTCATGTTTGTGCCAGGAATGTCCATGAGGGCGCTGTCGACATGCGGGCCATACGTCTGCCCGCCTGAATAGCGATTAAATTTCGGCGGATAAATGCGTGATGGCAAGGCGGCAGAGACAAACCGTTGCTTCGCAGCGATCGATCGAAGCACACGATGACCCAACGTGACCGCGAGATTGTGTTGATCCGGGAGCTGCTCATTGCGCTTGACCGCCTTCGCCAGCGTTCCGGCTGTCGCAAGACCCGACTCCCAGTCACCACACTGCTCGAGTTGCGTACGAAATTCCTTCACCTCATCGGGTGTCAGTACCCGTTCAATCGCGATCAACATAGGGGCTCCTTAGGCAACCCTGGCAGATACGCCTGCGGCGCGCACATCGGCGAGCGTTGCACAGCCACAGACCAACATGCAGGCCTGAAGCTCTTCACGCAGGAGTTTGATCATATGGCCCACACCGAGCGCGCCTGCCACCGCGAGCGCGTAGAGCTGAAGTCGGCCCACCAAGACAGCATCGGCCCCCATGGCCAGGGCGGCAAAGACATCTGCACCCGAACGTATACCGCTGTCAAAGAGCACCGGATAATCGGGTCCTACTGCCGTACGTACCTTGGGCAGGGCCCATGCGCTAGCGGGCGCAAGATCCGCAGCTCTGCCACCGTGGTTCGATACCACTACTCCTGCGACACCAGCGGCCCTCACTTCCAAAGCATCGTCTGGATGCAAGACTCCTTTTACAAGAAGGGGCAAGGGGCTCGCATTGATCAGGTCATGCAATTGGGAGACTGTTAACCGCGCCTGCTGCGCGCTCTGGAAAAACGGGGTACTGGTGTTGGTATATGGCTCGTAACGTTCGAGGTTGACTGCACGGCAGCCACTTGGCATCACGAATCCGGCGGCCAGTGCCCGCCGGCTTGGCATCTGAACAGCAGCATCTAAGGTCAACACAATGGCCGAATACCCCGCGGCGTGGGCCCGATGGACCAAGTCCAAGGTATCCCGCCACCGCGGCTGTAGATACACTTGAAACCAACGGGGGTCCCCCGCCTCACACGCAACATCCTCGAGCGTGCGGGTCGATAGGCTGCTGAGCACCATAGGTGTATCCATCGCACGGGCCGCCTTGGCCGTCTCAGTCTCGCCACCAGGATGCACCAGAGACTGATAGGCCACCGGCGCGAGTGCAATGGGTGCAGACCACTGCACCCCAAGCATCTGCAATGCTATTGAGCCATTGGTCAAATCGGTCATCAGCCGTGGCACGGTCACGAATGACTCCAACGCCTGACGATTACGTTCCAATGCACGGTCTTGGTCACTACCACCTGCGATATAGGCCATCACCTCAGGCCCAAGACGCTGAGCAGCCTGCTGCTCATAGTCTTGGGCACAGTAAATCGCTAAGAGCCTAGGGTCGGTGGACATCGTACCCAGTTAAAAGTCGTAGTTCAGTGTTACCCGCACATTGCGTGCATCGCCTTTGTACAGGAACGATCCTGACTGGTAACCGGCAAGGTAGTAGTCCTTGTTGGTCACGTTGCCGAAGTTAATCCGTACATTGGCATCTTTATTGATGCGGTAATGGGCGAAGAGGTCGGTCACGGTGTACGCCGGGATGGGCTGCGAGTACTGACTGGTGGCTGTACTAAAAGAGGCTGCGGTATCAGGCTGCCCCGCGTATTTTTCGCTCTCATACTTGCCTGCTGCGCCGAAGCTCCAATTAGCAGTTAGCTGATACCGAACCTGTACGGAGGCAGAATGATCGGCAAAGTTACTCAATGTCTTACCAATGCGTGCTGGGTTATTCGACTCAAGTACTTCTGCTTTCATGAAGGCTACGCCACCTTGAGCCGAGAGGTCTTGTGTGATGTTTCCGCTCAGACCAAACTCGATACCACGCACACGGCTCTTACCGGTATTAAGCGTGCCTAAGTTGTCATAGCGGTTGGGGTCACCCGCATTGGTGATGGCGGTCTCGAAAACATCCGATTTCGTGATCTCAAATACGGCAGCAGTAGCCAAGAGCTTATTCGAAAAAAGGTTCCACTTGGTACCTAATTCAAGGTTCTGTGTGCGCTCTGGCTCGCCGTTGTAGGTGCCATCGGGGGCCACTGCAAGACCGCCGTAGCTTCCGCTTGAACCCACATCAGACTCGCCGCCGTTGATATCGGTTGAGGTGGCATAACTGAAGTAGACATTGCCGTTCGGGCGGACTTTATACGTAACGCCGGCATGGTAGTTGAAGACCGTATCTTCCAGGCTTCGCGTTGTCTGCACGAGCGTGGTGGTACTTTGCGTAACAAGATTGTAGTCATAGCGATCATGACGAATACCGGCAAAGGCTGTCCATTTGTCGCTCAGATCTACGGTATCCATAACCGAAAGCGACACGGTCTTAATTTTCCAATCGCTATCCCAAGTGCCCTTAGAGATCTCACGGTTCATGATGGTGTGGATACCATTTACGGTCTTGCCAGTGGGGTCGACAACACACCACGCGTTGTTAGTCGTCGCTGTGGTGCCGGTGATGCAGTTTTGGCCTGAGTTGGTCACGCGGTACAAACCATTGACCACCTTGTGATCCGTAAACTCAAGACCAAAAATAAACTCATGCCTTTTCCCGGCAATATCGCGATCCAGGAAAAAGTTGGTCTGGTTGGCAAAGTAGTCCACATCCTGCCACCCCTGATGGCTACTCAAGGTCACCGTCGACGCGCCTGCATTGGGGGAGTTCGTGCCATAGGTACCCACTCGGGCGCCCGTTGCAACATAGCCGTTTTCTGCTTTTCCCACCCGCGTGGCATTGGTAATGCGCTTGCTCGGATCAATGGTGTATTTCACGCGTAACGTAGTGGTGTCGATATCGGAGCGAATGAAATCCTGCTCTTGGGCATAGACCGGTGGATTGGCGTAAGGCTTACGATTGGGCACCGTACCCGCGAGAAATCCGCCCAAATCAGGATTGTCTTTGGCCCGCAGACCGTAGTAGTCCACCAGAAACTGCAGCTTGGTGTTTGGTTTAAACAATCCCGACAACGCCACGCCCTGGCGGTCGCGATCCGTGGGGCCACGATCGGGTACCTCTTGGTAGGCATCAAGCGCATTGATACGAATGGCAGCCTGCTCGCTAATCACCTTGTTGGCATCGAGCGTGATACGCGTGTATCGGTCCGTACCAAAGCCTGTGGAAAGCTTTGTAAAGTCGTATTCACTGCTTGCCTGCTTGGTGACCGAGTTGATTGCCCCACCAGTGGTACCGCGGCCACCAAAACTCGAATCTGGTCCTTTGGAGATTTCGACCTGCTCGGTGGCAAAACTCTCACGGATAGTCATTCCTGGGTCACGCAGACCATCGACAAAGACATCCGATCGCGCCTCTTGGCCGCGAATGATGTACCGGTCGCCGAAGGCGTTTCCGTTCTCTCCGGTACCCAGGGTAATCCCCGGCTGTGCATCCAATATCTGCCGAAGGTCGGTGTAGCCCGAATCTTCGATCTGGGTTTTGGTCAACACGCTGATGTTCTTTGGCGTGTCGGCAATATCACGCTTATAGCGCTCATCGCCCGATTTTTTCGCCTTGTACGGCGCGCCAGGCTCCGCATAGGGGTTGGTGTCGATCGTGCGGTCTTCAATGGTGAGGGTATCGAGTTTGATGGCGTCGCTGGTCTGCGCATAAGAAGGCATCAACATGATCGACGACAAGCTCACTGCCAAGGTGGTCTTGGCAAAGGCTGAGCGGTTGCGCGCTTCGAATGCCGAAGCCGTGCTGATGGGCTGTGACCGAAAGCTTGCCGGCCGTTTAATGCTATTTTTATTCATGGTTTCTCCCTTTCGTGTATCAAAAATTTAACGGTCGGTGATCAAGGAATACTCCACCGGCACACTGAGCGTGAGCTCGGTGCGGTTCATGGAATCTGGGATCGCTGGCAATGGATTGGCACGGGCCAGCATTTGAAGAGCGGCCTGATCGAGCCCCGCGTGTCCGGAACTGCGCTCCACACGTGAGGCCACAATCTGCCCGCCTGCGTTAAGCGTGAACTGCACCACCACATGGCCTTCCACCTTGTCGCGCTTTAAGGCGCTGGGGTAGCTTTTGTAGCGATGAAGCTGCCGCATCAAGGCAGCGAGATAACGTTGCACATCATCACGGTCTGCCCCCAAGGCAACCGACGGCGCCTGGCGTGGCGCGGCAGCCGCTTTCTCCAACTGGTTAGCGCTATCGTTGGTATGGACCTCGCCCTCTGCCAACGGCATTTTTGCGTCAACATCTTGCATTTTTTCGGGCGGCTCATCGTACGTGGGTACCGTCGCTTGGGCGCTCACGCTGGGCAAGGCCGAGGCGAGCACCGAGGGCTTTGCAGCTATAGGCTTTGGCGCCGGGGGCGGGGTCTGCGCCACTTTCTGGGTCCGCTCCCGTTGGGCCGTCTGTTCATACGTGACAAGCCGCGCCATCAGAGGCGCAGTCGCCCTCCCCTGCTCCCCGCCTGGGAAGCTGATGATCACTAACCCCGCGAGACTCGCATGCGCCAGGGCGATGGACAACAGGAGCCGCCGGTCGAGAGCAAGGAGCGGCGTAACAAGTCGGGCGGACGGGATGGGCGGCAACGCGATAGCCAAGAGAGATGACATGCCGCCATCTTAATAATAATCATTATCATTTGCAATACGGAGAGATTTCGTTACCTATGTAGAAGACAGACAACCACTGCGCAGCCCATAAACGCCCAATGAAAACCAATCGATTGTTTGGACTTAGTCATGTGTAGGGTGAGGCGTTGGTTCGCATTGAACCCAGGGAATCGCCACCAGTCCTAATGGCTTATTGAAGCTGCAGTGATAACAGGTCGCTATTCAATAGATAGCGAAAATCAAATGGCGCCAAACGATAGGAAAGATTAATCTTCAAATCACAGATCAAATCCCAATGTAACAACCGCAAAAGGAGCACGTGATGAAGAGTGAACAAGGTAGCGCTGGCCAATGCCCCATCATGCATGGCGCCAATTCAAGTGCCGGGCAGGCCAACATGGCGCAAGCATGGTGGCCGGAGTCATTGAATCTGGACATCCTGCACCAACACGATACGAAGACCAACCCGCTGAATGGCTTCAATTACCGTGAGGAAGTCAAGACGCTAGACGTGGCCGCCCTCAAGAAAGACTTGACCGCTCTCATGACCAGCAGTCAACCCTGGTGGCCTGCCGACTGGGGTCACTACGGCGGGTTGATGATCCGCATGGCGTGGCATGCTGCCGGTACGTATCGCGTGGCCGACGGACGAGGCGGCGCGGGTACCGGCAACCAGCGATTTGCACCTTTAAATTCCTGGCCCGACAACGGCAACCTCGACAAGGCCCGCCGCCTGTTGTGGCCCATCAAAAAAAAATTCGGCAACAAGATCAGCTGGGCTGACCTGATCATCCTTGCAGGCAACGTGGCCTATGAATCCATGGGCTTTAAGACCTTCGGCTTTGCCTTCGGTCGTGAAGATATTTGGCATCCGGAGAAGGACATCTACTGGGGCTCTGAAAAAGAGTGGTTGGCCAAGAGTGGCGGCGAAGGCAGCCGATACAGCGGCGAGCGCGACTTGGAGAACCCCTTGGCTGCGGTCATGATGGGTTTAATTTATGTGAATCCCGAAGGCGTGGATGGCAAGCCTGATCCCTTGAAGACCGCCCATGACGTGCGTGTGACCTTTGCCCGTATGGCCATGAACGACGAGGAAACCGTGGCGTTGACCGCGGGTGGCCACACGGTTGGTAAGGCACACGGCAATGGCGACGCCGCGAACTTGGGTCCCGCACCAGAAGGCGCCGATTTGGAAGAACAGGGTTTTGGCTGGATGAATCACAAAACCCGTGGCATCGGCCGAAACGCGGTCACCAGCGGCATTGAAGGTGCCTGGACGACTAACCCGACCCAATGGGACAACGGCTACTTCAAGCTGCTGCTCAACTACGACTGGGAACTCACCAAGAGCCCCGCCGGTGCCTGGCAGTGGGTGCCTGTCAATATCAAGCCTGAAGACATGCCGCCTGACGTGGAGGATCCTTCCATTAAGTGCATGCCCATCATGACCGACGCAGACATGGCCATGAAGATGGACCCCGAGTACCGCAAGATCTCGGAGCGCTTTGCCAAGGATCAGGCTTACTTCGACGAGGTATTTGCCCGTGCCTGGTTCAAGCTCACCCACCGTGACATGGGTCCCAAGGCCCGCTACATCGGACCCGAGGTACCAGCTGAAGACCTTATTTGGCAAGATCCAGTGCCTGCAGGCAATGAGAGCTACGACGTTGCCGCGGTGAAGGCAAAGATTGCCGCTGCTGGCTTATCTGTGAGCGAGATGGTGAGCACGGCCTGGGACAGCGCCCGCACCTACCGCGGCTCCGACCACCGTGGCGGCGCTAACGGCGCACGCATTCGCCTTACACCCCAGAGGGACTGGGAAGGCAATGAACCTAACCGCCTGTCCAGGGTCTTGGCGGTGTACGAGAAGATCGCTGCCGACACCGGTGCCAGCGTGGCCGATGTGATCGTGCTGGGCGGCAGCGTAGGCATCGAGAAGGCGGCCAAAGAGGCGGGCTTCAATATCCAGGTGCCATTTGCCCCTGGGCGCGGTGATGCCACTCAGGCGCAGACGGATGTCGAATCCTTCGAGGTACTGGAACCCCTGGCGGATGGCTTCCGCAACTGGCAAAAGCAGCACTATGTTGTAAAGCCAGAGGAGTTGCTGTTGGACCGCGCCCAGCTAATGGGGCTGACGGCTGCCGAGATGACAGTGTTGGTGGGTGGCATGCGCGTGCTGGGCACCAACCATGGCGGCACGAGGCATGGCATCTTCACCGACCGGCCTGGCGCGCTGACCAACGACTTCTTCGTCCATCTGACAGACATGTCCTACAGCTGGAAACCCACAGGCCGCAACAGTTACGACATTGTTGACCGCGCGAGCGGGGCCACTAAATTCACCGCTACGCGTGTGGACTTGGTATTTGGCTCTAACTCGATCTTGCGTGCATATGCTGAGGTCTACGCGCAGGACGATAACCGGGAGAAGTTTGTCAAAGACTTCGTAGCCGCCTGGGTCAAGGTTATGAACGCAGACCGTTTCGACCTCTGATCGTGATGCCCTGGGCCATTGGCTCAGGGCATTCCTACCAAGGGCTTTTCAAACCAAACGCATTACCGGGAGCAAATATGGCCAGAAAGAAACAAAGCATGGAAATCTACATCGGCATCTCGGATCCACGGCCACTTCCTCACTTACTGTATGCCGTTCATAGTGGCCTGCAATCGAAAAGTCCCTAACATCACCAACTCCGCTATTACCATCAGGTCCATCACGCTCAAAGACACTAAGATTGCGCATAATGAAGTGATAGTGAGGCTGCCAGTGACGTTCGGGCTCAGACAGCGGCTGACGACTTGCTAGGGCGAATCAGACTCTCGGCCGGGATGCCAAATTTCTCGTGGAGTCGCCAGATCATGTTGAGTGTCAAGGGACGCTTGCGGGCAAGGATTTCGTAGACCCGGTTCAGGCGGCCAATAGCCGGCACCAAGTCCTTCGGGGTCAGCCCACCTTGCTCCATACGGAACTTGATAGCCTCGACCGGGTCGGGCAAGTCGACGGGGAAGTGCTTGGCCTCATACGCCTCAACCAGGGTCAGCAAAATCTCAAAGCGATCCCCATCCGGCGTGCCGGGTTCCGGTTCGTTATCGAAATAGGCCGACACAGCACGCAATGCATCCTGATAGTCGGCCTTGGTGTGAATTGGACGAATTTCCATATCAGTGCTCCATCTCAACAGTTTCGGCATCAATCGCGTCGTACTCGGCATGGGTGCCGATAAACTTCACATACTCCGCTTGGGCAGCTTTTTCTTAAAGAGTCCGCAAAAGTACCTTCATCTTCGCCCTGATATGCAGCATGACCTCAGCGCTCACTGCGCTTCCGGGTGCATGCGTAGCTTTTTTGCAAGGGCCTCGAAATGGTCGGCTAACTCTAGGCGCTCACCCTCCTCCAGCATGCCTGACTGCAGCCGAATCGACACCCCGGCCGGATGCTCCAGTGCCAAGACGTTCGGTGCGGAAACAGCCCCGCTCTTGCGCTTTCTGACGGCATAGGTTCGAACCTCCCGCCCGATGCCCTTCATGCGAATAGCATCCTGCTCCTCCGCCTCGACCAAGTCGCTCACGTTAACCCAGGTCTCGTAGCTAAGGAGAATGCCGCTGGGCTCCGCATTGGCCTCGAGTCGCTGGGCAAGGTTTACCTCAGCACCAACAATGGTGTACGAAATTCGCTGGTCGCTACCGAAATTACCCACGTTGCAGTAACCGGTGTTAATGCCAATTCGTATCTCAAACGGATGCTCAAATCCACGGGCACGCCAGCGTTGTCGCATAACGGCGAGTTGTTCCTGCATGTGTATGGCCATGAGCACACATGCCCTTGCATCTTCGCGAACGCCGGCCGATTCAGGGTCTCCAAAAAAGACCATCATGGCGTCCCCCATGTACTTGTCAATCGTCGCGCCGTGCTCAAGCGCGATGCGGGTCATTTCGGAGAAATACTCATTGAGGTACTCGGTGAGCGCCTCGGGCTGCAGACTCTCCGACGTCTGCGTAAATCCTTTGATATCGCTAAAGAAAACGGTCAGCTTCTTACGGCGCGTGGCGATACCAGTGTCCTGCCGCCCAGAGACAAGCGCATCGTGAACTTGTGGCGGCAAATACTTGGCTAGCTGCGCAGAAAGGGCCTCGAGGCGGTGCAATGCGTCGGTGGCAAGGGCACGCTGTGTGTCTGACTCAGCCAATACCTTTTTGAGCAGCGCGTCACGCGCACCGAGCATCACGGCTGTAGACATCTCAGCGTTACTTCGTCCGGTGGGCTGCCATCGAAACTCGCAGGTCCAGATGAAGCGTGTCCAGTCCTCACCGTGTCGGGTACGTGACGGATCAAAACGCAGATCGAACTGCCAGTGATCTGCGATGAATAGCGTCAGTAAGCCCGACATCACTCCGCGCTGAAAAGCCTCATGGGTTGGGGCGCTAATGCTGGTGATCTCTAGCTCAAAGAGCGTAGGGCCCAGCCGCTTAGACTTGGCACCGAAGCCATCAAAGCTGCTGCGAACCGAGCCACGCAGTGCACCATCGAATGCGGCCACATTACGTTCAAACAAGACCCCGAGCGCACTCTCGATGTCCGCATGAAGGGATGCCTTTCTGACCGCTTCGCGGTAATCATCATTCGCCTCTCGGACAAGCTGCATTGCGTCGGAGAAAAAATTTACATTAATAAGACCGAAGGCATACAGGGCCTCTTCGCCGAATCGCTGGAAGGCAGCATCATGCATGCTGCGGCGGACCTCAAAGGGATACCAGCCGTTCATGTCAATATCGCCAATACCGTATTCCACCAGCACCTGCCTTCCCAGGTCTCCAAGTATGCTCATGGTGGCTATGGTCGAAGCGATACCGCGCCCGGCAATCAATGTTCGGCTATCTTGCCGCGGGATATCCTTAGTCAGACTCTCTGGGTGGTTGGCAGGGCTCATGCGAAGGTGCGTTATGTGGAATGTAGACGCTAATCATCTACCCTTTAAGCCGTTCCTTAAACTTCCTTACCGCAGGTTTTTCAAGATGACTTGCAGGGCGGATCATATTGTGCCCTGCCCCAGGGATCGACGCGTTTTTTCCACATAGCACGCGCAATCTCAGACCCTAGGTACCTGACACTAAAACGCCCTCCTGAGGGGCGTAAGAGTAGACCTAACCAAGAGAAATGAGGATGACATGAAAAAAGAAGCAGGCCTGTATCAGACAACGATCGGCGTAATTGCGGTGGGGTTGTCTTTAGCAGTACTGATTGGTCCCGTATTAGCCATCGACCCCCGCCGAGATTAGGCGCGTGAGCTGGAACGAGTGGGCGATGACGCACTGACCTGTGGATTGCAGATGATGACGGAAAGAGACGTCAACGGCTAGTCGCAGCGGGGCAGGTTTGGGGGGCCCTCGCGGTGGTAGCCCCTGGCGACCCTGGTTCGGGGGGATAACTAATGCCGATAACGATGGTGCTACGCTGTAGAATCGGGCTCGTGTTTCCGCCCACGCGTCGTAATTAGTAGACAGGCTCAAACTGCTTAACGACATGGGCTTCATAACCCACTAAGAAGAATCTTCCGAGAGGAAAGACATGCAGAAATTTTTCGCCCTCGCCATAGTGGCAACGTTCTCGTTACACACGCCCGCCTTTGCTGACTCAAAGGCGGCAGTCATCGACGAGCTGGCGGGTTATCTCGAATTTGTGGACTACGGGGGTGGCGTCATCTTTGCAGAACAAATACCGAAGGCGGAGTATTCCAAGATGATGATTATCGACGCACGAGACGCGGGGCAGTTCTCAAAGAGTCATATCCCCGGAGCGGTCAATATCGAATGGCGTAAGGTACTTGAGCAGCGGGCGAAGATTCCAAAAGACAAAATGGTACTAATCTATTGCAACACAGGCAGCCTATCGGCGCAGGCAGGTCTTGCTCTGCGCGTCGCCGGTTATGACAACGTGAGAATTCTGCAAGGTGGCTTTGAGGAATGGAAAGCCAAAGGCGGCCTAGACGCAAACGCCCGAGCTATGGGTGCCCAGCCAAAACACTAGTCGTAACGTTGTGGCACGCCACGCACTCGCGTAGGATTATCAATGCCCTACTCCAATGCAAAGCCCTAAGGATCAGACCATGTTGAAATTCTTCTTTAGTCAGGCCCCAAACCCCATGAAGGTTGTTCTACTCCTCGAAGAGCTGGGTCGACCTTTTGAGCCTATTCCCGTAGACACCCGAAAAGGCCAGCAGTTTTCGCCAGAGTTCGTTGCCCTGAACCCGAATGCGAAGGTGCCGGTGATCGTAGACGGTGATGTCACCGTATTCGACAGCAACGCCATCCTGCTCTACCTGGCAGAGCAGTCTGGGCAGTTTCTTCCGGAGGCATCGAATCTTGTCGCCCGAGGGCAGCTCCTGTCCTGGCTCATGTTCGTGGCAAGCGGTATCGGTCCATTTTCAGGGCAGTCTGTGCATTTTCGACATTACGCGCCGAGCCCCAATGAGTACGCCATGAATAGATACGACTTTGAGGCACATCGACATTGGAAGGTTATCGAGGACCGGCTTGGCAGGCAGGAATGGCTGGTGGATACGGGGTACAGTATTGCAGATATGGCCCTCTGGGGATGGGCCCGCATGGTGCCCTATGTGCTTGGTCTGGGAGATGCCGCCTGGGCACAGTATCCGCAGATCAAGCGTTGGCTAGACGCGATCAATGCTCGGCCCGCGGCAGCCCGGGCAGAGGCTTTTCGAAACAGCTACAAATTCAAGACCGAGATGGATGCCGAGTCGCATCGGTTTATGTTTCCTTCAAACGAGAGACTCGCGCAGAAGGGCTAGCGCGAATCAGCCTTCCAGACCCCCAGCGCCTCGGGGGTCTAGAGGCGGTGCCCCTGGAAAATCAGGAGCGTCCCATTCGGTAATGTAGGGGCTCGCCGGTAGCTTCACTGTCTTACCCTCAACAACCATATCCCGCGTCCGTAGCTGCGGATGGTGAATAAGGTCGTCGACAGAATTAATCGCACCAAAAGCCGTCTGGGCCTTATCTAGACGAGCCACGGCCTCGCTAAAGGTCATCAGAGAAAATACCGACTGAATCATCTCTTCGAGTACCTGACGGTTTTGGGTCCTCAGGGTATTGGTCTCAAACCTTGGATCGCTCGCCAACTCTGGCTTATCGAGTGCGAGGCGACAGAAGCTCTGCCACTCGCGATCGTTTTGAATCGAGAGGACAAACTCGCGTCCATCCTTACAGACGAATGATCCATACGGCGCAATGCTTGGATGCTTTAGCCCAACCCGCTCGGGCGCCTTTTGGCCATAACGCGCCTGAAGGTACGGCACCGCCATGAGCTCTGCTGCTGAGTCGAAGAGGGAGACCTTAATGGCACTCCCCCTACCCGTGCGTGACCTCTGAAGAAGTGCCTGCTGAATACCTATTAAGGCATTCATGCCCGCAGCAATGTCGCATATTGAGACGCCTATACGGCCCCAGGGGCCGGGTGCCCCCGAGACTGCGACAAGTCCACTTTCGGCCTGAACGAGCAGATCGTAGGCCTTTCTGTCTCTTAGCGGACCTGTCTCCCCATAGCCCGATATATCGCAGGTAATCAGACGAGGATAGGCTGCACGAAGCGCCTCAGACCCAAAACCCAGTCGCGCCGCTGCACCAGGAGCAAGATTCTGAATAAAGATATCTGCGTCAGCGACCAGTGACCTCAGGGTAGCGGCGTCATGGGGGCGTTGCAGATCGAGTACGACCGACTCCTTACCACGATTGATCCAGACAAAATACGACGACTGCCCATGCACGGCCGCGTCATAGCCCCGGGCGAAGTCCCCTTCTGGGCGCTCAATCTTAATGACCCGAGCCCCAGCATCGGCAAGCCTACTTGAGCAGTACGGCGCAGCAACGGCCTGCTCGAGTGCGACAACGACAATGCCATCTAAGGGTCTGCTATTCATCTGCGCCATACCTCTCAAGTATGTTTGGATGCCCCAATTTAAACTATCCTGCGGCGGGAAGGGCTAGGCCCCAGGGGCAAGGACATTTTCGACATACATTTTCCAAAACGTACAGACTGCACCATGCAGAGGAATAAACCATGAAACGATTCGGCGTCATTGGTGCAGGCAATATGGGAGGCGGGATGGTGGAGAACCTGCTCTCAAAAGGCTGGGATCTGCATGTGCACGACATTGACCCTGCTGTGACCCAACGCTGGAAGGCCAGGGGCGTGACCGTGCACGATTCGCCGCTGGCCCTTATGAAAAACTGCGCGGTCTTCGCCGTGGTGGTAGTGGATCAACCGCAGGTCAATGCGGTTCTCGATGGCCCCACCGGGTTACTGGGTGAGATTGGGGCATCCCACACGGTGATCTTATGCCCTACCCTTGCACCCGATGATGTAGAGGCTACCGGGGTACGCATCGAAGCGCGGGGGGCAACCATGATCGATGCGCCGATGTCCGGCGGTCCCGCCCGCGCTGCCAACGGCAGTATGAGCCTCATCGTGGCATGCAGCCAGCCGGTCTTTGCGCAGCATGAGAGCCTTCTGCATGAACTCGCCAACCCAGTCTTTCATGTGGGCCAGCGCTTAGGCGACGGTGCACGTACCAAGCTCGCAAATAATCTGCTAGCCGCTATTCATCTCGTAGGGGTGAGCGAGGTACTCAACCTGGCGCAGAAGGTGGGCCTCGACCCCGCGACCACCTTAAAAGTCATTGAATCGTCAAGCGGGCAGAGCTGGATCGGCACTGACCGTATGGCCCGCGCATTGAAGGCAGACTGGAGACCGCTCGCCCATATGACCCTACTTGCCAAAGACTCTCGACTGGCCCTCACCATGGCAGATATTGCTGGCTACGAAGTGCCGCTGGGCGCGGCAGCGATGAAGGCCTTTACCCAGGCCTGCGAGAGCGGCTGGGCCGATTTGGACGACGGCGCGATGCTTGCATTTCTGCGCGGAGAGGCGGCGCCAGATAGATCACTCCTACCCAGCGGTGGCCAGTAAATCTCGCACTGATTGCGATACAGGGTGGAGATCTGAAATCTGACCACTCTTGACAACCTGGCCGGACACCTCGTGGCCCACCAAGAGAGGAAGACCTCGCGCGACACGCAATAACGCAACAAGGTCAATACCGGTGTCGTACCCCATGGCATTGAGCATATGAATAGCATCTTCACTACTAATGTTGCCGCTGGCGCCGGGCGCATAGGGACACCCCCCCAGCCCGCCTAGAGATCCATCAAAGTGGGCGATGCCCGCCTTCGTTGCGGCCAAAACATTAGCAAGGCCCATACCCCGGGTGTTATGAAAGTGCAGTGTGAGCCGAACTCCTGGAAGGCGTTCTTGAAGTAGACGACAGAGCTGATCGACCTGATCGGGATGGGCCATACCGGTGGTGTCACAGATGGTTAGGCCCCGCACACCGAGATCGACGAATCTCTGTGACCAACGCAAGACCTCTTGGTAAGGAACGGCCCCTTCCATAGGGCACCCGAAACTCGTCGATAACGAGACATTCATGGGAACCGATGCCCCAAACCGTTCGATTACTTCTTGTAAGGCCGAGAAACTGCGCTCGCGGGACATCCGCAGGTTTGCGAGGTTGTGGGTCTCCGAAACGGACATCACCAGATTGAACTCATCGGGCGGCCGTGCCTGCATAGCCCGCTCGGCCCCCTTGAGGTTGGGAATGAGCACGGTGTAGGCCACCCCAGGCACCCGGGTAATTCGATCCATCACCTCCGCGGCATCGGCGAGCATCGGAATAGCCTTTGCAGAGGTAAACGACGTGACTTCAATCTGGGCAAAGCCGCACTGGCTCAATTCGTTTATTAAGGCCACCTTTTGATCGGTCGGCACGAAGCGTGATTCCATCTGAAAGCCATCACGGGTGACGACCTCATTGAAATAAATGCGATCTTTCATCTGCTACTCCCTATGTTGCCTCGCCCGTAGCACACGCTCTCATGCCCCACCTACATCCGAAGGCCCATTAGGCTGAGGCGAGTAGATCGGCGGGCAGATTTAGTATGAAGTCGTTCAGCGTCTTTGCATCCCGTCCAGGCCGCATGTGGTCCCGCATCTGCAGCACTGCGCTCTCAGAGTCTCGGGCCTTGAGCGCCTGCACCACGGCGTCATGCTGATCGAAGGACGCCTGCAGTCGGCCAAGGGCCCCAAAGGCGTGTCTTCGGTAGACCCCAGTACGAAAACGCATCCGCATGACTTCCTGACGCAGGAAGGGATTTCGTGATCCCTGATAAATACGCTCATGGAACTCCAGGTTCATTTTCTGCCAACCCTGTAGATCCTCGTCGGCGGCGACTCGCCGACTCTCTTCATGGAGGGCAAAAAGTTGCTGCCGCTCGTCTTCTGGCATGCGCTCGCAGGCGAGCCGCACAGCAACAGCCTCGAGCTCCGCGAGGAGCTCCCAGAGGCTAAGCAGTTGCTGAAGATTCATTTTTGCAACGGTGCTGCCTCCCCGCGGCATATTGGTTACCCAGCCCTGGGCCTGCAGCTGGATAAGGGCCTCCCGAATGGGCGTTTTAGAGACGGCGAACTGTTCAGAGAGCGCCCCCTCATCAATAGGGTCGCCAGGTAAGAGTTCCCCCTTGGAAATCGCCTCTTCTAGATGCGAGCGAATCTGATCGCTGACTTTCATCTCGGTTGTATCCCCGCCGTATTAGGGCTAACACTTATATTTGAGAATAGTTCTTTACATATTTAGGGTGCTTGAAGATATATTTACACACAACCCAGTTGTATTCCTAGCTTTCTTGAAGATTTTTTATGCCCAAGATTCAGGCTTCTTCCGCCCTCTCGCGCTTCAAAGTGATTGATTTATCGCGCGTACGCGCGGGCCCGAACTGCGTGCGCATTCTCACGGACTTCGGCGCAGATGTCGTACGGGTAGAGCCCCCTGAGGGCGTGGACCCCAATGAGGCCATGTTCGCAGCCAATCGGTCGGGAGGAGATTTCCAAAACATCAACCGCAACAAGCGGTCGATGACGCTGAACCTCAAAAAAGACGGTGCGCTGGATATTCTCAAGCGCATGCTGGCCAGCGCTGATGTGGTGGTTGAGAACTGGCGGCCGGATGTTAAACAGCGGCTAGGGCTCGACTACGCGTCTATAAAGGCCATTAACCCGCGCATTATTCTGGCGAGCATCTCAGGCTTTGGACAAGACGGCCCCTATGCCTGGCGTCCGGGGTTTGATCAGATCATCCAGGGTATGGGCGGTCTGATGAGTGTGACCGGCGAACCGGAACATGGGCCCATCAGAGCAGGCCTCGCCGTTGCGGACCTCAGTGCGGGGCTCTACTGCGCCATTGGCATTCTTGTGGCGCTGATTGAACGTGAGACCTCTGGGCAAGGCCAATGGGTGCAGAGTTCGCTACTGCACTCGCAGATCGCCATGATGGATTTTCAGATGGCGCGTTACCTCAACGACAACGATATCCCGGTGCAGGTGGGAAACAACCACCCCACCAGTTCTCCGATGGGCCTCTTTGAGGCAAGCGATGGCTGCTTTAATCTCGGCGCCTCCGGTGAAGGCAACTGGAAGCGATTCTGTGAAGTGGTCGAAAAACCCGAGTGGCTCGACGACCCGGAGTTTTGCACCGAACCGCTGCGCGTGAAGAACCGGGCCCGCCTCAATGCACTCCTAGCTGTGGAGTTTTCAAAAAAGACGGTACATCAATGGGTATCGCTTTTGAATAAGGCCGGCGTGCCTGCAGGGCCCGTCTACAGCGTCCCCCAGGTCTTTGAAGACGAACAGGTGAAACATCTCAAGGTTGTGGAGACTCTGCCCACGCAGTTTGGCAAGGCCATGCATTTCATCACCCAGCCCGTCATTCTGAGCCGCACCCCCTCAAGAGTTGTGGCCCCAGCCCCGGGCTGGGGAGAGCATACCGATGAGGTCCTCGCAGGCTTAGGCTACTCGGAGGCCGAAATTCGTGATTTTCATGCGCGAGACGTGGTATGACGACAGGGCGCGTTGATCTGTCTCTAGAAGACCAGATTGCCCATGTCACGATTGATGACGTAGCGCGGCACAACGCCATGTCCCTGGCAATGTGGGAATCGCTCTTTAATGCTTTCGAATCCGTTAACGAGGCCACAGATATACGCGTCTGCATCCTGCGCGGTGCGGGAGAAAAGTCGTTTGTTTCAGGGGCAAATATTGGCGAGTTTGAGACGCAACGCAGCTCAGAGGCCGCTGTAACACGCTACAACGACGCTGTTCGTAAGGCGCAGCAGGCAATCGTGCAGTGTCGGGTTCCCGTAATTGCGGCAATCAGTGGCATCTGCTACGGAGGCGGGCTTGGTCTCGCCCTGAGCTGCGATCTGCGCTACGCCTCGCCCGAATCCCGTTTCCGCATGCCAGCCGCCCGAATGGGCCTAGGCTATGACAGCGACAGCATGCGGGTCATTCTCCAAAACCTTGGGCCCCAGGCCACTGCCGAGTTGTTTTACTCGGCACGGGTCTACAGCGCCTCAGAAGCCCAGTCGTTGGGCATCGTTCGCACCGTCGTAGACAACGTCTTTGACTTCTGCAGCACGTTGGCCCAAGAGATTGCCAGCAACGCACCCCTCACGATTCAAGCAGCAAAAAAGACCCTGCTCTCCCTTTGCGAAGGCGCCGATATGGCGGCAGCGAAAACCGCCATCGACGCCTGCTTCAGAAGTCAAGATTATGCGGAAGGCCGGCTGGCTTTCGCAGAAAAGCGGTCCCCTCATTTCACCGGCCATTAACCAGGAGCACTTCCATGAAAGTTTTGACATCACTGCTTGGCCTTGCCCTGTCGGTCTCGACAGGCATGGCCTTGGCGTTAGGCCCCGCGCCTGCGCCGCTGAAAGAAAAAGCAACGCTCACCGTAGGGTATGTGAAGGTGGGCCACCTCTCCCCCATGTTGATGGTGGAAGAGGAGCTCAAAAAAATGAACATTGAGGTCAAGCGTGCCGAGTTTGTGCGTTATGCCGACGCCCGCACCGCCCTGCTCTCTAATTCGGTGGATGTCTCAGCCGTCGGCGCGGGCGATCTCGCGATCGTGGCGGCCCAAGGCAGTAAGAATCTGATCGGCCTGACCGGCGTTGGTAGCTCGCCGAAGTACCTCGTCGTTCGCAAGGGCGTGAAGATTGACGACTGGTCCGACATTAAGGGCAAGAAGATTGCCATTGCACCGGGATCGGCCGTATGGTTTCAGTGGGCGATGACCCTGATTGAAAAGAACGTTCCCTACGATTCTTTCACTCCCGTGAATGTTCAGGGCGGCGGTACCGCCTTTGTACAGGCCATGAAGCGTGGCGATATTGATGCCATGGTTCTCTGGGAGCCGTTTGAGTCACAGTCGGTTGCCGAAGGTGATGCCTACTTTGCGCAGAAACTTGAGTACAGCCAATCCCGTGCGGTCGGTGCGGAACTTGGGATGTTGGCAGCCTCTGGAGAGGCCATGACCCAGAAAAAAGAACTCATCCGTCGTTTTCTCTGGGCCTATTTGAAGGCTGAAGATACCCTGAAGAAGAGTAACGACGCCTTTGCCGATGCGTACTCCAAGTACACCGGGCTCCCGCTCAATGTAACGAAGGAATCGGCCAAGATCATTAAGCTTGGCGGGGTCTTGAACCGTGACCAGGTCTCCCGTCTTGCCGAAGCCGCATTTAAGCAGGGCATCGTGCAGAAGGAAGTGACGAAAGAGGCGGCAGCCCTATTCGACGATTCTCTCGTTGTCGAACTCAAAAAATAATCTCCGCATATTCCTATGGCCACCACCCCTCTCGATAGCCTGCGTCGGATCGTTCTTGGCGTCATCGTGCCGATCCTGGTATTGGTCGTCTGGCAGATCATCGGAAGCCGGCCAAATATGGCAGGCATACTGCCGCCTCCGACCCAGGTGCTTGAGGGCTGGCATGGGTGGATTTTTGGGTCACCAGGCCTGGGGCTAAACCCCTACCTTGGTACGTGGCTCTCTAATGTGCAGTACTCCTCGATGCGGGTGGCGCAGGGATTTCTCCTCGCCGCCCTCATTGGGGTTCCTCTCGGACTACTCATAGGCTGGAGTCGACTGATTCAGCAACTCTTCGACCCCGTCATCCAGAGTCTTCGTCCGATTCCCATTACCGCCTGGCTGCCCTTCTCGATTGCCATCTTTGGTATTCGCGACATGGGTGCCATCTTCTTAATCTTTCTCGGGGGCTTCTACGCGATCGTGGTGAACACCACGCAGGGTGCCCGAGATGTGGAACGCAATCTGGTGCGTGCCGCCCTCATGATGGGCGCGAGCAAAAGACAGTTGCTCTACCGTGTGGTGCTCCCGGCAGCAATGCCCTCTATTTTTACTGGCCTGCGAATCGGCCTGGGTATCTCTTGGACAGCGGTCATCGTCTCTGAAATGGTGGCGGTGAAGTCTGGTCTGGGCTATGTGCTCTGGGATGCCTATTACGTGGGCCGAATGGATATCGTCCTTGCCGATATGGCCTCCATTGGCATCATGGGATTCTTAACCGATCGCCTCATCGTCTTCATTGAACACAAGGTTTTGGTCTGGCGCATCCTTCAGAGCCATTAAAAGACATGTCCCATATCTCTATCGACAAACTCTTCAAGACCTACCCCGGTAACCCGCCGGTCAAGGCTCTGGAAGACATTGACCTCAAAGTCTCCCCCGGTGAACTCATTGCCTTGCTTGGGCCCTCGGGCTGTGGGAAATCCACGTTGCTTAACCTCATAGCGGGCTTTGAAAAGCCGACCCAGGGGACCCTACTCGTAAATGGCAAAGAGGTCCTCGCCCCCGGCCCAGACCGTGGTGTGGTCTTCCAGGAGGCGGCACTTTTTCCTTGGCTCAGCGTCTGGGAGAACGTAATTTTCGGCCCTAAGGTACAGGGCATGGCGCGAAGCGAGTACGAAGACCGCGCCCACGAGATGCTCAAGATCGTGGGGCTCAGTGATTTTAAGAACCATCTCCCCGTGCAGCTCTCTGGCGGCATGCGCCAACGCGTGGGCATTGCGCGCATTTTGACATTGGGCTCGCGCGTTCTGCTCATGGACGAGCCCTTTGGCGCACTCGATGCGCAGACGCGGCTTACGATGCAAGAGTTGCTGCTGTCGGTCTGGCAACAACTCAAGCCCACCATTATTTTCGTGACCCACGACATTGATGAAGCCATCTTCTTGGCAAGCCGCATCTATGTCATGTCTGCGCGTCCGGGGCGTATCCAGACCTCAATCACGGTACCGCTGGAGCGTCCACGCACGGTCGCAGATACGGCGAGTGAGACCTTCTCTGCCCTCAAACTCCAGATCCTGAACCTCATTCGGCACTAAAGACTATGGCAAATCCGCGTATCCCCTACCGCTTTTCTGATGATGGCCCTCCCTTAAAGGCAATGCCTGAGGGCGCGATCATGGTCCATCTGGTGGTGAATGTTGAGCACTGGCAGTTTGAATCCAGCATGCCGCGCACCATCATCACCCCGCCACACGGCAAGGAGACCGTGCCTGATGTCCCCAACTTTAGCTGGGCAGACTATGGAATGCGCGCAGGGCTCCCACGTATTCTCAGGGCCATTGAAGAGAGAGGCCTTCCTGCCTCTACAAGCATAAACGCCGGGGTCATTACCGCCTACCCGCAGGCCGCCGAGGCCATGCGTGCGATGGGCATGGAGTTCGTTGGCCATGGCGTTCATCAGAAAAGCCTCAACCACAACCAGGGCGAGTCAGAAGA
>JBJOHS010000060.1:0-23941 GCA_046047535.1 Pseudomonadota bacterium
GTCGTCTTCCTCCTCCCCATCTCGGACCTCAGGGGCGGGGCTTCCCGCCGACGCTGGGCGTGTTCGGATTCAGACCGAAGATTTTGATTTGGGTCGAGAGATGCATGCCCTTCGTTGCCTACCATCTGGTGCACTCAACCCCCAGATTGGCGCGATGGCCAGTTTTGTGGGGCTTGTACGGGATATGAACGAGGGAGATGCGGTAGCGGTGCTGGAGCTTGAGCACTATCCCGGTATGACCGAAAAGACAATCGAAGGCATTCTTGATGAGGCCTGTCAGCGTTGGCCATTGCAGGCCATCCGCGTGATTCATCGGGTGGGCCCTCTGCGCCCAACGGACCAGATTGTCTGGGTGGGTGCGGCCAGTGCCCACCGTGAGGCGGCGCTGCAGGCCTGTGCCTTTGTCATGGACTTCTTAAAGACCCAGGCGCCGTTCTGGAAGAAAGAGGCGACTCCGCAGGGCCCCCGGTGGGTTGAGGCCCGGGCTGCGGACGATGCCGCGGCGGAGCGCTGGAAGAAGCCGTTGGCGAAATAGCGGCGTTAGGCGCAGTCGCTCCGCAGAGATGTGCCTTATCCCGCATGGCCCGCGCCGCCCCCATCGATTCTTCATCACGTTCTATCGAGCCGTATGCCCACCGACTTCGACTGCCTGGTAATTGGTGCTGGTGTGGTGGGTCTTGCCATTGCGCGAGGGTGTGCACAGCAGGGCCTAGATACACTGGTGATTGAATCTGCACCGCGCACGGGTACCGGCACCAGTGCGCGCAATAGCGGGGTCATTCATGCGGGCCTCTACTATCCAGAAGGTTCGCGTAAGGCGCAGTGGTGTGTGCGGGGTCGGGCTCTGCTTTATGAATACTGTGAAGCCCATCAGGTTCCCTACCGTCGGCTCGGTAAGCTTATCGTCGGCCAGTCGGAGGACGCGTCGGCGTTGCAGACGATTGAGGATCGTGCCCGTAAGGCGGGGGTGAGCGATTTGCAATGGCTTACCGCAAGAGAGGTACAGGCCCGCGCACCCGCCCTGCATGCAGCCCAGGCGCTGTGGAGTCCGTCTACCGGAATTGTGGATGTCCATGCCCTGATGTCGGCCTTCGAGGGCGATCTTCGGGATGCCGGCGGGTCGTTGGCGTTGTCGAGCCGATTTCTTGCGGCGGCCCAGCAGGCTGATGGCACCTGGGAGGTAACGGTGGCAGCAGATTCAACCATGACTGTGAGCGCGCGATGCCTCATTAACGCGGCAGGACTAGATGCTGATGCGGTAGCAAAGCGCATCGAGGGTCGCAGTCCTGTGTCGGTACCCCAGATGTATTTTGCCAAGGGCAGTTATGCCCGGTATTCGGGTCGGTCTCCGTTCTCCTGTCTCGTCTATCCGGCGCCGGTGCCCGGTGGATTGGGTACCCACCTCACTTTAGATATGGGGGGGCAGGCCCAGTTTGGCCCTGATGTGGAATGGCTGGGTCCTGCCGATGCCTGCCGTGAACCAGGCGCGACCCATGCCGCCATGCCTTATGCGGTAGCGCCCGAAAGGCTTACCCAGTTTGTTCGGGATGTGCAGCGGTGGTGGCCCTCTCTGTCGCCAGATGCCCTGCAGCCGGGCTATTCCGGCGTGCGGCCCAAGCTCTCTGGGCCTGACGCATCCCCAGCTGACTTCCTTGTTTGCGGCTCGAACGAAGAGGGATGCCCGGGGCTCGTGCAGCTCTTTGGGATAGAGTCCCCTGGGCTTACTGCGAGCCTAGCGATTGCCGAACATGTGGTGGCAGAGGTGCGCGGTAATTCGTCGGCACGCACCATCGATAGTTAAAAGAGTAGTACAACCGAGATCGCAGCCGTGGAGAAGCATCCCCCTGATCGTTATTACCCCCCTGGTCTGGAATGGTGGCTGCTCAAGCGTATTCCGCGGATTAGTCTGTTTACGAGTCTTGGCTTTGGGTTTGCCTGGCTTCTGGTACGGCTCTGGCCCCATGCAGAGCCTCTCGCCCAGGCCCAGGTACAGATACAGCGCTGGGAGTTTGCCTTACTGGGTGCTTTTATCTTCTTCATAACGATGGTGGTCACAGTAGTCATCGGCTGCGTGTTTGTGATCATCATGAAGGGCCCTCGGTACTCCGCCGACTCTTACACGGTGGAAGATGCAGAGCGACCTGGTAAGGATTCTCAGCCGCCGCAGACCTGAGGCTAACGGTCTTGCGTCTGTGGCATGGCGCAGTCGACGGGGACGGCCTCGAGCTTTGCGGTGAGAATCGCGGGGTCGATGCCGACCAGAAACCCACGCCGTCCCCCGTTGATATATATCTTTGATAGCGCAAGCACGCTGCGCTCCACATAGACGGGCATAGGCTTGCGCAACCCAAACGGGGAGGTGCCGCCCACCATATAGCCGGAGTTTTGCTGGGCCACCTCTGGGGGGCATGGCTCGATCTTTTTTACACCAACCTGTCGCGCTAGATTTTTTGTGGAGACCTTGCAGTCCCCGTGCATGAGCACGACGAGGCCTCGGCTCTGATCGTCTTGCATGATCAGGGTCTTGACCACATGGTGTTCGTTTACACCAAGCTGGCGTGACGACTCTGCGGTGCCGCCGTGGTCGACATAGTCGTAGACATGCTCGGAAAAAGTAATCTGATGGTGCTTGAGCCATTCGGTGGCGGGGGTGGCAGAGACGTGTGGCATGGGAGGCAGATAGTGGATATGCAGGGTGACGGTAACGATAGGCCAATCGACAGGGAGAATGTTGGCCGAGAGTAGGAAGGTTAATGAAAATCGCGTGACTCTGTGGCCAGTTTCCCTAAGGTCTGGGCGAGCAGCGGGGTATGGTCTTCGAGCCGAGAGACGACGAGATGCATGACCTGCCCGGGGTCTTCGGGGGCGATATGGGTGTCGCGTTGCCAGCGTCCGTAGGCGGTGAGTAGCTGGGCATGGAGGGCTGCCTGGCGGTATTTGAGGAAGACATCGGGCCAGACAATGAGGTTGATACTGCCGGTCTCGTCTTCTAAGGTAATAAAGACCGTGCCTTTGGCGGTGCCTGGGCGTTGCCGGTGGGTGACCAGGCCACTGGCTCGGGCCAGTTGATGCTGCCCAAGGCTACGTAGATAGGCGGCGGTCTGGCTTTTAAATCGGCTGGTCAGCAGGGGCCGAATAAGGGACACAGGGTGCTGCCCCAGGGTGAGGCCCAGGCTGGCATAGTCGGCCAGCAGGTCTTGGGCGGTACTGGGTTTGGGAAGAAGGCCCTCTTGCAGCGCGGGTTCTTCAAAGGCGCTGTCCCGCAGCACATGGCGTAAGGGCTCATGGCCGGCGGCCTGCCAGCTCGCCTGGTGGCGATCGCCCGCAAGGCTTGAGAGTGCGCCTGCAGCGGCGAGGGCCTGGAGATCGGTGCGGGGCAGTTCAGCCCGCCGGGCAAGGTCTTCTACCGAGGCAAACGGGCCAGTAGACGATCGCGCCGCCACCAGTCGTTCCATGCCTGCCTCAGACAACTGGGCCACCCGGTTGAGCCCGAGTCGCACGGGCCAGAGCGTTTGTCTGGCTACTTCTTGTTTGTCTGGACGACGCACGAGACCAGACACAACAGACATACCATCGGGCGCCTCAAGCCTGCTCTCTACTGCGCTTTTCTGCACACAGACGGGCAGCACCGCAACCCCATGGGCCCGGGCATCGCGCACCAGCTGGGCGGGGGCATAAAAGCCCAGCGGCTGGGCATTAAGCAGGCCTGCGAGAAAGGCATCGGGATGGTGGCGTTTGATCCAGCAGCTCACGTAGACCAGCAGGGCAAAGCTTGCGGCATGCGACTCGGGAAAGCCGTATTCCCCAAAGCCCTGAATCTGGGCAAAGACCCGCTCGGCAAAGTCGCGGGTATAGCCCCGCATGAGCATGCCATTGACGAGCTTTTCGTGAAACGGCCCCAGGCTGCCGCGTCGCCGCCAGGCGGCCATGGCACGCCGCAGCTGGTCGGCCTCTCCGGCAGTAAAGCCCGCCGCCAGAATGGCGAGCTGCATGACCTGTTCTTGAAATATAGGCACGCCGAGGGTGCGCTCAAGGGCCTGTCGAACTGCCGGGCTGGGATAGTCCACGGGCTCCAAGCCCTGGCGTCGTCGCAGATACGGATGCACCATGCCGCCTTGAATGGGACCAGGCCGCACAATGGCCACCTCAATAACCAGGTCGTAGAAGCATTGGGGCTTGAGCCGCGGCAGCATGCTCATCTGGGCCCGCGACTCGATCTGAAAGACCCCGATAGTGTCGGCCGCCGAGATCATGGCATAGGTCTCGGGGTCTTCGGACGGAATGTCTTGCATGGGCAGGGCCAGTGCGCTGCGGTCTGGTGTCTGGCCCTGTAGTCCCTCTGGCGTTGAAGGATGGGAATTGTGGGAAGTCCGCCTGAGCTGCTTTTTTTCGCCCACAAACTCCAAGGCCCGCCGAATGGCAGAGAGCATGCCCAGGGCTAAGACATCGACCTTCAGCAGTCCCAGGGCATCGATATCGTCTTTGTCCCACTGAATAATGCTGCGCTCGGCCATGGCGGCGTTTTCAATGGGCACGAGGTCGCTTAAGAGATGCCGGGCAATCACAAACCCACCCACATGCTGTGACAGATGCCTAGGAAATCCCATGAGCTGACTGGCTAGGTGGGCCCATCGCCCAAGCATCTCTTCAGAAGGAAGGCGGGGAAGTGCAGTGGCGGGGGTGCCCAGGGCAGCGCGTCGTTCTAGGGCTTCCTGCAGGCTCTGATGTAGGCCCGCCGTATGGATCTGTTTCCCATCCCACCACTGGTGACCCTTGGCGGCCTGGTCTACCAGTAGGGGGTCAAGGCCTAAGGCCTTACCCACATCGCGTAGCGCTGAGCGGGGACGGTACCGAATGAGGGCCGCGGTGAGGGCGGCCCGGTCGCGGCCATATTTGTCGTAGAGGTACTGGATGACTTCTTCACGTCGCTGGTGTTCGAAGTCGACATCGATGTCGGGCGGTTCATTGCGTTCTTTGGAAATGAACCGTTCAAAAAGCATCGACATGCGCGAGGGGTCGACCTCGGTGATACCCAGGCAGTAGCAGACCGCAGAATTGGCCGCCGAGCCGCGGCCTTGGCAGAGAATGTTGCGAGACCGGGCAAAGGCCACGATGTCGTAGACGGTCAGAAAGTAGGGCTCGTACTGCAGGTCGTGAATGAGGGCAAGCTCATGCTCGATCTGCTGCCGTACGGCAGGTGGCAGGCCTTGGGGGTATTGGTCTGGGGGAAAGCGCCTGCGGGCGCCTTCTTCGGTGAGATGACGTAGCCACTGGGTGGGGGTCAGCCCCGGGGGCACGATCTCATCGGGGTATTCGTAGCGCAGCTCATCTAGAGAAAACTGGCATTGGTCAGCGATGGCCAGGCTCGTCGCAAGCATTTCGGCCCGGTAGAGCTGGGCAAGACGCAGCCGTGGCCGTAGGTATTGCTCTGCGTTGGCTGACAGCCGTCGGCCACAGGCCGATAAGGGTGTTGCCAGCCGAATCGCCGTAAGAAGGTCTGCCAGGGGCTTGTCTTTGCGCCGGTGCATGACTACCTGGCCCACGGCGGTAACGCGCATAGAGAGCAGGGCGCCTAAGGCGAGCAGCTGGTCGGCCCAGGCCTTGTCGTCGGCCCGCAGGTGTAGGCTGCAGCCAATAAAAACCCGGTCTGCCCAGTGTGACTGAAGCCAACGGCCGGTGCGGTGTAAATCGGCTTCGGGCCCCAGGGGGCTGGGCAGCCAGAGGAGCAGGCAGCCGGGCAGGCTCTGGTCTTGAAGCTGCTCAGGGCTAAGCCGATAGTCGCCTTTGTCTGCCTGCCGTCGGGCCAGGGTAATCAGTCGACAGAGCTGGCGCCATCCTTCCCGGTTCTGCACCAGCACCACGAGGTCGAGAGCAGCAATAGACGAAGGGGAAGCAGAGGCCCGGTTCTGGGCATGGAGTCGAAACCGTGCCCCATGAATGACCTTAAAGCCCAAAGCCTGGGCCGCGAGATGGGCCCGTACCGCGCCTGATACTGAGGCCTCATCGGTAATAGCCAGGGCTCGATAGCCTAGGGCGTGGGCCCGGGCCACCAGGTCTTCGGGGTGGGAGGCGCCATAAAGAAAACTGAAGTTGCTCTGGCAGACCAGTTCGGCGTACTGCATGACCCACTAGCCAAAAAATCCATGCAGAAACCACTGGTGGCTGGGGCTGCGGAAGATCCAGACTAGCCGGTAGTCGGCCGTTTCCGCGACGAAATAGTCGCGTTGCATAGGGCTGTCCCACCAGCCATATTCGACCCGTTCGGGTCCCGCCCGTAGCCGCAGAGGCCCATGGTACTGGGGCTGGTGCCTCCGTACAGTCAGGGCCAGAGGCTCCGGCAGAAGCCAAGTGGGGCGGGGGGACAGGCCTGGTGCGTTGTTGGTCGTGTGTATTCCCTGTTGAGGCTTCTTCTGTAGCCGTTTTGGCGGTTGCCACGGCTCTAAGGCCATGGCGCATTCTGGCTGATGGCTATTACGGAGTTGAATGGCCAGGATGGATTCTGGGCCGAGTCGGCTCTCGAGTCGTTCGGTGAGTTCGTGAAGTTTTCGGCCTCCGGGCATGTCTTCTCCCCCTTGGAAGAGCCCCTGGCTTTTGGCTGCGAGCGGCTGGGTATCACCCACGTCGAGGCTAATGCCATGTATCTCAGCCACAAGAGGAGTCTGACCTAGTCGCTCAAAGACAAGCCGCTCTAAGCGATGCTGATCGTCTGTGGGCTCAGAGAGTTGGAGATCGATTGGCTGCTTTTCGTGGTAGCCATAGAGCAGATCAATATGTAGTCTCTCGAGCCCCCGATGTTGTGCCTTCAGCCAGCCTGTGCAGGCGGTGAGCAGCCGATGGCAGGCCTGCTGCAATATCCGGGTGTTGTCGGTGGGAAGTGGCAGAGAGATCGTCTGAAAAAAGTGGGGGGGTAGGGTTAGGGGAGTGCGCAGGTCGGGATGTCGTCCCTGGGCTTTGTCAATGGCCTCTAGAAACTCCGGACCAAACCGTTGTGCCAGACCCGACCGCGGAAGACGCAGCAGGCTGCCGAGCGTGGTGAGCCCCATACGCGATAGGCTAGGCAGGTGTGTCTGAGCCTCGGGAATAAGGAACAGAGGTAGGCTGCGAAAGTGCTCTTTAGAAAAGACCAAGGGCAGCCCAGGAACTGTTGCACGCCAGGCAGCGGCCCAGTCGGCCGCCCGTGCCGTGGAGGCCCAGGCCGGTATGGTACTGGGCCAGCCGAGGTCGGCCCAGCCTTTTTGCAATAAGGCCTGCAGTTTCTCAGGCCCGCCCCATAGCCTTAGGCTTGTCTGAACCTCGAGTAGCAGGCTATTGGGCCACTGGCCAAGGCAGACCATAGGGCTAAATTGCAGTGCCCACTGGCCAAGCTGCAGGCGGGTAGATGCAAAGGCAGCAATCGATAGGCTATTGGACTCGACTGGGAATTGGCAGGCGATCCAGCGCATGTGGGTTCCCTCGGGGCAGGGCCATGCCCACGCTGTTGAGACTGGGGCGAACAGGCCGATGGTCTTCTTGCAGGGGGCGTAGGGCGCGACTGGTCAGGGGCAGATTGACCAGAATGGGGTCGATCTGTACCGGGCCACGGCGCTTCAGAATATGGACCCCGAGCCCGGGGTACTGCCGTGGAAGCAGGGCGATTCGTAGAGGCGCTGCAGAAGACTCCGCCTGGGCCGTCAGGGGCCGAAACAGGAAGACTGGCCCCTGGGCTAGTCGTGCTGCGAGCTGGAACCGACGAATATGCTCGGCCCGTGTGGGATTGGGCAGCCATGCCAGCAGGGCACCAAACTGCTGTGACTTCAGGCTCTGTTCGATGGCCCAGAGCCGGTCTGCCGGCTCTGGGGCCCGCACCACAATAAACCGTTCGGGAGGCAGACCCAGCGCGGCCAGGGCAGGGCCATAGGGCAGCTGTGGGGGTGCCAATAGCAGGATGTTTTTATCGGCCTGTGCAAGGCGAGACAGTGCCGGGGCAAGCAGCCGAAGTTCGCCAACGCCTAAGGCACGAACCAGCAGCTCGGTGAGGCAGCCCACAGGCCAGCCCCTACCCGGCAGCTCTGCATCTAAGGCGGTGTGGCCACTGGCGACCGATTTTTGTAGAGACTGGGTCTCGCTCGGGCTGCAGAGCTGCGCCCGAATCTGGTCGGACAGGCCAAGGATAGGGCTGCGGCTAGGCATGGGATTAGAGCCCTGTACGTGGGTTGCGAATCACACCGATGCCCAGGCCCTCGATTTCAAGAAAATCGCGCTCGGGGTCGACCACAATGGGCTCGAAATCAGGGTTTTCGGGCAGCAGAAGCACCTGGTTGCCATCGCGTTGTAGACGTTTGACAGTAACTTCATTGTCGAGCCGGGCCACCACGATCTGACCATCGCGGGCATCGGCAAGGCCTCCATGGAGCCGTTTTACGGCCAGCAGATCGTCGTGGAGAATGCCAGCATCGCGCATGCTCATGCCGCGGACCTTTAAAAGATAGTCGGGTGGGTTGGGAAATAGCCCGACGTCGATTTGATATTCGGTTTCTACATGCTCACTGGCCAGGATGGGAGACCCCGCCGCAACCCGGCCCACCAGAGGCACACGCAGCCCAGCCTCAATCTGGGAGAGGGCCTTGATGGCAAACTTTTTGATTTTGTTCGTCTGAGCGGGCTCAACCGATCTGCAGGCAATGCTCTGGTGAGAGACCGGCTCGGCGCTCTCAGGGCTTGTTGCCAGACCTTCTCGAAGGTCGTCTATGGGCTGAAGCGGCTGAAGCAGTCGAATGCTACGCGAGGCTCCTGGCACCATAGAGATGGCGCCTTTGCGGACGAGGGCCTTGAGATGTTCCTCGGCAGCGTTTGGGGACTTGAACCCCAGGGCGGCACAAATATCGAGCCGGGTGGGTGGGAAGCCAGAGTCTTCGATATGCTTGGCAATGAAAGTAAGGATTTCTTGCTGCCGGGCGGTAAGCGCTTTCATCTATAAACCCTTTCAGTGCTGTTTTTTTATACAGTAAACCTTCTTTCTTAAGACTGCAAGTCATGTCCCTTTCTGGCGTATCCGCATCTGCACCTTCTGTGCCCGTACCCTCTGCATCCACACCTGCTCTTCCTGTATTTCCGCCCCCCGCCACCGGGGCCCCGGAGGATAGGCCTTCCCTGCCCGAGGGGTCGACGCCACCGCGCCCTGCACCTTTTTTTCGACAGCTACCGGTCTCGGCTTTTGCCGTCGTGATGGGGCTCTGCGGCCTGGCACTGGTCTGGGCCAAGGTGGCCCAACTCGGCTGGCTGCCAGGGGTTGCTGGCCCGCTTGCCTTCAGCTTTGGCGTCTTTAGTGGAATGGTCTTTGTGCTGCTGCTGGTTCTCTATCTGCGCAAGTGGATCTGGCAGCCATCCTTGGTGAAGCAGGAGTGGGCCCATCCGGTGGGTTCTGCTTTTTTTGCAGGCATTCCGGTCTGCTTTGCGCTACTTGCGGCGGTGGCCCTGGGAGTCTTCGGGCCGATCGCTTTGCCCCTCTGGGCGGCAAGCGCCGTCTTACAGGTCTTGGTGATTCTTTTTATCCTTAATGCCTGGATTCATCGCGATGCATTAAAGCCTGCCCACGTTAACCCGGTCTGGTTTATTCCCGCGGTGGCGACCAACATGCTGGTGCCGCTGGCAGGGGTGCGACTGGGGTTTATTGAAGTCTCCTGGTGGTTTTTTGCGGTCGGCCTGCTGTTTTGGGGCATTCTGCTCACCATGGTCTTGGCAAGGATGTTTTTTGTACAGCCCCCGCTGCCGGATCGGCTGGTGCCGGCCATCTGTATTTTTTTGGCGCCACCGGCACTGGGATTTCTCTCGTGGACGCTACTGACCGGGCAGTATCCCGATGGCCCAGGCCTTGATCCATTAAGCCACCTCTTTTTCGGGCTGTCGATATTCTTTTTTCTTTTCCTTGCAACCCAGTTGCACTGGTTTGCACGGCTGAAGTTTTACCTCTCCTGGTGGGCCTTTTCTTTTCCCGTGGCGGCCTTTACGGTGGCCTGTCTGGTCTACCAGAGCTTCGTCTCTGTCTGGCTCCTAAAGGTCTTTGCTGCTTTTATGGTGGGTCTGGCGAGTCTTCTCGTGGGATGGCTATTCCTACGCACCTTATTGGCCATCTGGCGTCGGGAGCCAGAGTTCGTCGAGTAAGGTCTGGCGGGTCTTTTCTGGAATAGGTACGGGCCGTTGGCCCTGTCTCTCTACATAGACGTGTATGAAGTAGCCTGCCGCGGAGACGGTCTGCTCCTCGTTACGGAATATGCCAACCTCGTAGCGCACGCTGCTCTTGCCGAGCTTGGCCACCCGTAATCCCGCATGCACGATATCGGGAAAGGCCAACGACGAAAAATAACTGCAGCAGGTCTCGACGACCAACCCGACCTCGGTACTCTCACCGATATCCAGCAGTTCTTTTTCTACCAGGTACTGGTTCACTACCGTGTCGAAGTAGCTGTAGTAGTGCACATTGTTCACGTGGCCATAGACATCGTTGTCCATCCAACGGGTAGTGATGGTGCGAAAGTGTCTGAAGTCGTTGCGGGTCAGGCCCTTGAGGCTGGCAGCAGACATCGCCTTACATGCCCGCGTAGGTTGGGCCCCCGCCACCTTCGGGGGTTACCCAGACGATATTCTGGCGTGGGTCTTTAATGTCGCAGGTTTTACAGTGCACACAGTTCTGGGCATTGATGCGCAGCTGGGCGCCTTCTGTGGGCTGGGTCACTGGGTTTCCAGCCGCATCGAGGTACTCGTAAACGCCCGCAGGGCAGTACCGGGCCTCAGGGCCAGCGTAGTCGGCAAGATTGACAGCGACAGGCACCGCCGTGTCTTTGAGTGTGAGGTGCGCAGGCTGATTTTCTTCGTGGTTGGTGCCCGAAAGAAAGACAGAAGAGAGCCGGTCAAAGCTCACCAGCCCATCGGGCTTGGGATAGGCAATGGGGGCGTGCTGGTGTGCAGGTTCTGTATAGGCATGGTCGGGCTGACGGGTGTGTAGGGTAAAGGGTGCCTTGCCGCCAAAGACCTTCTGGTCAAGCCCAACCAGCAGAGAGCCCATCCATAGGCCCTTGCCCATAGCGGGTTTAAAGTTACGCGCCTTATGCAGCTCCTCGTAGAGCCAGCTCTTGCGGAAGGCCTCGGGGTACTGGGCCAATAGGCCGTCGCCTGCCTCTTGGGCCTCGACGTAGGCCTCTGCAGCGAGCATGCCTGACTTAATTGCGGCGTGGCTGCCCTTGATGCGGGAGGCATTGAGAAAGCCCGCCTCACAGCCAATCAGCGCACCACCGGGGAAGATCAGATGGGGCAGGCTGTTGAGTCCGCCCGCGGTAATCGCGCGGGCGCCATAGCCAACCCGCTTTCCTCCTTCAAAGACCGGGCGAATCGCAGGGTGGGTCTTATAGCGCTGAAACTCTTCAAACGGAGAGAGCCAGGGGTTTTTGTAGTTCAGACCCACGACAAAGCCCACGGCCACGAGGTTGTTCTCCAGGTGATAAAGAAACGATCCGCCATAGGTGTCGCTGGATAGGGGCCATCCTGCGGTGTGCACCACCCGACCAGGGTGGGCCTGCTCTGGGGCGACCTGCCAGAGTTCTTTCAGTCCAATGCCATAGCTCTGGGGATCGCTGTCGCGGTCCAGGCCAAAACGGGCAATGAGCTGCCGGCCCAGATGGCCGCGGGCGCCCTCTGCGAAGAAGGTCATGGGCGCACGCAGTTCCATGCCTTCTTGAAACTGGTCGGTGGGCTGGCCGTTTTTGCCCACGCCCATATTGCCTGTGGCAACCCCCACCACCCGCCCATGGTCGTCATAGAGCACCTCTGCAGCGGCAAAGCCAGGGTAGATCTCTACGCCGAGGGCCTCTGCCTGCGTGCCGAGCCACTTGACGACATCGGAGAGGCTTACCACATAGTTGCCGTGGTTCTTAAAGCAGTCGGGCAGAAGCCACTGCGGCGTTGCCCATGACCCCGTCTCGGTGAGAAAGAGAAATTGATCTTCGGCAACGGGTGTGGTGAGCGGGGCGCCCAATGCCGCCCAGTCGGGAATCAGTTCTGTAAGGGCCCGTGGGTCCATGACGGCGCCGGACAAGATGTGGCCTCCGACCTCAGCTGCCTTTTCCAGCACGCAGACAGAAATTTCGCGGCCGGCAGTCTGGGCCAGCTGTTTGAGACGAATAGCCGCCGCCAGGCCAGCGGGTCCACCGCCGACCACCACCAGATCAAACTCCATCGATTCTCTTGCCATGGCCTTCGCTCCCTCTTGAATCCTCTACACTACACCTGAGGCAAATTCTATCGGCTGCCTGTGGACTGGTAAAAACCCATGTAAATCAAGGGCCCAGCCTCGGTTCGCCTGTTCTAAATCTGGTGATTGACCTGGAGCGTGACATGAATAAACTCTATCCGAATGCCCGCGCGGCCTTGGAAGATGTGCTGAAAGATGGAATGACCCTGGCCGTAGGCGGCTTTGGTCTGTGTGGTATTCCAGAGGCCTTAATTAAAGCGGTTCGTGATCTGGGCAACAAAAATCTGACGGCCATTAGCAACAACGCTGGGGTGGATGGCAAAGGCCTGGGCATTCTTCTTGAGTCGCGTCAGGTACGGAAGATGATTTCCTCCTATGTGGGTGAGAACAAGGAGTTTGAGCGCCAGTATCTCGCCGGGGAACTCGAGCTTGAGTTCACTCCGCAGGGCACGCTGGCTGAAAAACTTCGGGCCGGTGGTGCAGGGATTCCTGCCTTCTTCACCAAGACCGGTGTGGGTACGGTGGTCTCTGAGGGCAAAGAGATTCGGGAGTTCGATGGACACAAGTATGTGATGGAGCGCAGCCTGTTTGCCGATATCTCGCTGGTGAAGGCCTGGAAGGCAGACCGCTCAGGCAATCTTGTCTACCGCTACACGGCCCGAAACTTCAATCCCAATGTTGCAATGGCCAGCCATATGACGATTGTCGAGGTGGAGGAGGTGGTGGAAAACGGCACCCTGCATCCCGACCAGATTCATACCCCGGGAATCTTTGTGAAGCGCATCGTGATCAATGCCACCCCAGAGAAGACCATAGAGAAGGTCACCACGCGCAGCGCTTAAAAAAATACGCGACGCACAAGACCGACCCGAACCGTTTTGGAGAAAAATCATGAATCACTGGACCCGTGAAGAGATGGCTGCCCGCGCAGCCAAAGAACTACGTGATGGTTTTTATGTGAACCTGGGCATTGGTATTCCTGGGCATGTGGCCAATTACGTGCCCGAAGGCATGGAGGTATGGCTACAGTCTGAAAATGGTCTGCTGGGCATCGGCCCCTATCCCCTGGAGTCGGAGGTGGATGCCGATATCATTAATGCGGGCAAACAGACGGTAACGACGCTGCCTGGGTCTTCGATTTTTCCGAGTGCTGACTCCTTTGCCATGATTCGGGGGGGACATATCGACCTCGCCATTCTTGGCGCGATGCAGGTGTCTGAGAAGGGCGACCTTGCCAACTGGATGATTCCCGGAAAAATGGTCAAGGGCATGGGGGGGGCAATGGACCTGGTGGCGGGCGTCTCCCGGGTGATTGTTTTGATGGAGCACACCGCCAAGAAGTCCGATGGTTCGGTGGACTTTAAACTCCTTAAGGAGTGCACCCTGCCGCTGACCGGTGTGGGCGTGGTCGATATGGTGATTACCAACCTGGGGGTCTTTGAGATTAAGCGTCAGGGTCTTACGGTGTTAGAGATGGCCCCGGGCGTGACGATCGAAGAAATTCGCGAGCATACCGCCTGCCCTGTTCACCTCTAGCCGGGCGGAGTCCCGTGTCTTACACGGTCGAGAGGGCCCTTCAGAGGGCCCTTTTTTCTGCCCCCGTATAATCTGACTTTCAAGTTACGGGTCTTTTGGTATGCCCAAGTTTGTATTCGTTACTGGCGGTGTGGTGTCTTCCCTGGGAAAGGGTATTGCGGCGGCCTCGATTGGGGCGCTGCTCGAGTCTCGGGGTCTGAAGGTCACCATCATCAAGATGGATCCCTATCTCAATGTGGATCCAGGAACAATGAGTCCTTTTCAGCATGGAGAGGTCTTTGTCACCGAAGATGGTGCCGAGACTGACCTCGATCTCGGTCACTACGAGCGGTTTCTCGAGGCCCGCATGCGCAAGGTGAACAACTTCACCACCGGCCAGATCTACGATTCGGTCCTGCGTAAGGAGCGGCGTGGTGAGTATCTCGGAAAGACGGTTCAGGTGATTCCCCACATCACCAATGAGATTCAAGACTTTATTCTGCGTGGGGCCCGAACTGGCTCAGAGGATGAGGTCGATGTCGCTATCGTCGAGGTCGGCGGAACCGTGGGCGATATTGAGTCGTTGCCGTTTCTCGAGGCAATTCGTCAGCTCAGCCTGCGCCAGGGGCGCAACAGCAGTTGTTTCATCCATCTCACCCTTGTGCCCTTCATTCCCTCGGCAGGCGAGCTCAAGACGAAGCCGACGCAGCATTCGGTACAAAAGCTGCGTGAGATTGGGGTGAGTCCCAATCTCTTGTTGTGCCGTGCTGATCGTCCCCTACCCGAAGACGAGCGCGACAAGATCTCGCTTTTCTCTAATGTGCCGCCAGAGGCGGTGATCTCGGTGGCAGACGTAGACACCATCTATCGTATCCCTCGCATGCTGTGGGAGCAGGCGGTTGACCAGCAGATTGCCGATGCCCTGGCGCTGGCGCCTCGGCCGCCAGCAAACCTCGCGGTCTGGGACGATCTTGTCGATAGGCTGGAACACCCACAGGCCACGGTGCGGATTGCGATGGTTGGCAAGTATGTCGACCTTACCGAGTCGTACAAGTCGCTTACTGAGGCGCTTGTTCATGCTGGGCTGCACACCCGGTCACGGGTCCAAATCGACTACATCGATTCTGAAGAACTCGAGACCCATGGCACAGAGATGCTGCAGGCCTATCAAGGTATTCTCGTGCCAGGAGGTTTCGGAAAGCGTGGGGTCGAGGGGAAGATCCTTGCGGTGCGGTATGCCAGGGAACACAAGATCCCCTATCTCGGAATCTGCCTCGGACTGCAGCTGGCGGTCATCGAGTTTGCACGGCATGTCGCGGGCCTCACCCAGGCCAATTCCACGGAGTTCTTCCCGTCATGTGCAGAACCTGTGATCGCCTTGATTACCGAATGGATCTCCGCTGATGGATCGGTACAGAGCCGAACTCGGCAGTCGGATATGGGCGGGACCATGCGTCTGGGGGCCCAGCGCTGTCAGGTCAAGCCCGGCACGCGGGCCCAGTCTATTTACGGCCCCGAGGTCCATGAGCGGCATCGTCATCGTTATGAGGTCAACAACCTCTTTAAAGAGCGGTTGGCCCAGGCGGGTCTGGTAATCAGCTCTGAGACCCCAACCGAGGCACTGGTAGAGATGATTGAGTTGCCACCCTCGGTGCACCCCTGGTTTATGGCGGTGCAGTTTCACCCCGAGTTCACCTCCACACCCCGTAACGGGCATCCATTATTCATCTCCTATATTCAGGCGACGCTCGCCCGACCAGTCGGGGCGACGGCGTGAATCTCTGTGGGTTCACGGTCGGAATCGATCAGCCCCTCTTTCTTATTGCTGGCCCCTGTGTCGTGGAGTCTGAGTCGCTTCAGGTCGAGACGGCGGGGCGGCTTCAGGAAGTCTGTCGCGCCCTTGGTATTCCCTTCATTTTTAAGTCGAGTTACGACAAGGCCAACCGCTCCTCGGGCCGCTCGTTTCGTGGCCTGGGCCGCGACGAAGGCCTGAAAATCCTAGAGGCGGTCAAGAAACAACTTGGTCTGCCGGTACTGACCGACGTCCATACCGAGCAGGAAGTGCCTGAGGTGGCCTCCGTCGTTGATGTACTGCAGACGCCCGCCTTTCTCTGTCGTCAGACCGACTTCATTCGGGCGGTGGCCCAGAGTGGCCTGCCGGTCAATATCAAGAAGGGTCAGTTTCTCGCACCCCACGATATGAAGAATGTGATGGACAAGGCCCGTGAGGCGGCCCAGGAGAAGGGTCTGTCCACCGATAGGTTTATGGCCTGCGAGCGAGGAGTGAGCTTTGGCTACAACAACCTGGTCAGTGATATGCGGAGCCTGGCCATCATGCGCGAGACCGGCTGCCCCGTGGTCTTTGACGCGACCCATTCCGTGCAGCTGCCTGGCGGGCAGGGCACCTCAAGTGGCGGGCAGCGTGAATTTGTTCCGGTATTGGCCCGGGCAGCCGTGGGGGTGGGTATTGCGGGGCTTTTTATGGAGACCCATCCTGATCCGTCCAAGGCCCTGTCCGATGGGCCTAATGCGGTGCCCCTGGCGAAGATGCAGCCTCTGCTCGAGCAGTTGGTGGCCATCGATCGGGTGGTCAAGGCCTCGCCGCTGATTGAAACCGAATTCTAAAAACCAGAAGACGTAGAAGGAGAGAAAGCAAGATGACCGCGATCGTTGACCTCGTAGGCCGTGAGGTGCTGGATAGCCGCGGCAATCCCACCGTGGAGTGTGATGTGCTTTTAGAGTCGGGCATCATGGGGCGTGCAGCGGTACCCAGCGGTGCCTCTACCGGGAGTCGTGAGGCGGTGGAGCTTCGTGACGGCGATAAGTCGCGCTACCTGGGCAAAGGCGTACGTAAGGCTGTTGAGCATGTCAACACCGAAATTGCCGAGGCCCTGATGGGGCTGGATGCCTTTGAGCAGTCCGCTATTGACCATGCCTTGATTGCGCTTGACGGCACTGAGAATAAGTCGCGGCTTGGTGCCAACGCGGTCTTGGCCGTCTCAATGGCGGTAGCCCGTGCCGCAGCAGAAGAGTCGCGTCTTCCTCTCTACCGCTATTTCGGCGGGTCGGGACCGATGGCCATGCCGGTTCCGATGATGAATGTGGTCAATGGCGGCGCCCACGCAAACAATAATCTTGACCTACAAGAACTCATGATTATTCCGGTAGGAGCCCCGAGTTTTCGAGAGGCGCTGCGCTATGGGGCAGAGGTCTTTCATGCGCTCAAGTCGATCTTGCATGATCAGGGACTGTCTGTGGCAGTCGGCGATGAGGGCGGCTTTGCGCCCAGCGTAAAGAGCCATGAGGCCGCGATTCAGATGATTCTTCAGGCCATTGAGAAGGCGGGCTACGAGCCCGGTCGTCAGGTCGCGTTGGGGCTAGACTGCGCCAGCTCGGAGTTCTACAAGGACGGAAAGTATGCGTTGGCGGGGGAGGGCCTATCTTTATCCGCAACGGGCTTTGTCGATCTGCTCGCCACCTGGTGCGACAAGTATCCGATCATCTCGATTGAAGATGGTTGTGCCGAAGATGATTGGGCGGGCTGGGCCGAGCTCACCAAGGCTCTGGGCAAGAATGTACAGCTGGTCGGAGACGATCTCTTTGTGACCAATACCAAGATCTTGAAAGAGGGAATCAGCAAAGGGATCGCCAACTCGATTCTGATTAAGATCAACCAGATTGGCACGCTTACAGAGACCTTTGCGGCAATCGAGATGGCAAAGCGGGCCGGCTATACGGCGGTTGTTTCCCACCGGTCAGGAGAGACCGAAGACAGCACGATTGCCGATATCGCAGTCGGCACCAACGCGCTGCAGATCAAGACGGGGTCCCTCTCTCGATCAGATCGCATGGCCAAATACAACCAGCTACTCCGTATTGAAGAAGATCTTGGCACGGCCGCCCAGTACCCGGGTCTCGATGCTTTCTATCAGCTACGGGCTCGGTCATAATCGTGGCTATGCCGCCGCTTCCTTCTTTCCGCACCGTTTTGGTAGTCTGCCTCTTGGCCATCCAGATCCCCCTCTGGCTTAGCCCCGGGGGCTGGCTTGAGGTCTGGAAGAAAGAGGCTCAGGTGGAGTCTCTGGTAAAGCAGGTGGAAGACAAAGAACTTATTATTGCGGAGCTTGAGGCAGAGCTTCGTGATCTTCGTTCTGGCCATATGGCGGCCGAAGAGCGCGCCCGGTTTGAGCTCGGTTTGCTGAAGTCCGGCGAGCGTTTTGTGCAGTATTAGCGTTCTACTCCTTGAAGTTCCCGACGATAGCGTACCGCACGGGCCTGATATCCGAGGGCCCCTTCGGCCATCTTCGCAATCTCCTCCGGGCGGAGGCTTCGTACGATTTTTGCCGGCGACCCCATGACCAGGCTCTGGTCGGGAATAACCATGCCCCCAGTGACCAGGGCCCCCGCGCCGATGATGCACTGCTTACCAATTTTTGCCCCATTCAGAACCACTGCCTGCATCCCAATCAGCGATTCGTCGTCAATCAGGCAGCCGTGCAGCATCGCCAGGTGGCCAACGGTGACGTTGCGACCAAGGGTCAGAGGACTCCCCATATCGGTATGCAGTACAGAGGATTCCTGGACATTGCTGCCCTCTCCGATGATGATCGGTTCATTGTCACCACGCAGTGTCGCGTTAAACCAGATGCTACTGCCCGCACGCAGAATAACATCGCCAATAATCTGAGCGCCTGGGGCGACATAGGCAGTGGGGTCAACCTGGGGTTTGCGCGACCCAAGCGAGTAGATGGGCATGGGGTAAGACTCCGTGCAATTGAGAAATAGTAAGGATACAACCATGGTGCCACACGATCTGAATGTCGATCTGCATATGCACTCGTCTGCCTCCGACGGGGTACTTACGCCGTCTGCGCTGGTTGCCCGGGCGGCTGCCAACGGCCTGCAGGTGATGGCGCTGACAGACCATGACACCCTGGACGGTCTGCAAGAAGCCACTGAGGCGGCCGCCGATCATGGAATTCGTTTTTTTCAGGGGGTCGAGATCTCGGTTACCTGGGCGGGCGAGACGCTCCATCTGGTGGGCCTGGGATTCGACGCAGATGCCAGCGCCCTGCGTGATGCCTTGCGAGAGATGCAGCGCAGTAGGCATCGTCGCGCCGAGGAAATGGACAAGGCGCTGGTGGCTGCAGGTCTGCCGTCTGTGCTGGAGTCGGCCCTCTCCTTTGCTGGCAATCCGATGCTCGTGGGGCGCACCCACTTTGCTCGTGCTCTGGTTGCCCAGGGGGTATGCCAAGAGATTCAGGAGGTCTTTGATCGCTACCTCACCCCCAACAAGCCAGGCTATGTCCCGCACGAATGGGCACGGCTCTCGCATGCGATGTCATGGATCCGTGAGGCGGGTGGTACCCCGGTATTGGCGCACCCGGCCCGTTATCGCCTCACTGACACCGCCCGATGGGCCCTATTGCAGGAATTCGTGTCTCTGGGGGGCAGGGCTATAGAGGTCTCCACCGGTAGCCATACGCAGGATGACACCCGCCGCTATCAGCAGATTGCCTTGCAATGGGGTATGCAGGCATCACGGGGCAGCGATTTCCACAGCCCCACCGAGAGTCGTTGCGACGTAGGCTGCGCTCCCCCGTTGCCGGATGGCTGCGACCCGGTCTGGGCCTACTGGTAAAATCAGAATCTATGTATCCTCAACGTGTTTTGTCGGGCATGCGGCCCACCGGTGCCCTGCATCTTGGCCATTACCATGGGGTCCTCAAGAATTGGGTTCGGCTGCAGTCCGAGTTCGAATGCCTGTTTTTTGTCGCCGACTGGCACGCCCTCACCACCCATTACGAAGAGCCCCAGACCATTGGTGAGAACGTCTGGGAGATGGTCATTGATTGGCTTGCCGCTGGCATCGACCCCTCACAGGCCACACTCTTTATTCAGTCACGGGTACCTGAGCATGCCGAGCTGCATCTGCTGCTCTCCATGTGTACCCCCCTGGGCTGGCTCGAACGGGTTCCGACCTACAAAGACCAGCAGGAGCGCCTTTCGGAAAAAGACCTGTCGACCTATGGCTTTCTAGGCTATCCGCTCCTTCAGTCGGCAGATATTCTCATTTATCGCGCGGGCTCGGTACCGGTGGGTGAAGATCAGGTTCCGCATGTCGAACTTACCCGAGAGGTGGCCAGGCGGTTTAACCATCTCTACGGACGTGAGCCAGGATTCGAAGAGAAGGCCCAGGAGGCCGCCCGCAAGCTCGGGGCAAAGAGGGCACGTCTCATACTTGAGCTGCGCACTCGGTATCAGGAGCAGGGTGACGAGTCTGCCCTTGGGCAGGCCAAGGCACTGCTACAGGAGGCTCAGAACCTCACCCTGGATGACCGCGAGCGCCTCTTTGGCTATCTGGAAGGGGCGCGACGTTTGATTCTGGTTGAACCCCAGGCGCTGCTTACCGAGGCCTCCCGAATGCCAGGGCTCGACGGCCAGAAGATGAGTAAGAGCTATAACAACACCATAGGCCTGCGGGAGCATCCCGATTCGGTAGTGAAGAAGATTCGTACTATGCCCACCGACCCAGCCCGCGTACGCCGTAACGATCCGGGTGATCCTGAGAACTGCCCGGTCTGGGCTCTGCATCAGATCTACTCAGACACCGATCGTCAACAGTGGGTACAACAGGGCTGTCGTTCCGCTGGCATTGGCTGCCTGGAGTGCAAGCAGCCCGTGATCGACGCAGTCCTCGATGAGCAGAAGATTTTTATCGAGCGTGCGCGGCCTTATCAGGAGGAGCCCGATCTCGTCAAAGGGCTTGTGGCTGACGGCTGTGAGAAGGCGAGAGACCTTGCGCGACAGACCATGCGGGATGTCCGCGAGGCCATGGGCCTAAATTTCTAAGCGCGCGATTTTTTCTTATAAGGGTGGTCTTACATGTCTTTTTCGTTAACCGGTAGTCTGGTGGCCTTGGTCACGCCGATGACCGAAACCGGTGAGCTTGATATTCCTGCCTATGAAAAGCTGATCGACTGGCATGTGGAGCAGGGCACCGATGCCTTGGTGGTGGTCGGAACCAGTGGGGAGTCGCCTACCGTTGATGTCGACGAGCATCTGCATCTTATTCAGACTGCGGTACAGCGGGCGGCTGGTCGTATTCCCGTGATCGCTGGAACGGGTGCTAACTCAACCGCCGAGGCGGTCGAACTCACGCGTGAGGCCGAGCGTCTGGGAGCACAGGCGAGCCTGCAGGTGGTTCCCTACTACAACAAGCCCACCCAGGAGGGCCTTTATCATCACTTTCGAGCGATTGCTGAGTCTTGTGGTCTGCCAATCATTCTCTACAACGTGCCCGGTCGCACGGTAGCCGATCTGCAGGAGGAAACGACCGCACGGCTTGCCCAGATCTCTAATGTTGTCGGCATCAAAGACGCGACCGGTAATATCGAGCGGGCCCAGTGGCTGATTCGCGAACTTCCCGATGACTTCTGTGTATACAGCGGCGATGACGCTACGGCGGTAGCGCTGATGTTGCTGGGGGGTAAGGGAAATGTCTCTGTTACCGCCAATGTCATGCCGAAGGCTATGTCTGAGCTCTGTAAGCTCGCCATTGCGGGGCGCGTACCGGAGGCGGCGGCTCTCAATCGCTGGTTATTGCCCTTGCATCGCCTGTTGTTCTCGGAACCTAACCCGGTACCTGTGAAATGGGCCCTCTGGCGCATGGGGCTTATTGGCCCTGGGATTCGTCTTCCGCTCGTGGGTCTCTCGGAGCCGCGTCAGAAAGAGCTCGATGCTGTCTTGGTCTCCTTGGGAGTCTGTACATGAACGACCGTATTCGCCTTGGCCTACTGGGTCTCACAGGGCTTCTTCTTTCTGGCTGCGGAATTCTTCCGACCTCTGAGACGGGCTATCAGTCTGCAGCACGGGTCGAGAAGCCGCTCGAGGTACCGCCTGATCTCTTGGGGCCGGGCCGCGATGACCGATTTTCGGTACCAGCCTCAGGGGCAGCGAATCGATCGGATTTTGAGCGCCAGCGTGCCTCAAGTCGCGGTGCGGCGGTCGCAACGGGGGTGCTTCCTGCCGTTCCTGGTATGCAGGTCCAGCAGTTGGCCGGTCAATCGATTCTTGTTGTGGAACAGTCTGCCGAACGTCTCTGGCCGATTCTGCGCCAGTTCTGGCTCGATTCGGGCTTTCTGATTGCCGAGGAGAACCCTGCAACAGGCCTACTTGAGACCGACTGGGCCGAAGACCGCTCGAAGATTCCTGACGACCTTATCCGTCGCACCATCGGTCGCGTCTTTGAGCGGGTCTACGACTCCGGACTGCGGGACAAATTCCGTATGCGGCTTGAGCGGCTCGGACCAAATCAGACTGAGATCTCGGTGACACATCGCGGTCTGATCGAGGTCTATAAGGGCGGTACAGACAACAACACAACGACGTGGACCAACCGGCCCGCGGACCGTCAGCTCGAGGGCGACTTCATTCGCCGCATCATGCTACGTCTGGGTGAAGATGAAGGTAAGGCACGTGCCGCAGTTGCAGCCGCAGTCGGTATGGCTCAGCTGGTTCGTACCGCAGAGCGGGCCGAGATCACCCTGGCCGAGGGCTTTGATCGTGCTTGGCGCCGGGTTGGGGTGGCCATTGACAGGCTCGGCTTTACCGTTGAAGACCGTGACCGGTCTAAGGGTGTCTTTTTTGTCCGCTATCGCGACCCCACTGTCGATACCAAGGAGAAGCAGACAGGATTCTTCGGGCGTATTTTCTCCGGCACGGGCCCCACCGGTGAATCCGCCGCCCAGTACCAGGTTGAGGTCCGTTCGGCAGGAGAGAAGTCGACTGTCCGTGTTCTGAGCGAACAGGGGGCCGTCGTCAATGATGCCAATGCCAAGCAGATGCTAGACGTACTCTTCGAGCAGCTGCGGTAGGGCTAACGCCTCTATGCGGTTCACCAGCCTTGGCAGTGGCAGTCAGGGCAACGCGTTACTCGTCGAGTCGGCTGGGGGTGGGGCAACTCTCCGGGTTCTGGTCGATTGTGGCCTCGGGCTGCGTCTGGTCTGCGATCGCCTGAATGCGCGCGGTATTGCCCCCAATGAGATCGACTTCATTCTCGTGACTCATGAGCATGCCGACCACGTCGGTGGCGTAGCAAAGCTGGCGCGACATGCCGGTCTTCCCGTTCTGGCTACCCATGGCACGCTGCATGCCGCAGGTGCTGAGTTCTTTGGCGGGGTCGAGACAATTGCCATTTCGTCCCATAAGACCTTTTCGTATGGACGCCTAGTGATTCGGCCCGTTCCGGTGCCGCACGATGCCCGCGAGCCCATCGCGGTTGTCTTTGAGGACCCAACCGCTCGTCTGGCGGTGGTGACTGACCTCGGTGCGCCCACAGCCTTCTTGAGGGAGTCGCTACAGGGCCTCACCGGCCTCTTTCTGGAATTCAACCATGACCGCACTATGCTTGATCAGGGGGACTATCCGCAGAGCCTAAAGGCCCGTGTGGGAGGGGGGCAAGGCCACCTCTCTAATACGCAGGCCTGCGAGATTCTCAAAGACTGTCTTCATCCTGCACTACAGGTGGTGATTGCGGCCCATCTCAGTCAGAACAACAATCACCCCGATCGGGTGCGGTCGTCGGTGCGTGACCTGGCCTTTGGTACTACCATTTTTGATATCGCCTCCCAGGAGGCGGGCTTTGACTGGGTCTCGCTAGCTTCTCGGTCCTAGTACTTTCGCCTCTAAGACCAGAAACCCCTGCTGATACCACTGCCACAAGATCTGTATCAGAGGATCTTGTGGGTCGCAGCCTTGGCTAAAGGCCGAGGAGATTTCTCTCTGATTGGCGAGATCGCGAAGTCGCTGGCGTATCCGGCGCTGTACCCGCAGGGGTGCCTCGGGCAACGCGACAGACTCTCCGTTGATCGCGATGAAGTCATGCCAGAAAAGCAGTCGACTGCCAGGGCTCAGTCGCACGATACCGCTCCTGTGGAGTCGTTGTAGAAACTGCCGTGGTGTCAGCGGGTCAGGCGCGTCGAAACAGACGCTCGGATGGGGCGCGGAGAGCGCCACCACGACCTCCTGGGCAATCTCCCGCCGGTTCGGGAGGCAGGCTACCGCCTGCTGTGTAAGACCCAAGACCAGCCGATCGGGAAGCTCTCCGGGATGTTCCGTTGCCCCAAGCCAGGGGTCAGACCATGCCGGGTTGCTCGTCTTCTGATCTAGGTATTGGCCAAACGCCATGTCGGCGATCTCCGG
>JBJOHS010000061.1:0-5734 GCA_046047535.1 Pseudomonadota bacterium
AGGCCGCCACCTGCGAAGACTTCGTCTCTTCTATCTTAGATGCTAATAATAGGGAAGACCTCTTTCCTGTCTTTATGCGGTGGTACGACACGCCTGGTACTCCGCATCTCACGGTACGCGATACATGGGATAGCGCATCGGGTCAATACTCCCTGACTCTGACGCAGTCTATCGATGCGCGCAGCCCGCAGCAGCAGCCCTTACCTATCCCGGTCACCTGGGGGCTCAGATCCGCGCAGGGAGACCCGGTTGTTCTACCCAGCCGACCCTATGCGATGCAAGCGGGTGACGGCGAAGTCTTTCTCATGGACCAGCCGACCATGGTAGTTACGCTGACGCTCCCAGATCTCAAGGGGATGCCTGCACCGATTCCCTCGTTGATGCGCAACTTCTCTGCGCCGGTTGTGCTCGACTATCCGTACACCGCCGAGCAACTTAGTATTCTGGCGAGTCACGACTCAGATCCCTTCAACCGATGGGAGTCTTGCCAGCGATTAATCATGGGGCAACTCATGCCTGCTTTGGCCTCGGCCGAGGACCGGCAGTCGGTCATGCATACCCTTGGTGCTGTGCTCACCCATGATGGACTGAGTGATGCCTTCAAGGCCTTAGCCCTTACCGTGCCGGCAGACAATACCGTGGTGGAGGCCTGGGCGGCGGCAGGGCATGCGGTGGATCCTGTGCAGATACGGGCTCGTATTGAGGCTGTGAGACTAGCCATGGCATTGACGATGGAGGCGGAGTGGCGCCGTCTCGATGCAGAGAATGATATTCCTGAGGCGAGGGCCTACACGCCCCATGCTTTGGATGTGGGGCGGCGCAGCCTGAGGCACTTGGCGCAGTCGATGGTGACCTTGGTAGCGCCCGATGAGGCGCGATCTAAGCATCTCTGGTCGCGCTACCAGGCTGCTTCCCATATGACCCGCCGAATGGCCTGTCTGTCGGGTATTGTCAGCCTTGAGCATGTTGCGCCCGGGGTGGCTCTTGAGGCTCTCGATGATTTTTCTCGCCGCTATGCGGATGACCCGTTGTCGATGGATAAGTGGTTCTCGGTTCAGATCTCGACACCGCGACTACATGACCAGGAGGGGTACACCATTTTGTCGCGTGTCCAGAGTCTTTTATCCCATCCGCTTTACGACCTGGCGAACCCTAATCGGGTGCGGGCGGTGCTGGGTGTCTACTTCATGGCCAGCCTGTCGGGCTTTCATCGTGAAGATGGCGAGGGCTACCGGCTCTGGGCCGATACCCTTGGTGCGCTTGCCCTGCGTAATTCTCAGCTCGCTGCCCGGCTTGCCCGTTCGCTTGATCGTTGGAAGACCTTTGAGCCAGTCCGCCGAAGCGCGATGCAGGAGGCCATCGAGGCCTTGGCTGCAACGCCAAACCTGCCGCCAGATGTTGCAGAGGTCTGTGGTCGCTTTCTTGATTGATCTTTGTCATGGAATCGTCACAGAACTGAAGCAGACTATTCCTCACCACTATTAATTTCGGGGTCCCTGTGAACAAGACGTTTCAAGAACGCGCCCATGCCGACCTGATTGACAGCTACGACGAAGAGTTCGAGATGGAGCTTGATGATGACCGACTCGACGATCTGTTGATGGATGTCCCGGCTCAGGGGCCGGTTGCAGAAGGCGCCTTCGATCGGCGCCTCTACTTTCGCGAGCTCTTTCGGCTTCAGGGTGAGCTTGTAAAGCTCCAAGACTGGGTGGTCGACAAGAAGCTCAAGGTTGTCGTGCTCTTTGAAGGCCGGGACGCGGCGGGTAAGGGCGGCGCCATTAAGCGCATTACCCAGCGATTAAATCCGCGTGTCTGCCGGGTAGTCGCCCTTCCCGCGCCCAATGAGCGGGAGCGCACCCAGTGGTATTTTCAGCGGTATATCCCGCATCTTCCTGCGGGCGGAGAGATCGTGCTCTTTGACCGTAGTTGGTACAACCGGGCAGGGGTGGAGCGGGTCATGGGGTTCTGCACCGACGATGAGTACGAGGAGTTCTTCCGCACCGTGCCAGAGTTTGAAAAGATGCTGGTGCGATCGGGCATTCTGCTTATTAAGTATTGGTTCTCCATTAGCGATGAAGAGCAGCACGTGCGATTCACGATGCGGATTAAAGACCCGTTAAAGCAGTGGAAGCTCTCGCCCATGGATCTAGAGTCGCGTCGCCGATGGGAGGCCTATACCAAGGCCAAAGAAACGATGTTGGAGCGAAGTCATATTCCAGAGGCCCGTTGGTGGATTGTCGAAGGAAATGACAAGAAGCGGGCACGACTGAACTGTATGGCCCACCTACTGGCCCAGATCGATTACCAGGAACTCGCTCACCCTGAGGTAGTGCTGCCCGAGCGGGTGAAGAACCCCGATTACATTCGGCACCCGGTGCCCGCCGAGATGATCGTACCGGCCGTTTACTAGCGCTGTGCTACCGCAAGGCCCGTTGGGCGAGGGCGAGCCAGAATTTGGCCCCCACGGGGATCAGCCGGTCGTTAAAGTCGTAGCTTGGATTATGAAGCGCGCAGGGCCCCAGCCCGTGTCCGGATTCGCGATGTAGCCCAGTGAGGTCGCCATTGCCCAGAAAGATGTAGCTGCCTGGCCGCTCGAGCAGCATGTAGGCAAAGTCTTCGGCCCCCATCGTGGGCTCAACCGGTAGACGTACCATGTCAGCCCCTACGAGGGAGCGGGCGACTTCGGCTGCCAGCGCCGTGGGCTCCGCATGGTTGATGGTGGGGGGATATTGTCGGTCGAACTGCAGTGCGGCGAGCGCCCCAAAGGCAAGTGGCAGCTGGTCGCAGAGTCGCTGCATGCCGTTTTCAATCACGTCTAAGGCCTCAAGGCTAAAGGTGCGCACCGTGCCCTTGAGCAGGCATGTGTCTGGAATGACGTTTACGGCCTCGCCGGCCTGCACCATGGTGACCGAGATGACCACAGACTCTACGGGCTTAGAGGTGCGGGTGATGAGTGACTGAAAGGCCTGAATGAGATGGCTAGCAATCAGCACGGGGTCGATGCCCAGATGGGGCATGGCCGCGTGGGCGCCCTTGCCGGTAATGAGTACCTCGAACTGGTTGCTGGAGGCCATGATCGGGCCAGGATTTAGCCCAAACTCTCCTTCACGCAGTCCTGGCCAGTTATGGATCGCAAAGACTTGGTCACAGGGAAAGCGGGTGAAGAGCCCGTCGTCGATCATGGCCTTACCGCCGCCTCCGCCCTCCTCAGCAGGCTGAAATATCAAGACTACGCTGCCGCCGAAGTCGCGCGACTGGCAGAGCAACTGGGCGCCCGCCAAGAGCATGGCGGTATGGCCATCGTGGCCACAGGCGTGCATCTTTCCGACATAGGTACTGGCATGGGCGAAGAGGTTTTTCTCTGTCATCGGCAGGGCATCCATGTCGGCCCGAAACCCCACCGACTTGGTGCCCGGCTGCCTGCCCCGAATGACGCCGACCACGCCCGTACCGCCGATACGTTCGTGGACCTCATCGACGCCCATGGCGCGGAGCTGTTCGGCCACCAGGGCAGCCGTGCGAAATTCTTCAAACTTCAGTTCCGGATGCGCATGGATGTCGCGGCGGATCCGGGAGAAGGTCTGTTGTAGAGAATCGGTGGCGGTTGGAGCATTCATAAAGAGATTATGGCCCAGCCTCGGCCATTGTTATACGAGGGCTTCCATGCAGTACGAGTCGAAAGCGGCTCCCGTGTTGCGAACTGGTGACGAGGCTTAGCTCCCCACCACAGGCCTCCGCGGCCCGACGGGCGATCGATAGGCCAAGCCCGGTACCCGCCACTGCGCCCACATTGTTTCCGCGGAAAAAGGCCTTAAAGAGTTGGCTCTGCTGCGCCTCGGGCACCCCAAGCCCCTGGTCGGTTACCTCAAAGGTGAGCCGGTCTTGCTCGGCGCGCACCTCGACGGTGACCGGGGCCTCTTGACCGTACTTCAGGGCATTGGTGAGCAGGTTTCGCAAGACGATCTCCAGCAGCCGACCATCGCTCTGTACTTCGCCTTGAAAACCGTGGTCATGCACAACCACACGGCTACGCGGCTGCTTCTGGGAATCGCAGGCCCAGCGGATGGCCTCTTCGAGAATCGAAAGCGGCCGCACCCAGTTGAAAGCGACCATTCGGTCGCCGGTTTCGAGCCGATTAAACTGCAGGGCGTCTTGGAGGATCACCTCCATCTTGTGCAGCGCGTCGCGAATGTTCTCGAAGTATCGGGTCAGCTTGTCGCGGTGCGCCGCTGTCTGCGGGCTGGCAAAGGCCTCGATGAGGTCTGTGCTGGTGGTTACGACGGCCAAGGGGGTGCGCAACTCGTGGCTGAGCACACGCACGATGCGGCTGCGTAAGAGGGCGATTTCTCGCTGCTGCTCGGCGAGCTGCCGGGCCTCTTCCTCTGCATGTTGCTGCGCCTGGATATCGGAGATGGCCCCCACTAGCATCGCGTCTGCCTTGGGCCGTGGCCGCACCATGCGTGCCCGAAATAAGACCCATCGCCAGCCGCCATCTGCCTGGCGTAGCCGGGCCTTGAGTGTTAACTGACCATTGGGGTCCTCAATCGCTGTGCGGAAGGCCGTGCGAAAGACGGGCCTGTCCTCGCGGTGCAGCCGCACCTCGAGCTCCTCAATGGTGGCCATGGAGTAGTGCGGGTTGGTACCCAGAAGTCCATGCAGATGACTGGAGAGAAAGAGTTCCTGGGTGTCCGGCTGCCAGGACCAGATACAGTCCTGGGTGGCATCTACGGCGGCCTCAAAGACGGTCTTTTCCTTAGCGAGCTCCTGGGACAATCGTCGTGCGCGTGTCTCGAGCAGCTGATTCGCGGTCTCTAGGTCTTCTGCCCTTTTGCGGTGGGCATCTTCGAGGCGGTGGTCAAAGACCGAGACCAGAATACCGATGAGGTTGACGGTAAGAAGCAGCATGAAGATAAGCAGCGCCAGACCTGCGTGCTGGCCGAGCAGGTTGGTGAGGCTCTGGTCTAAGGGGCCGGCTGCGATACCGGTCGGCTGAAGTCCGGACGAGAACTCGGTACCTGCCATGGCTGCGTAGTGCATGCCCGAGGCGGCAATCCCCAGGGTGAGGCCCGTCTGGGCGAGCTGCCATAGGCTGGGGTCGGCATGGGCCCGAAGTGCCGCCCGCAGAGACCGAAAGGCCAGAAGGCAGGTGATCCAGGCAATAAGAAATGCCACCGCAATGCTCCAGGAGGAGAACTCCGGGGCCGGAACCACCAAGAGGGCGAGCATTCCGCTGTAGTGCATGACTACCACCGCCAGCGCCGTGGTTGCAGAGGCGATGGCCTCCCAGTACCAGGCGAGCCGGCCAGTCTGGGCCATGGCCAGGAGCCCCAGACCCGCCGCAAGGGCGGGGAGAAATGACAATGCCGTGCGCAGGGGGTCGAAGGCCACCGTGAAGGGAAACTGCATGGCCACCATGCCGATAAAGTGCATCGACCAGATTCCAGCGGCGAGGCTCAGCGCCGACCCGAGCCGCCACCAGTGACGGCTACGCCCCTCTTGGGTGCGGCCAGCCCGGACGGCCAGCAATACCGCGGTGGTCGCGGAGAAGACGACGGCTGCAATGGATAGCCCGACAAGAACCGGTTGGTGCCCTAAAACCAATTTATTTAGAATCCTTAAATATGAGAGTGCTCATTATTGAAGACGACCCGCAGCTACGGCCGCTCCAGCGGGAGCTTGTGGAAAGCCTGGGCCATGAGGTCGATGAGGCCACGAACGCCAAGGATGGTCTGGC
>JBJOHS010000062.1:0-3108 GCA_046047535.1 Pseudomonadota bacterium
CGGGCTCTTTGCCAACGGATTTGGCCTGGCCATGGGGTTTCAGCTGCTCCTTGGCATGGGTGTGGCTGCCACCTACATGCCGGGCCTGCGTATTCTCACAGAGGGCCTAAAAGGCGAGGCCAACCAAAGCCGCGCCGTCTCTTTTTACACCGCCTTCTTTGGCATTGGTGTGGCCGGTTCGCTTGTCCTATCGGGCTGGGCCATCGATGCCCTGGGCTGGCGGTGGGCTATGGCCCTGCCTGCGGCGGGCCCGTTACTTGCTCTGGTACTCATGGTCTATGCCACGGGCGGGCTGGGCATCTCGAAGGTCTCGAGCGCCCTGAGTCCTTCGCATCAGCGAGACAGGAACAAGCCGACCGATGTCAATCAAGAGGGGAATCATCGTAAGACCCATGGCACTGAGCTTTCCTACACCCAGGTACCTTCCTCGTCGGGGAGCCTTCGGGAACTTATTGATCTCATCTTCCCCGTAGCCGCCTGGCGCAGGGCCCTGCGCGAAAAGGCGGTGGTGGGCTATACCGTGGGCTATGGGGTCCACTGCCTTGAGCTATTCGGCTCTCGGTCATGGACGGTGGCCTTTCTGGCCTTTGTAGTGGCCCTCCATCCAGAAGGTACGGTACCTATGACTGCTGCCACCATGGCCGCGGCGGTAAATCTGCTCTCGGTACCCGCCTCTATTCTGGGAAACGAGATGGCCCTGCGGGTTGGCCGACGGGCCTGGATTGTGCTGGTCATGACCTCGGGCAGCCTCATGGGGGTCACGATGAGCCTGCTGGCCGATTCCCACTGGATGCTGGTCTTTGTGCTCGTGGGCCTGCATTCGATGCTCATCATGGCTGATTCGGCCACACTCACCGCAGGGCTTGTAGCCAGCGCTCCCCAAGAAGTACGCGGTGCCGCACTGGGTTTTTATTCTCTGATGGGGTTTGGTGCGGGTGCTGTGGGGCCTGCACTCTTTGGGCTTGCCTTAGATCTCTCTGGGGGGGCTGCAGAGCCTGTGGCCTGGGCGATGGGCTTTCTGGCCTTGGGGCTGGGCTGCCTTGCCTATCCCCTGATTGACCGACGCCTCTTTGGGTCGAGCCCGTTTGGCGCTAAAACCGGTGCATAACACATAAATCACCCGGTATTGCGCAACCCCGCAGCGACACCATTAATCGAGAGATGGATACCCCGCTGGGTGCGCTCATCTTGCTCGCCTGCGCGCCAACGTCTGAGCAGTTCCACCTGTAGGTGATTGAGCGGATCAAGATACGGAAACCGATTACGAATCGACTCGGCAAGCGCTGGATTGTCTGCTAGACGCTCTTTTCGCCCAGTAAGCAGACGCAGTGCCGCCTCGGTGCGCTGCCACTCGGCCTCGATGGCCTCGAATATTTGCCGTGCACGGCGCTGATCAGACACAAGGCTGGAATAACGACGGGCAATCGAGAGATCAACCTTCGCCAGCACCATGTCGATATTGGAGATGAGGGAGCCAAAAAACGGCCAGTCTCTTGCCATACGCAGCAAGAGTCTCTTATGAGCCTGGGGCGACGCCTCGATAAAGGCCGCAATGCCACTGCCAAAGCCAAACCAGCCTGGCAGGTTCACCCGACTCTGACCCCAAGAAAAGCCCCACGGTATAGCCCGCAGGCTTTCTATAGAACGCCCCTTGCCGCCCTGCCCAGGTCGCGCGGCCGGCCGCGAACCAATATTGAGTTCAGCAATTTCACGCAAGGGGGTGGCCTCAAAGAAATAGTCCACAAAGCCTTCGGTGCCGTAGACCATGGTGCGATAAGCCTGCTGGCTTGCCTGCGAGATTGTCTGGGCGGCGGCCAAAAAAGTTGCAGGCGGCTGCTGCGCACTCTGAATGAGGCTTGCCTCAATCATTGCGGCTACGAGTGTCTCGAGGTTGCGATAGCCAAGCTCGGGCTCGCCATACTTGCTCGCAATAATCTCGCCCTGTTCGGTGAGGCGAATCTGGCCATTGACCGTGCCAGGAGCCTGGGCAAGGATGGCCTCATAACTCGGGCCCCCACCGCGGCCCACTGTTCCACCCCGGCCATGAAAGAGTCGTAGACGAATACCCTTCTTTTCTTTGAACAAGTCGGCAAGTGCCTCCGAGGCCTTATAAAGCGACCAGTTGCTGGTGAATACACCACCGTCTTTGTTGCTGTCCGAATAGCCGAGCATGATGTCCTGCACGCCGCCTGATCGCCGCACCAGATCCTCGATTCCGGGGAGCGCATAGAAGCCACGCATGATAGGCTCAGCCTGCTCAAGATCGGTAATCGTCTCAAAGAGCGGCACCACAATGAGGCCAAGATGCGTCTCTGTGAGAAGTCCCACCTCCTTCTGCAGCACCAATACCTCCAGCAGATCACTCACGGTCTCGGTGTGGCTGATGATGCAGTGACGGATCACCTCTGGGCCAAAGCTGGCGCGGGCCTCATAGGCCTTCTCGAAAATCAAGAGCTCCGCCTCTGTGCACGGGTTATAACGGGCGCGGGGCAGCCGCAGGGGGCGTGGGTCGGCGAGACAACGCAACAAGAGCGCCTGTCGGGCTGACTCGTTAAGACCGCGGTAGTTATCGCAGAGCCCCGCCTTCTCAAGAAGGTCGGCAATCACCTCCGCGTGCACATCAGAGCTCTGACGCAGGTCATGGGTGGCCATATAAAAGCCAAAGCTGCGGGCGGCGCGAATAAGAGGCTTTAACCGCGACTCCGACAGAAGCCCGCCCTTGTTTCGGTTAAGGGCCGCGTCAAGAATCGTGAGGTCTTCCACAAACGACTCAGCGCTCGTATATGGTGCTGAAGGCGCTACCGCATGGCGCAGGGCCTCGGTGCCGGTGAGCGCCTGCAGGGTTGCGGCAAGGCGCGCATAGATGCCCACCAAGGCCTGACGATACGGCTCGTCTGCCCGATGGTCGTTTGGGTCTTGGGCACGTGCAGCGAGATCTTCTAAGGCGGGAGTACCACCACGCAACTGGCGTGACACCGAGAGCTCTGCACCAAGCAGATGGACCTCTGTAAGGTAGAAACGCAGCACCACTTCAGCATGCCGAGCAATCGTGTAGCGCAGCGTCTCTGCGGTGACATTCGGGTTACCGTCCCGATCCCCACCAATCCA
>JBJOHS010000063.1:0-5338 GCA_046047535.1 Pseudomonadota bacterium
CCCGGCAATTTCTAAGCCCGAGCTCGTAAGCATTGGTTCAGAGAAACAAATGCCACGGCGCCACAGACAAAGACGAGTGTAGGCCCCGACTCTTCAGGCCGCAAGCAGAATTGATGTAAGCCCCTGCGCATCTTCCACAATGGCGTCGGCGCCCCACTGATGCAGGGGCTCCCCCACACTGCCAAAGCCAAAGTTCACCGCCACGGTAAAGCAGCCCGCGTTGTAGCCGCTCTGCACATCGCGCTTGTCATCTCCGATATAGACCACCGCCTCGGCCGGAATTTGCAGGGCTCCAAAGGCATGGAGCATCGGCGCCGGGTGGGGCTTAGCATGGGGCGTGGTGTCGCCACAGACGCAGACCGCCATGCGCGGCGTGAGGCCCAGGGCCTCTACCAGGGGGGTGGTAAAGCGAGAAAATTTATTGGTCACAATGCCCCACGGCATGCCTGCAGACTCAAGCTGTTCCACCACTGCCTCAAGCCCTGGCATAAACCGGGTATGCACACAGAGATTTTCTTGGTATCGGGTAAGAAAGGTCTCGCGCAGGGCAGGGTAGCGGGGGTCGGAATCGGGGACATCGAGCCCACGGAAAATCATGCCGCGGGCGCCTTGCGAGGTAAAGGGCCGCAACACTTCAAGGGACAGAGGCTCAAGACCCCAGTCGGCCCGCAGGCTATTGGCGACTGCCCCCAGGTCGCCTGAGGTGTCTAAAAGGGTGCCATCCAGATCGAAGAGTACCGCGCGTCTCTCGTGCCGCATCCAGCGACTGAGCCAGTCACTTCGTGGCGTTGGCCGAGGCCAGTCTTTGGCCTGCAGGTCGGGGTTGTAGGCGAGGTTCTGTGACATGGCGCCTAACGCGTTTCGCCCTTCCGGTAGGCCATGATGTAGTTCACATCCACGTTGCGCCCCAAGGAATAGACCTGGGTCAACGGGTTGTAGTGCATGCCCACCATCTGCAGAAGCGAGAGACCCGCCGACCGGGCGGCCTCAGCAAGCTCCGAGGGCTTTATAAACTTGGCGTATTCGTGGGTGCCACGTGGCAGAAGACGCAGCACATACTCGGCACCCACAATGGCAAATAGAAAGCTCTTGGGGTTGCGGTTAATGGTCGAGAAGACCACAGTACCCCCAGGGCGTACAAGCGTGCTGCAGGCCCGCACAATCGAGGCGGGGTCTGGCACATGCTCCAGCATTTCCATGCAGGTCACGAGGTCGTAGGTGCCGGGCTCTCGGGCTGCGAGGGCTTCTGTAGCAATCTCTTCGTAGTCCACAGAAATACCCGACTCAAGGCTGTGCAGCTGGGCTACCTTCAGAGACTTTTCTGCGAGGTCGATGCCTTTTACCGAGGCACCTCTTGTGGCCATGGCCTCAGCCAAGATGCCACCGCCACAGCCCACATCGAGCACCTTCAGGCCCGATACCGGGCAGAGGCCGTCAATCCATCCGAGCCGCAGCGGATTAATCTGGTGAAGCGGCTTAAATTCGCTATTGGGGTCCCACCAACGACTCGCCAGCGCGCTGAACTTGAGCAGCTCGCCGGCGTCTAGATTCTCGTTGGACTTACTTTGCAATTCGGCTGCCGACAATCTCCACCTCAACGCGACGGTTCAATGCCCGGCCGTCGCGTGTAGCGTTGGAAGCCACGGGCTGAGCCTCGCCAATCCCTTCGGCCACCACCTTATCCGCAGGAATACCTTCCTGCACCAGAAATTTCTTCACGGTCTCCGCACGACGCACGGCTAAGCCAATATTGTACTTTGCCGGGCCGGTGGCATCGGTATGGCCCTCGATACGCACCTGTTCAATGGTGACACCGCGGGCCTGATCGATCATGCTGCGCAGGGCCGCCTGGCCCTCGGGCTTCACGGCAGACTTGTCAAAATCAAAGAAGGCATCTGCACGGAAGGTGACTGTGCGTGGGGCAGGGACCACTTCAGGAATCTTTGCGGGGGCTACAGCCGGCGCGGGTGCCGTTGCCGCAGGGGCCGGCGCAACCACGGGTGCCGGTGCGGGCGCTTCTGCGGCCGGCTTCGGCGCAAGGCTTGGGTCGCAGTCTACAGTCGCAAGTTCTTTACTAAAGAAGCCCGCCCGCACGCACTCCCCGCTACCACTGCGCACAATCGTGCCGTTGGCATCTTTCCAATAGGCCGAGCCAGGGGCGGGCGGAGGAACGGGTACGGGGGCCTGCACCATAGGGGCAGGGGCGGGCGCTGCAGGTTTTGCGCCACAGTCGGGGTTGGTCATGTCGTTGGTGAAGTAGCCAGCACGCACGCAGGCGCCGCTGCTGTCACGTGCAAAGGCGCCACCGGCATCACGCCAGTAGCCATTACTGGTATTGGCGGCTGCCTGCGCGGTGAGTACCACCGTACCTTGGGCCTGGGCAGGCGACCAGAGCGCGCCAAGCGCAGAAAAGACGACAAATGCAGAGGTCGCCATAGACATGGACAAAGACACCGCCGCTGGCTTAACAACTTTGGGAGCCTTGGCGAAGGTGGGCATCGAAGAGGCGGAGGAAGAAAGTTTCAGGTCCATGGGGCGGGCTCCCTTAAAAAATATTTGTAAACGTCAATACATACAACGGCTGACTTGAACGATTACGCAAACTATAGCGTCAATCTTCACTCTGTGTCAAAAAATCGACGCTAAACCCCGACAAAACAAGCAGTCCTATTCCGAAAAAGAGCCCCGCCGCGATCCGATGCATCCACTTCGGCGAGAGTCTATCGGCCAGACGTTCGCCCACCAGCACCGCTGGCACATTGGCAATCATCATGCCGAGGGTCGTACCCAAAACGACCAAGTGGGCACTTGCACTCTGGGCTGCTAGCGCCACGGTGGCCACCTGGGTCTTGTCCCCCATTTCTGCCAAGAAGAAGGCAACGACCGTCGTACCAAAGACGCCCAGCCTCCCGGCGAGGCCCTCGCTAGGCGCATCGAGCTTGTCGGGAATGAGCATCCAGGCGCCCATGGCGATAAAGCCCAGGCCAAGAATCCAGCGCATTAGTTCGGGTCCGAGCCACTGCGCAAGCCCCATGCCTACAGCGCCCGCTAGGGCGTGATTCACGAGGGTTGCGACCAGAATGCCCCAGATAATCGGCCAAGGCCTGCGAAACCGCGCGGACAAGAAGAACGCCAGTAACTGCGTCTTGTCACCGATTTCGGCCAGGGCCACGAGGCCGGTTGAAACAAAGAAGTCGGAAAAGCCGTCCATACACCCGCCATGCCCTTTTGCGTCGGTTATTCAACAGCGGATCTTAGAGGCTTTTGTCTGGGCGGATTTCGAAATATTGGGAGGGGCGGGCGTATACTCTAGGGTTAATCCTTAATTCCCAGAGCACCTATCGAGTCACTTGTAATTCGGACGTTTGGCCTCATCTGTGAGTTTAATTGCAGAGTCGCGTAAGAGTAGGGGGATGTTTCTGGTTTTACACCCCAGAACTGAACTCCCCTGAACTTTACGTTCTGTTACTTGCCTCCCTGTTCCCGCTAGGCGTCAGCCCAACCTTTAAAAGGTATGCGTGTTTATGAATAGATCTCTCCGCTTCGGCCCCCAAACTACCCCCCCTCGGCTCAGAAACCCTAGGCTGGTCTATTTCGTACGTTCCATGTTTATTCCGATGGTGTCGCTAGGGCTTGGTCTCGGGGCTACCGCTGCCATCGCACAGCCTGTGCGCATCACGCCGGTGCCGCCACCCAACGCCATGCAAGGTCAGGGCGCGGTGCTCCTTGATGTGCTTCAGAAGGCTTTGTCCGACCACCCCGCTATTAAGGCGCGGCAGTCTGACCGTAACGCTGCGGGTTTCGATCTTGATGGAGCGAAATGGGGGCGGTTTCCCTCGATAACCGTCACTGCGCAAGCCGACGAAAACAGTAACCAACCCAATGTCGCCCGCGATCAACGCGTGGCGCGTCTTGAACAGCCTATCTGGGCCGGCGGGCGAATCTCTAGCACGATCGATCTTGCAGACGCCCAGCTCACAGCCGCTGATGCCACGTTACTCGGTACACAGCAAGAGGTCTTGCAGCAGACCGCGACCGCCTTTTTCGAGGTCTTGCGGCTAGAGGCGAGACTGCAGGCGGCCAAGGAGAACACCGCGGAGCACATAAAGCTGCTCGACCTGATCAAGCGCCGGGTAGAGCTCGAGGCAAGCCCTGAATCTGACCGCACCGTGGCAGAGTCCCGCGCGCAGTTGGCGAAGTCTGAAGAAATAACCATCAATCGCCAGTTGGAGACTCTGCGTCTGCAGCTTGATCAGCTGGTGGGCTCACCCGTAGGCCCACTGCGTCGCCCCCCACCGGTAAAGCTGCGAAGCTATGCCACTGAAGAAGACGCACTCAAGGCAGCGCTCGAGTTTTCGCCGCAGCGACGCGCGAGCCTCGCCCAGGCGGATGCCGCCGCGGCAGAAACCGGCATCGCCAAATCTCGTAACTGGCCCAATTTGGTTGCTGGTTATCAGCAGGTCTGGCAGACGGTTAACGGTACTTCAGTCTCCGACGGTCAGGGTTTTGTCGGCCTTCAATTCCAGCCCGGTGCGGGCCTTTCCTCCCTCTCTGCGGCCCGCGCTGCCGATTCCCGCAGGCAGGCTGCCGTGGACAATGTTGCCACTGCCGACCGTCAGGTCACCGCTGGAATAGGGGCCGCCATGTCCGACATGGCCAACTTTGGAGCGCAGGTTGAACCTGCGCGTATCACCGTGCGCGGTACCGAAGAGGTAGTCGAGTCGTATCTTCGCCAGTACCAGATCGGACGCAAAGGCTGGCTTGATGTGCTCAACGCCCAGCGCGAAAAGTCGCAGGCCAAGGCGGCCCTCTCCGATGTCGAATACAGCTTAGAGCTAAGCAAGCTGCGTTTCATGCTGCTTACCGGCGATGTGACCTCTTCTACCTTATCGAGTATTCATGACTAATCCCTCCAATGCAGGGGGTTCGGAGGGTAAAGAGCCTTCGAGCCTTGTACCGGCCGCTGCTGCTACGGCCTTGCAGCCCGCTCCAGCCGGCACGATACCTAACCAAGGCAACGCGTCAAACAGACCTGATTCTCAGGCGCAGCCCAATTACCTAGAAGACGCACCGCTCGCTCGTCAGCTTTCGCGACTCGCGGCGATCCATGGCCGGTCCGTTCCTGCATTCCGCTTTGGAATGACCACTCAGACCGATGCCGGCGTGCCGCTGGAGAACCTCTCTCGCCACGAGCGGGCCATGGAACTCTGGCAGGCCCATTTCCCGCAGGGAGAGGTACGACAGGTCGTCATTACCGAAGTCAAGCGCACGGAGTTCCCGCTGCTCTGGTTTTCCGAAGACGACAGCCAGGTGCTCATCATTCGTGGCCCCCTGGCGC
>JBJOHS010000064.1:0-13326 GCA_046047535.1 Pseudomonadota bacterium
ATACCCGGTCGGTCTTCTCAAGCCGCGTTCCCTGCGGCATGTCAAGAATCACCTGAAACTCTGACTTGTTGTCAAAGGGCAGCATCTTGAGCACCACCCATCCCTTAATCGGCAGCCAGACGGAGATCCCGATAAGCAGAAAAACCATCCCAGTCAGGAGCCACCGATGTAGCCGGGCCCGTTGTGCATAGAGAAAAGGGTGAAAGAGGATGGAAAAAAGACGCATCACGCGACCAGGTCCTGCGGAGACACTAGTACTGTGGCCTGCGGTATGGTTTCGCATCCAGCGGGCGGCCATCCAGGGCGTTACCACAAAGGCAATGGCCAGAGAGATGAGCATGCCCATACTGGCGTTGATCGGGATCGGGCTCATATAAGGACCCATCAGTCCGCTGACGAATGCCATGGGCAGGAGGGCTGCAATGACCGTAAGAGTGGCAAGAATCGTTGGCCCCCCGACCTCATCGACCGCCGCTGGAATAATCTCGCCCAGCGTCTTATGCGGAAAAAGCTGCTGATGCCGATGAATATTCTCTACCACCACAATCGCATCATCGACAAGGATGCCGATTGAAAAGATCAAGGCAAACAGAGAGACCCGGTTAATGGTGAATCCGTAAGCCCAAGAGGCAAAGAGGGTGGCGGCCAAGGTGAGCACTACCGCAAGCCCAACAATGACCGCCTCGCGACGGCCCAGAGCGATCAGCACCAGCAGCACCACGGAGGCGGTGGCAAAGAGTAGCTTCTGGATGAGCTGCTCGGCCTTCTGGTTTGCCGTCTCGCCATAGTTTCGTGCGACTGTCACTGCCACATCGGGGGGAATCATGACGCCTTTGAGTTGATCAATTCGGGTTCGCACCCCACTGGCCACGTCGATCGCATTCTCCCCAGGCTTTTTGGTCACCGAAATTGTGACCGCAGGCGTCAGTCCAAATGTCGTGGCCGCGGGGTCGGTACGAGTTCCGTACCAGACAAGCCGCTCGGGCTGTGCGGCACCATCCACCACACGCGCCACATCGCCGAGAAAGACCGGCACCCCCTGCCGAATTCCGAGCACCAGATCGCGCACATCTTGCGCATTGCGCAAGAATGGACCAGTCTCCACGGCAAGCGCTTGATCCCCCACCAGGAGCTCCCCGACAGGAGTACCTGCATTAGCAACCGCGACGATTGACTGGATATCGTTCAGGGTCACTCCCCGAGCCGCCATCTGGCCAGGGTTAAGCTCGACGCGGACAAGTCGCCCCGGCCCACCGATCGTCTTCACCTCACGTGTACCTGAGACCCGCTTGATTTCGCTCTCTAGCTGATGGGCGAGTTGCTCTAGGGCGAGTCGGTCGGTGCGGCTCGAATCCGCATGCAAGACGAGTGACAGGATGGGCACATCGTCAATACCCTTTGGCTTAATAACGGGCGGCAAGACCCCTAATCCCTTGGGTAGCCAGTCTGCATTGGCTGCCACGACATCGTGGAGCCGTACCAGCGCCTCGATCCGCGGTACGCCAACCTCAAACTGAACCGTGATCATAGACAGACCCGTCTGGGACACCGACATCACATGCTCAACCCCCGCAATCTGGGCCAGCACCTGCTCTGCGGGCATCGATACCATCTGTTCCACGTCTCGGGCCGCCGCTCCGGGAAAGGGAATCAGCACGTTAGCCATCGTGACGTTGATCTGTGGTTCTTCTTCGCGTGGGGTCATCAAAACGGCAAAGAGACCCAAGAGAAATGCCACAAGGGCCAACAAAGGCGTGATCTGGGCCGACTGGAATGTCGCAGCAATCCGCCCGGAAATCCCCAAGGGCGCAGCCACCTGTGGTTTAGAGGGTTCGGGGGTCGATGGATGCAGAGGGGTAGCAGACATAGGCAGACGCATACTCGTAAGAAGAGAAGGGGAGCGCGTTCGCTGCCCCCCCGTAGAGTCAAGGGCTTGAGATATTTAATACACGAACATTATATAAATTAATATATTGATTGCAACTCCCACGGGTACATCCTGTTCGACGCCCCCCCCTAAAGCATGGAGGGCCAGATTCGATCTCTCGGCATAATGCATGGGCATCCCGCCCATTGCACGTTCGATATGACGCGCCGCAGTCTGACGATGACGCCGGGCATGATGCGCGTTATTCAGTGCCGCCCAGAAGATGAAAGGTCTTTTATGAAATACCTACACACCATGGTCCGCGTGACCGACCTCGACGCATCGCTGAATTTTTACTGTGCCGCGCTGGGGCTCACCGAGATTAGACGCAAGGACGTGCCCCAGGGGCGCTATACCCTCGTCTTTCTGGGCGCCGCGGAGAACCCCGAGTCACAGGTCGAACTGACCTATAACTGGGATCCGGAAGACTACACAGGCGGCAGAAACTTTGGACACCTCGCCTATGCAGTGGACGATATCTATGCCAGCTGCCAGCGTCTTGTCGACCATGGCGTTGTCATTAATCGCCCACCCCGTGATGGCTACATGGCCTTTGTCCGCTCCCCGGACAACATCTCGATCGAGCTACTCCAGAAGGGCGATCCACTTCCCCCTTCCGAGCCCTGGGTGAGCATGCCCAATTCGGGTAAGTGGTAGGGCGCTGCGATTGGCGTACGAATGAGGTAATCGAAGGCACCAAGAGCTGCCTTCGCCCCCTCGCCGGCGGCGATCACAATCTGCTTGTAGGGCACGGTTGTGGCATCTCCGGCGGCAAATACCCCGGGAACATCGGTCGCGCCGTGGGCATTGACCTCAATCTCGCCATGCTTCGACAGCCGAACCACGCCCCGGAGCCACTCTGTATTCGGAACCAATCCAATCTGCACGAAGACGCCCTCAAGAGGGAGGTGCTGCATCGTCTCGGTCTGGCGATCACGGACTGTGAGTCCGGTTACCTGTACCCCATCACCGACAATCTCCGTAGTCTGGGCGGACGTTAAGACGGTCACATTCGTGAGGCTCTTGAGCTTTGCAACCAGAACCGCATCCGCTTTGAGCTGATCGGCAAACTCGACCACGGTGACATGACGCACCAGCCCCGCGAGGTCGATGGCCGCTTCCACCCCCGAATTACCACCACCAATTACCGCGACACGCTTGCCCTTAAACAGCGGACCATCGCAATGTGGACAGTAGGCCACGCCGCGATTGCGGTAGGTCTGCTCGCCAGGGACATCTACCGTGCGCCAGCGCGCGCCCGTTGATAGAACCACCGAGCGCGCACGCAACAAGGCGCCGTTCTCAAGTTCGATACCGATCAACCCTCCGGCCGTATCGGCCGGAAGGAGTCGCACCGCACGTTGCCGATTCATAACCTCCACCTCATAGGCACGTACATGTCGTTCGAGGTCAGCAGCAAAACGCGGCCCATCAGTCTCTAAGACCGAAATATAATTTTCAATGCCAAGCGTGTCGTTGGTCTGTCCGCCAAAGCGCTCCGCAGCCACTCCCGTACGAATGCCCTTTCGGGCGGCATAGACGGCCGCGGCTGCCCCGGCGGGGCCCCCGCCAACCACGAGTACATCAAATGGCTCCTGGGCCTGAAGCCGCTCACGGTCTTTCTCATCAGACCCCGTATCTAGCTTGGCAAGAATCTCCTCAAGGTCCATTCGACCTGAGCCAAAGACCTCACCATTGAGATAGATCATCGGCACGGCCATGACCTTACGATCATCGACTTCCGATTGGTAGAGCGCGCCGTCAATTACCACCGTCTCGACCGCCGGATTCATGAGGGCCATAAGGCTGAGGGCCTGAACCACATCAGGACAGTTGTGGCACGACAGGGACATGTAGACCTCAAACCGGTAGCGGCCAGAAAGCCCACGGACCGTCTGAATCGCCGACGGCTCCACCTTCGGCGGGTGACCACCAGCCCAGAGTAGCGCTAGAACCAACGACGTGAACTCGTGACCCAGCGGAAGGCCCGCAAACCGAAGCCTAGCGGTCTGACCAGCAGGGCCTACCGTGAAGGAAGGCTGGCGACTGTCCAGGCCATCAAATCGGACCCGCACCCGATCCGAGAGACTACCGATCTGAGTGAGGAGGGCCCGCATCTCGACTGCAGCACGGGAATCATCCAGAGTCGCTACGAGCTCTACAGTCGTCTGAAGCTTTGTGAGATAGGCCTGCAGTTGGCCGGCTAAAGTCTCGTTCAACATCGTCATAGTCCTTTAGGCTTAGATTTTTCCAACGAGGTCTAGAGACGGCGCAAGCGTCTCGGCGCCTGGCGTCCACTTGGCGGGGCAGACCTGACCAGGATTCTTGGCTATGTACTGCGCAGCCTGTACCTTGCGAAGAAGCTCGGTAGCATCCCGGCCGATGCCGTTATCGTGAATCTCGCAGAGCTTGATCTGTCCCTCAGGGTTAATGACAAAGGTGCCGCGCAGGGCAAGCCCCTCTTCCTCAATCATCACCCCGAAGTTGCGGGTAATCCGGCCGGTCGGATCGCCAACCAGGGGGTACTTCACCTTGTTGATCGTCTCAGAGCTGTCGTGCCAGGCCTTGTGTGTGAAATGGGTGTCGGTTGAGACGCCATAGATCTCTACGCCCAGCGCCTTGAAGGTGTCGTAATGGTCGGCGAGATCACCGAGCTCTGTAGGACAGACGAACGTAAAGTCAGCCGGATAGAAAAATACAACCGACCACTTGCCCATGAAATCCTGCTCGGTGACGGAAACAAACTTACCCTGGTGGTAGGCGGTTGCTTTGAAGGGCTGAACAGCAGTGTTGATGATCGACATTTAAGTTCCTTTTTACGTGTGACGAGGAGGCCGCCCCTCTTGCGAAAGGACGGAAGTAAAGACAACGCCCGCATTATTTATTTCATCAATCAAAATTTCTAATTGTTTGTTTTTATCTATTTAATAGGGTTTACCACTATCGTCGCGATAGCGGACCACGGGGCTTACCGACCGGACCTCTCCCGCTAACAGCCACAGTACGGCCTTGTGTCATGATGGCTCGGTGATTCTCCCTACCCTCTCAAAAATTTTTGCGTCAAGACGCTGGCTCATCCCTGCCATTCTTGGGCTGGGCGTAGCGGGTTTCGTAGTGATGAACCTACTCAAGCCCAGGCCCGCCGTACAGGCGGTAATACGTCCTGCGCCGCTGGTTCAGGTCGAGGCTGTGAGCCCCGCGGCCGGCGGTATTCGTATTCAAGGCAGTGGCCTAGTGAAGCCCCAGCATGAACTGGTACTGGCCGCGGAGGTTTCTGGCCGGGTGATTTCGATTCATCCACAGCTCGTTGCCGGAGGCCAGTTTTCTAACGGCCAGCCACTGGTAGTGCTCGACCCAGCCCCCTTCGAGGCCGCACTCTCCCAAGCCCAAGCAGAACGCGCCAGTGCCGAGGCAAGCCTGAGGCTGGCAGAGCAGTTCTATGCCCGGACACAGGAACTCATTGGTAAAGGATTCCTCTCGCGGCAGACCCTAGATGAGAGAACCAGCCAACGGGACCAGGCAGCCGCAGGGCTCGCCCGTGCTGAGGCCCTGGTCGAGAGCCGACGTATTGATCGGAGTCGCAGCACAATCGTGGCCCCTTTCACCGGGATCGTTCTCTCGCAGCGGGTGAGCCCTGGGGAGATGGTGCAGCCCGGACGGGAACTGGCTCGGATCTTTCCCAGCAGCCGTCTTGAGGTCACGGTATCCCTTACCGACCGGGAGATGGCGCTCTTAGGAGACGTCTGGCGTGGAACAGTGGGAAGCAACCGGCAGACCCAGCGTGTCTCTGCCGAAGTCGGAATTCGCTATGGCAGTCAAATCTTGCGCTGGCCTGCACGCCTAGACCGCGTAGAAGCTGCAGTCGACCCAACAACCCGAACCTATAACGTGGTGGTTGCGGTCGATAACCCCTGGCAGGCCGCCCCCTTACGTGCAGCTCCTGCAATCTCGGGAGACCCACCGCTACTGGTAGGCATGTATGCCCAGGTGGAGATCGAGGGCCTGCGGCCGGGTCCGTTTGCCAAGATCCCCCGAAAGGCCCTGCGAGAAGGTCAAAAAATCTGGATCCTGACCGAGAACTCGACCCTGCAGATACGGTCGGTACGCCCCCTCTACGAGACTGACCAGGCCGCATTCATAGCACTTGAGGGGCTACCGAGCCGATTCCAGCTGATCACCTCGGATATTCGCGTCGCGGTAGAGGGGATGGCACTGCGGACTAGCGACCCTGAGCAGCGCCCACCGCCAGCTCCAGTGAATTAAGAGGCGGTATTCCTATGAATGCCTTGATCGACTGGATGACCCGGCATCCAGTGGCCGCAAATCTTCTGATGATATTGATTCTCCTGTCGGGACTATTGAGTGCGGTCTCTATGAAGCAGGAGGTCTTTCCGCTCATTGAGCTCGATGTCTTAGAAGTTCGAGCAACCTACCCTGGTGCTGCGCCTGATGAAATTGAAGAGGCCGTTCTCCAAAAGGTCGAAGAGCAGCTCGAAGGTCTGACGGGCATCGAGCGGGTCACTTCGATAGCGGCCGAGGGAACAGGGGTAGTGCGCATCGAGCTTCGACGCGACGAAGTTGCGGCAAATCGACTCGATGACGTGAAGTCTGCTGTAGCCCGTATTACACTGCCTGCCGAGATAGAGACCCCCACCGTTCGGCAGCTCATTACCCAGCAGCGTGTCGTCGATCTGGTGCTCTACGGAGATCAACCCGAGGCCACGCTGAGGGAGTTGGCCCATCAGACAAAAGAAGAGCTCTCGCGTACCGCGGGCATTTCTCTCGTTCAAGTCGCAAATGTTCGCAGCTATGAGGTCTCGATTGAAGTGCCACAAGAGACCCTGCGGGCCCTTGGCCTGACCCTCAACGACATCGCATCCACCATCCGGCGGTCAAGCCTTGACCTACCGAGTGGGGATATCAAGGCAGATGGAGAGTCTATTCTTCTGCGCGCCAAGGGTAGACGCTATAACAAGGCCGACTTCGCGCAGCTTGAGGTCGCCGCCTCAGGGTCAGGCACTGCGGTACGACTCGGAGATATTGCTGAGATCTATGACGGCTTTAAGGACGAAGACCTCATCATCCGATACAACGGCAAACCCGCGGCCTTCGTGCGGGTCTTTCGGGTCGGCGATGAAAAAGTCCTCTCGGTTATTGAGAAGGTAAAGAACTACCTAGATACGTCGCTCCTGCCGGGACTGCCTCCCGGCGTCTCCGTGGCCTTCTGGCGCGATGACTCGGTAGAGTTTAAAAACCGTATCGAACTGCTGATTAAAAACGGGCTGATGGGGCTTGTTCTAGTGATGGCAGCACTCACCCTCTTTCTTGACCTGCGGCTTGCCTTCTGGGTCTCCGTGGGCATATTTGTCTCGTTTGTTGGAACCTTTGCAGTAATGCCCTTTTTCGACATCTCACTAAATATGATGTCGCTGTTTGCCTTTATTCTGGCCATTGGCATTGTCGTCGACGACGCAATCGTGTCGGCAGAAAATATCTGGACAGAAAACGAGCGCGGAACGCCAGAGGTTGATGCCGCGGTTAGCGGTAGCCAGCGGGTCGCTATTCCGGTCATTCTCGCGGTGTCCACAACCATTGTGGCCTTTGTGCCACTGCTCTTTACCCCAGGCACAACCGGCAAATTTCTTGCCCAGATCCCAGCCATCATCATCATCATGGTGACCATCTCGGTGATCGAGGCGATGTTTATCCTTCCCCACCACCTTGCGCATCTCAAGGTGATCGGCCACGCACCGCGCCACCGCATTACGCGCAGACTCCATCAGATGCGGCAGTCTTTCGATGCGGGTTTACGACGCTTTACGGAGACCGTTCTCCGGCCAGCCCTTGAATTTTCCACCCGTCGTTATGGGGTGATCATTGCCACTGCCATCAGTATTTTTCTCCTGACCCTGGGCACGATCAGCTCGGGCCTTCTGCGCTTCTCATTCTTCCCCCAGGTCGAGGGCCGCTACGTCACCGCAGCCCTTGAGCTTGATCCCGGCAGTACCGCTGATGCGACGCTTCAGGTCGCGCAGCAGATTGAACAGGCTGGGCTGAAGGCTGCCCAGACGCTGCCTGACCCCAGCGGCGAACCTCTGGTCTCCGCGGTCTATCTCAATGTCGGGCGTCCTGAGGTCAGCGGCCCTGGAGAGGTCGGCGCACTGGGTCTAAGCCAGGGCAACAAGGCGTCGATTGTCTTCGAGCTACTCGACCCGGAGAAGCGATCCGTTACGGCCAAGTCCTTTGAGCTCGCCTGGCGCCAGGAGGCGGGACGGCCCGAGGGTCTGCAGAAGCTCACCTTTGCATCAAACGTTATACAGCTTGGATCGCCCATACAGATTGATGTCTCGGCACCGAGCACAGAAGAACTCCAAAGTGCGATCAGGCGTATCGAACAGGCCCTCTCAGAGATGGCCGGCGTATTCGATATTCGCAATGATCAGCAGCCAGGAAAGCAGGAGATCCAGTTTCAACTCAGGCCCACAGCGCTGGCACTGGGACTCACGCTCGAGTCGGTCTCACAGCAGATGCGCGCTGCCTACCTGGGTGCAGAAGCGGTACGCATTCAACGCGGTAAGGATGAGGTTCGGGTCTATGTACGGCTTCCCGGGCGCGAACGTGAAAGCCTTGCTAGCCTTGCTAACACCCGCATTCGAACCCCCGCGGGCCGATTTGTACCACTGCAGGAGATCGCAGACCTACAGGTCGGCAATAGCCCAGCAACCATTGTGCGAAGAGACGGACGCCGAATCTCTACGATCTTTGCCGAGGTTGACGGCCGGGTGGTCACCGGCCAGCAGGTAAACGAACAACTCGTAAAGACAGTCTTCCCGGCACTCTCTAGAGAGATTCCGGGCTTTCGTTATGCCATGGGGGGCGAGCAGGGAGAGCAGGGGAAGACGCTACCTGCCCTGGCCAAGAACTTTCTCCTTGCCATCTTCTGTATGTACGCCCTGCTTGCGCTTGCCTTTCGGTCTTATGTTCAGCCACTGATCGTACTGGTGTCGATTCCATTCGGCCTGGTGGGGGCTGTTCTCGGACATCTGGCCATGGGGCTCTCGATGGGGCTGACCAGCCTCTTTGGTGTGATTGGTCTAGCGGGCATTATCGTCAATGGCTCTCTGGTCCTGATCGACTTTATTAATGAAGAGAGAAACCGCACCTCCGATACAGCACAGGCCATCGTGCGGGCCTGCATGAATCGATTCCGGCCAATCCTGCTCACCGCCATCACGACATTTTTAGGGATTTTCCCCCTCATTATCGAGCGCAGCATACAGGCCCAGTTCCTTATTCCCTTAGCGGTTTCGATTGGTGTCGGCGTACTTGTAGGAACCGCGCTGCAAATGCTGCTGACGCCGGCCCTGGTAATGGCAGTCGAAGACCTTCGCACCCGCTGGACCACTCGCTCTTCGGCGGCACCCCCCACCACCTCCTAGAAAGGATCGTCAATGAAACTCTATTTCAGTCCTGGGGCCTGCTCCCTCTCGCCGCATATCGTCCTGGCGGAGTCTGGGCTGCCCTACGAAATCGAATCGGTCAATCTGAAGACACGACAGACGGCGTCGGGGGAGGATTTCGACCATCGCAATCCCAAAGGGTATGTACCTGCACTCCTCTTGGATTCGGGCGACCTCCTCACCGAAGGGCCTGCAATCGTGCAATACATTGCGGATCAGGCTGCCGACAAGCGGCTTGCACCGCCATCGGGTAGCCTGGCCCGATATCAGCTGCAGGGATGGCTCACTTTTATTGGCACCGAACTACATAAGTCCTGCAGCCCATTTTTTAACCCTACCGCAACCGAAGAGTGGCGCAAGATTGCCATGGACAATATCCACAAACGCCTAGACTATGTACGCGACGTACTGGCTGGCCGCTCCTATCTGATGGGAGAAGACTTCACCGTAGCAGACGCCTATCTCTATACGGTGCTTAGCTGGAGCCGGTATATGAAGCTGGAGATCTCCGGATGGCCAGAGATCGCAGAGTATTACAAACGGGTGCAGGCCCGACCTGCTGTCCAAAAGGCGCTTGAGACGGAGCGCACGGCCAAGGTTAGTGCCCGGAGTTAAAACCCTCTCGCATGGACTTGGAGGTATCGCGAAACCTCTGCTGACTCTCACAGACCGCCTCGAGCGTTACCCTGGGGGCGACATTGGCCTCGTCCCCCTCAAAGTTAAAGCCCGGAAACCTGCTGTTGGCGACAAGCTTGACCCGCTTGCCGGTGAAGGCCATCAGCCGCGCCTTGCCACCAGAAAAAGCAGCCTGAGGCCCGTTTGGCATCGCCTTGACCATAAATACGTCATCAGGCAATTCACAGCGATTCTCTAGGGTCACCTCGACCTCAATCAGCACCGGACGGCCTATGCGGCTAAATACTTGAAAATAAAAGAATAACCCGACGAGGATCACGAGTACTGTGACCAATAGAGCAAGCAACACCTTCTTAATAAGGTCGGAATCAATGTCATTGGTAGGCATAGCGTATAGGGTATCACCTGATCTTTATCAACCACAGGCAGTCAATGCGGCCTACAATGAAACAGTCAGCGTATAGCAGACAAGAGAACTCAAGTGCTGCGGGGGGCAGACATGGAGTCAGACTGCAGATCGTCTATTGGTCAGGTGATTAACGAGGAAATCATTCCTCGGCTCCTTCAGGCTCACCAATCGCATTCTGCTGCATCAAACGCCGATCGCGAGCCCCTTGTTCAGAGGCCAGCAGACGAAGACGTAATCACCTTTTCTCGGCTCTGTGTGGACGGTAAGGCAGGGGAGGCCCAAGCATTTGCCAATGCGCTCATACAGCGCGGGTTGACTGCTGAATCAATCTTCCTAGACCTGATCGGCCCCGCGGCCCGTCATCTTGGCGTGCAGTGGGAAAAAGACCTCTGTGATTTCGTTCAGGTGACCCAGGGGCTTATTCGCATGCACGAGATCACCCACCGCCTCGGCTATGAGCACCTGGCAGGGCCCCAGACCGCCGGGCCGAATCGACGTATTCTCTTAGCAAGCGCGCCGGGGTCTCAGCACATCCTGGGGCCGTTGATGGTCTCTGGATTCTTTCGCAAGGCAGGCTGGCAGGTTGTCTTAGAAATGACTTCTCAGAAGGTAGCACTTCTATATCGTCTGCGCGACGAATGGTTCGATCTCATCGGGCTCTCGATCGCGACGGAGTCCGATGTGCAGGATCTTCCAGGCTTAGTGCTTGCAATCAAATCCGCCGCAAAAAATAAAGAGTTACTGGTCCTGGTGGGGGGGGCGATATTCTCTACACCGCAGTTTTCGGGGCAGAAGATGATCGGCGGCGCCCATATCTGTAATGATCCCCTGTCTGCCCTCGCACTAGCCGATCACCTGCTCGACAACACCCAGTCCTGACCCCTCCCCCCCTTTTTCTCTTTAGGAGCAATCCATATGTTTAAAAATATTCTAGTTCCGATTGATGGCTCAGACCTCTCGAAGAAGGCAACGAAAAAAGCGATTAGCCTCGCAAAAAGTACCGGCGCGAAAATAACCGGGTTTCACGTAACCCCTGAGTACAAGTTCAACTACTACAGCGAGTACATTCCCACCAATTACGTGCCCGTCGAAGAACTCGAGGTACATGCCGAAAAGATCGCGATGGGCTATCTAAAAAAGCTTCAATCCGCCTGCGAGACTGCCGGTGTGAAATGTGCAGTGAGCTATGTCACGAGTGACTTTCCGGCCGAAGCGATACTCAAGGCCGCTGACAAAAATAAGTGCGATCTCATCGCCATGGCCTCTCACGGACGCACAGGAATCGTAAAACTTATGCTCGGTAGCGAAACCCAGAAGGTCTTGGCCAACGCCAAGATTCCGGTGCTGGTGTTGCGCTAGGCCAGGACGCGCGACTTCTTAATTGGCAGGAAGCGCCAGCGGACCGGGCTCCCCGACAGCATCGTCTTGGCTAAACGGGTAGGCTCGACGCACAGCATCCAGCCGAAGTAAACGTGCCTCGATGGTCTGGATCTTATCCAGGCCATCGAGCGAAACCTTCATAATGCGGGCATTAAATACCTGCGGCATCAATACACAGTCGGCCATCGTAGGCGCATCGCCATGGCAGAAAAGGCCCGTATCGGGCTCTTTTAGACGCTGCTCAAAACGCTCCAGACCATCGCGTACCCAATGGGCATACCAGGTATCTTTGGCCTGCTCGGATACCCCCATTGGCCCCACCAGGTAGCGCAAGATACGCAGATTATTTATGGGATGAATTTCACAGGCGATGAACTGGGAGAGGCTGCGCACCCGAGCGCAGCCGGCGGCATCGGGCGGAAGAATGGCCGGAGCAGGATGGGTCTGTTCCAGATATTCCATGATCGCAATAGACTGGCTAAGCTGCAGTCCATCAATCTCAAGAACAGGGACAAGCCCCTCCGGATTACGCGCCAGATAGTCTGCGGACGACTGGACGTTCTGCCTGAGATTGACATAGACCATCTCATAGTCGAGCTGCTTGAGATTCAATGCAAGTCGTACCCTGTAGGCAGCCGAAGACCGCCAGTAGCTATGTAGTCGAATGAGAGACACCATGACACGACCTCCTTCTTGTATGCGGTATCGGTGGCGACGCCCTGCCCGAGTGATCGCGAAGGCGGGAAGGGTAGTACGTTAGCAGTCTAATAAGGCAAAAGGCTAGAAGGGTGGGCCACTGCCGCCGTACCCTGAGGGTGGCGGTGGTGCATGATTTTCAAACTTTGTGTACTGCCCGAGAAAGGTGAGTCGGACTGTACCAATAGGACCATTCCGCTGCTTGCTAATGATGATCTCCGCAACGCCCTTATCGGGTGAATCGGCACGGTAGACCTCATCTCGGTAGATAAACAAAATCACATCGGCATCCTGTTCAATCGATCCGCTCTCACGCAGGTCGCTCATCACAGGTCGCTTGTCAGTACGTTGCTCAACCGTGCGGTTCAGCTGAGACAGAGCAATGACCGGACAACCCAGCTCTTTGGCAAGGCTCTTAAGGGAACGCGTAATTTCGGAGATCTCCGTGACCCGATTCTCCGCCGAGCTCGTACCACTCATGAGCTGAATATAATCCACCACAATCAGGCCTAAACCACCCGCCTGCCGGGCAAGCCGACGGGCCCGTGATCGCAATTCCAAAGGATTAAGGGCGGGGGTCTCATCAATAAATACCGGCACCCCCTTCATCTTCTCTAAGGCATGGGTGAGACGATCCCAGTCCTCGTCGGCTAAGCGGCCGGTGCGCAGCCGCTGCGCGTCAATGCGCCCCACCGAACAGATCATCCGCAGGGCGAGCTGCTCTGCACCCATCTCCATGCTAAACACAATAATCGGAAGCCCCTGATCAATCGCCACATGCTCGCCAATATTCAGGGCGAAAGAGGTCTTCCCCATGC
>JBJOHS010000065.1:0-15108 GCA_046047535.1 Pseudomonadota bacterium
ACTCACCCAACTCCAGCGTCGAGGCGACCAAAGCCCCCACATTGACCTGTGCCGTCTTGGAAAAAAGAATCCCATTGGGGTTGATCAGAAAGACCTTGCCGTTGGACTCGAGCGCTCCTTGTATTGCGGAGACATCGGAACCCAATACCCGGTTGACTGCAACTGCATCTACCGAGGGCTGCTTAAACGTAACCTTGTTTCCCTGGCCAATGGAGAAGCTCTGCCAGGTGGCAGACAGGTCGCGCGTCTTCTGCTCAATGATGAGTTGATCACCGGTACGGGTGAGTGTGGCCTGCCCCAGCGTAATCTGCCCGCCTTCAGGCAACACACTGGCCCAACTCGGGGCCGACGACAAAGACACCACAATCGTCGCAGCCAATAACCCCAACGAACGTCCACAGGTGTCTAGGGCTACTGCCCCAGGAGGGTTCGCACGTACGCACGTTCTCAGCGTACGAAGATCAACCGCAGCATTCATATTTTTTTCGCTCTGACCACGTACATTTCTTTTTTTATTTTGGTTTCATCAACAGCCTGCAACGCCGTCATACCAGATGAATCACAGACGCGATCTAGAGCTTCCTTGTCAGCGTGAACCAGACGCCCGGGTCATCGCGATACTTGTCGGTGTCCGCTGCTCCGCCCTTGGTGCGCTTTGCCACCGAGGCGTCAAAAGACCAGAGTTCGCTGCTATAGCGCAGCCCTAAACCTGCACCCTCGATGCTGCGCTTGATATTGCGAACATCTGGGGCAGGCTTTGCATTGACCATGGTCGAACCCGCATCAAAGAATATGTAGGGCGCAAAACCGTGCGGCGCAGCCATGCGCAGTTCTAGCTGGGCAAGCCAGCCCACGTCCCCGCCGCCCTCGCCAGAAGGGTAGGCCCGTACACTGGTGGGTCCGCCTAGGCCCAGGTCTTCAGACGAGTCGAGGTTCTTATTGGCCCATTGCCGAGAGTAGCGGCCGTACAGCGTGAAGGTATCGGTAAGCTTCTGCAGACGATAGAGATCGAGGTTGGTCTTGGTGTACTTGCCTGCGGTGTTGAACGGATCAAGGCCGAGACCGAGCTTTAGGTCCCCCTCAAGCCGTGTCAGCGCGCCAAAGAGCACCCCACCACCAGCGAAACTGTCGCTACGGTCGAACTGCAGCGACACGGGGCGCAGGCTTGCTGTCTTTTTGTCTTTCTCAGACTGGGCGCCCTCGGTGGTGAGCCTTCGGTCCTGTAGGTCAACGCTGAGGGTCAAGTTGGCTGGTTGGGAGCGCACCAATGGGTAGGAAAGACCCACACCAACAGTCTCTGCCGTGCCCTTAATCTGTGAGGGCTTGAGCTCCTTGCCAATCTCATAGCTCGTGCGGGAGGCAGAGAGCCGCGCTCTTAGGCTTGAGGCATTAATAGGGAACGAATACGCACCACTGGCAAACCAGAGCGTCTGGCTCGTGATCATGCCGCGTAGCTGTAGTTCATCACCCAGCGTAAGCATACGGTTAGCCGAAAAGCCACCTAAAAGTCGGTGCTCACCGGTGTAGCGCCCGCCGTGGTTATCCACACCGATATCGCCCGAGAACCTACCCAAATCCTGCACGACATACTCCAGATCACCGGTGCCTCCGGCTGTTCCGGGACGAATAACCGGAGTGGCGCGAATCCCCGGCAGGTCGTTCAACATCAAGGTGGTGCGCTCAAGAATGCGTGCCTGAATAAGCCCGTCGGGCTGCAGGGACCGAATAAACGGATTAACGAGTTCGGCCAGAGAGTCAGCGGCTTTCACCGAGACTTTGCCATACCGTCCCTCAATAACCTCCATGCGTACGTCGGCCTGATCGTTAATTGCCTGGGCAGGAATAATTACGCGAGCAAAAGCGTATCCCTTCTCGCGGTAGAACTCCGTGAGCTTATTGGCGATAGCCTGAAGGCCGCCGAGATCCACCTCAGTGCCCAGATCAGACTGCACCAACTTCTGCAGGTCTTCTGCAGAAAAAGCAGAATTTCCTTCCAAAACAATCGATCTAAGCCTAACCTTGAGCCCCCCCTGCGTCGGGGCGGCTACTGGGCTGGCTTGAATATCTGCGTTTGGGCCTGCGGGCTTCGGGCTCGGTACCTCCTTCGGGAGTTGCTGGAGGATCTGACCTTGGGTCGGAATATCTTGCGCATAAGCTGCAGGCAAGGAGACCAGAGCCACCATGGCACCCGTAGCAATCTGCTTTAAAGGGTGGACCAAGACCGTAGACGTGCAAAAACCATCCACAGCGATCTTTTTCTTTGGGTTCACGGAACTATCTCCCTAAAAAATAAGCGACATAAGCCCGACCCTCATTTAATATATTTTAACTATATATAATAAGTATCCGACTTATTTAGGTATCTTTGAAATTGTCAATATGTTGACACAAGTTAGATAAAAAATCTCAGCCTAGTTAGAGGATTTCCGCACCATCATGCAGCTTTTCTAAAAGCACACCACGTCTCTTTTGGACCAACGCCTCGCGAATCTTTTCTCGAGACGCCTCAAAACTCGGTGGCTCGTAAGGCCGCAGGTCTTCAATACGAACAATGTTCCAGCCCACAGGCGTTTTAATGGGTGCGAGGGTCATCGCTCCCTTTGGCAGGTGAATGATCACTTCTGCAATTGGGGCCAAAATCTGAGGGAGGATTACCCAGTCGAGGAGACCTCCGTCACTCCGGCTTCCGTCGAGCGACCGTTCACGGGCCGCCTTCTCAAAGTCTCCGCCAGAACGAATAAAAGAGATCGTGGCGCGCGCCTCGGCCTGCGACCGCTGCGTAATGAGTCGGAGTCGATACTGCTGATAAAAACCCGGCTCGCCGAGCGACTCAATCTCTTGGTGGTAAGCCTCAAGAATATCCTCTTCGGATACGGGCAACTCCTTTAGATGCTGCTGTAACAGGAGTTTCGACAACACCTGCTGATGGGCCTGATAAAGCTGGCTCTGCGCCTCTGGGGTTTTGTCGAGACCGCGACGAAGCGCCTCCTGCGCCATAAGCTCGAGGTTAATCAACTCCTCCCGAACCTCTTTGAACAGATAAGCGGTCTCCTCCTGACCCCGTTCCACCACCCCCCGCAGCGTGAAGTTGAGGAGCGCCTGCGGAATGACCACACCATTGACCCGCACCGCGGCCTCCACCTGGGCATCGGTAATTTCGAATCGACGAGGGCGACTAAACATAGGGATCGTTTTTAATAAATTCATTTAAAGACAGCGTGTTGCTGTCGAAAATTTGACACTACTTTAACAGCCTTTTTTATCAACACGCAAGAACATCACAGGGAAAACGGTATCCTCCCCACAAGCGGGCACTGGATCAGGCAATCAACACGCCCATGTGTCCGATCCACCATAAAGCAAAAAAGTCAGCAAACGGCGGGTAAAACACATCAAACAACAAGGAAAGTGGTATGAAAAAGCGAATTTCCAGCGGATCTCCCTTTGAAAAAACACTCGGCTACTCGCGGGCCGTTGCCCAGGGCCCGTTTTGCTTTGTCTCCGGAACCACCGGCTATGACTACGAAAAGATGGTGATGCCCGAGAGTCCTGCCGAGCAGGCCAACAATGCACTCCAGACCATCGACAAGGCATTACAAGAAGCGGGGTTCACACTCTCAGACGTGGTACGGGTCACCTACTACCTGAGCGACATCGCCTGGACAGATGCCGTCGTGCCCGTTTTTGGTGAGGCATTTGGCGAGATTCGTCCCGCCTGCACGCTGGTCGTAGCACAGATGCTCAAGCCCGAGATGAAAATCGAGATCGAAGTCACCGCCTACAAGGGGTAATTTTTCGCGATTCACCCCGCCGATAAAAAAGGACCCGAAGCAGCATTCAGGACATACAATTTCTCCCCGTGGAACGCGCCCTTCCCCCCTCGACGCTTGCCCCGCAGACGAGTCCATTAGACGGCCACGCGGAGACACCCCCCGCTTTGGGCCGCCCGGTCGGCCTACTGCTCAATATCGCCCATACCCTTGACCACCTCGTCCTGTTGGTCTTCGCCTCCGCCGTAGCAGCCATTGCCTCGGACTTTGGACTGACCCGCTGGGAAGACCTCATGCCCTATACCGCCGGGGCCTTCCTGATGTTTGGTCTCGGATCGATTCCTTCTGGGCGACTCGGAGACCTCTGGGGTCGGCGTAAAGCCATGCTGCTCTTTTTCTTTGGAACGGCCGCGAGTTGCCTGCTGGTGGCGAGCACCCAGAGTCCTTTGCAGATGGCGGCTGCGCTTACCCTTCTTGGGGCCTTTGCATCGATTTACCACCCTGTAGGAATCCCAATGCTGGTGCGTGATGCAGCCCGCCCCGGCGCGGTCATTGGCTGGAACAATATGGCGGGCAATCTCGGGATAGCCTTGGCGGCCTTACTGGCGGGCTATGCGGTGAGTTACGGTTCCTGGCGACTGGCCTTTCTCTTGCCAGGACTGGTCGCACTGATTCTGGGGCTCGCCTTTTTACGGCTCGCTCCCCGTGAGACTCTGAGCCCTGCCAAGGCCGACCATCCACGTCGGCAGGCAACACCAAAGGCCAATACACAATCCACGGCCCGTGCTCTGATCGTGGTTACCGCCGCAGCAAGTACGGGCTCCATCCTCTATAACTTCACCACCAACGGAAACACCGAGCTCTTTCGGGAACGTCTCAATCACCTGCTGGCAGACCCCACAGACCTCGGCCTAGTATTGGCAGCGCTCTATGTGGTGGCCTCTTGCGCGCAGGTAATCGTGGGCCAGTTGAGCGACAAGATGGCACTTCGCCCGCTCTTTCTGACCATCGTCTGCACCCAGACGCTCTTTTTTATGTTGGCGGCCTACGCCTCGGGATGGTGGTTCTACGTCTTTGCCCTCGGTTTCATGGCGGCAATTTTTGGCGCCATTCCCTTTACCGACACGGTCATGGTGCGTTATGTCGACGACCGCCAGAGGTCCCGAATGACCGGGCTACGTATTGGAATAGCCTTTATCGTGAGCAGCGTAGTGATTGCAGGACTTGGCCCAGCCGTCAAGGCAGCCGGCTTCGGCATCGCCCTGCTGTCTATGGCGGCGGTCTCGATCCTCACGCTGGTTGCCATATGGCAACTGCCTGCCGACCCTGCCAACGATAGGCCAAGCCCCGCATGAACCCCGACGCCTCTCCCCGACTCATACTGCGCGGGCTGACGAAGGCGTATCCCACGATTCTTGCAAATGATCGTATCGATCTCTCCGTGGCTCCAGGTGAGATCCACGCGATCCTGGGCGAAAACGGCGCGGGCAAATCGACGCTCATGAAGATGATTTATGGGGTGACCCAGCCAACGACCGGCGAGATCTTCTGGGAGGGGCAGCCCGTCGCCATTCGCAGTCCCGCGATGGCCCGCGCCCTCGGCATCGGCATGGTCTTTCAGCACTTCTCTCTTTTTGAATCACTCACCGTTGCAGAAAATACCAGTCTGAGTCTGGGTCCGGGACAGACCCCCAAGTCAGCGGCGATCGCCCTGCAACGCGCAGCAGACCGATATGGGCTGGAGGTAGAGCCCGAGAAATACATTCACGACCTGTCTGTGGGGGAACGCCAACGGGTTGAAATTCTGCGCTGCCTACTTCAAGACCCTAAGCTCCTCATTCTGGACGAACCCACCTCAGTGCTGCCGCCACAGGCGATCGAAGGGCTCTTTGCCATGCTTAGGCGCCTGGCCTCGGAGGGCTGCTCCATTCTGTACATCAGCCACAAGCTGCAGGAGATCCAGGTGCTCTGCGACCGCGCCACCATTCTGCGCGCGGGTGCGGTGGTCGCAGAGTGTCGGCCGCAAGAAGAGACCGCAGCCTCGCTTGCTGCACTCATGATCGGAAAAGAGACGGCCGCTCTGGCGCGTCGGTCATCTCCGCCGCCATCGAAGCCCCTTTTCCATGCCGAGAATCTCTCCATGCGGAGCCCAGACCCGTACGGCACGCACCTGACCAACGTCTCCTTTGAGATTGCCGCGGGCCAGATTCTCGGCATCGCAGGCGTCTCGGGAAATGGTCAACGCGAGCTGCTCTGGGCCCTCTCGGGTGAGACCCGCTGTCAAGACGCCCAGACGCTGACGCTCAGCGGCCAGCCCATCGGGCGGCTCCGACCAGACCGGCGAAGACGACTTGGGCTCTGCGTGGTTCCGGAAGATCGTCTCGGCACCGGGGCCGTCCCCGCGATGACCCTCGAGGAAAATGGCCTGCTCACGGCAGTCCATACCCAGCCCCTGGTTCGCCGCGGGCTTATTGACCGCGCAGCGACCCGCGCATTTGCGAGCCGATGTATTACTGCCTTCGATGTCCGGTGTAGTGGGCCTGAGGCCCTCGGGGGCGCTTTGTCGGGTGGCAATCTGCAGAAGTTTATTGTTGGCCGCGAGCTGCTTCAGGGCCCAACCGTGCTTATCTGCTGCCAGCCGACCTGGGGCGTTGATGTCGGCGCGGCGGCGCTACTTCGTGGGGCGATACAGAGGCGCGCTGAAGAAGGGGCCGCAATTATGGTGATCAGCGAAGACCTGGAAGAAATCCTTGAGATCAGCGACCAGGTCTCTGTGCTCTTTGCAGGCCGTCTCTCAAAGCCGATTCCTACCGCTGAGGCCTCAGCCGAACGGGTGGGCCTGCTCATGGCAGGCGTCTGGGAAGACGAAGACGCAGGCGCAGCCCACGCGCGCCAGACGCGGACAAGGCAGCACTAATGGCCCGACGCATGGCTCCCCGGCTGGTCGGCATACGACTGGAAAGACGCCCCCAGGCTTCGGCCCGCTGGCGATGGCTCGCCCCGATCGTGGCCGTGTTGCTGACGATTATTACTGGTCTGATCATCTTTGCCGTTCTTGGAAAGGACCCCCTCCGAGGCTTTCAGGTCTTCTTTGTCTATCCATTGCGCAGCCTCTATGGCGTTTCTGAGTTGCTGCTCAAGGCAACCCCGCTCGCCCTTATCGGCATCGGCTTGGCCATCGGCTTTCGCGCGGGGATATGGAATATCGGGGCCGAGGGCCAGTTTCTGTTAGGCGCCGTCTTTGCCACGGGCGCCGCCCTCTTTCTGCCCGCAATTCCTGGCGTAAGTCTGCTGCTCATGGTTCTTGCCGGCATCCTTGGCGGAGTCGCCTGGGCCGCAATACCGGCCTGGCTGCGGGCACGCTTTCATACCAATGAAATTCTGGTCTCTCTGATGTTGGTCTATGTCGCGCAACTCTTCGTGTCGTGGCTGGTCTTTGGGCCTTGGCGTGATCCGCGCGGGTTTAATTTCCCACAGACCGAGATGTTTGAGGCGGCGTGGCTTCTGCCCGCGCTCTTTTCCGGCACCCGGCTTAACCTGGCCTTTGTCATCACGCTTGGGGTACTGGTCATTGGCCACATTCTTCTGGCCCGAAGCTACTACGGCTTTTCTATTCGGGTGGCAGGCGAATCTCCGACCGCGGCCCGCTACGCCGGCATCTCAGAGCGTCGCAATATCTACGCGGGACTGCTTATCGGTGGGGCCTGCGCAGGATTGGCAGGCATGGCGGAGGTGGCGGGCCCGATGGGTCAACTGACCGATAAGGCCTCGGTCGGCTACGGCTTTGCCGCCATTATCGTGGCCTTTGTAGGCCGACTACAACCGCTAGGGATCGGGCTCGCGGCCCTGGTCATGGCCCTCTTTTTCTTAGGCGGCGAGCAGGCACAGCAGTATCTAAACCTTCCCGGTTCCATCTCACGTGTCTTTCAGGGGCTTTTGCTCTTCTATCTACTCGCCGCAGACGTCCTGGTGCAATTCCGGATCGTAGGCACAAGGCCACAGACGGAGGCCGGCGCATGACCGCAGAGCTACTCACTTCCGTGTTGTTTGCCATGATTGTGGCTGCGACGCCGCTCATGCTCGTGGCCATGGGTGAGCTGGTTACCGAGAAGGCCGGGATGCTCAATCTCGGTGCAGAGGGCCTGATGGCGGTCGGTGCGGTAGCGGGCTTCATCGCCACCCACGCCTCGGGCTCTGTGGCCATCGGGGTCTGCGCGGGCATCGCCGCGGGCATGCTGCTCTCCGCTATTTTTGCCTTCATCACCATCCCACTCATGGCCAATCAGGTGGCAACGGGGCTGGCCCTCGCCATCTTCGGGGTAGGGCTTGCCGCCTTTATTGGCAAACCATTTGAATCCTCGGTAATTGCCCCTACGCCGGCCTGGCCCGTGCCCGGCCTGAGCGAACTCCCGGTGGTCGGTAAGGCCTTCTTTAGCCACCAGCCGATTGTCTATCTCACCTGGGGACTCACGGGCTTCTGCATCTGGGCGCTCGCGCGCACCCGCGCTGGGCTGGTGCTCAAGGCCATTGGTGAATCCCCCGCGGTTGGTCATGCCATAGGCTATCCGGTTAACCGCATCCGAACCCTTGCGGTGCTCTTTGGCGGCGGCATGGCGGGCCTCGGTGGTGCCTACCTCTCGGTCTTCTACACCCCCATGTGGACCGAGGACATGGTGGCCGGTCGGGGCTGGATTGCTCTAGCCCTGGTGGTCTTCGCCACCTGGCGCCCCTGGCGGGTAGTACTCGGGGCGCATCTCTTTGGCGGGGTTCTGATTCTGCAACTCTTTGTGCAATCTTCCGGGCTGAACCTTCAAGTGCCCGCCCAATTACTCTCCGCAATGCCATACTTAGCAACGATTGTCGTGTTGGTGCTGATTGCTGGAAATCCGAAGACGATCCGGATTCACTCACCGGCCTCACTCGGCAAGCCATTTCGTCCCGATGCGAGCTAAATTTCCTCCTCAAGCCCAATCGAGCGTTACCCCTTTATAACCGCCACACCCTTGTTCTGAAAGGAACCCTCATGTTGAAGCGCCGTACCTTCGTAAAAGCCTCGCTGGCTGCCACTGGACTGTCTGCCCTTGGCCTTGCTGGCTGCGGAAAGAAAGAAGAGGCCAAGCCCGCCGCCGCCCCGGCTGCCGTTGAGCCCATTAAGGCTGGCTTTGTTTATGTCAGCCCCATCGGCGATGCCGGCTGGACCTACCAGCACGACCTTGGCCGCCTCGAAATGGAAAAAGCCTTGGCCGGAAAAGTTACCACCAGCTTTGTGGAGAAGGTGGCCGAAGGCGCCGATGCCGAACGTGTCATTCGGGAAATGGCCTCCAGCGGCAACCGCATCGTCTTCGCGACGAGCTTCGGTTATATGAATTACGTTGAGAAGGTCGCCAAAGAGTTCCCCCAGGTTACCTTCATGCATGCCACCGGCTACAAGTCGGGCGAGAACTTTGGTAACTACAACGCCCGGTTTTATGAGGGTCGTTACCTCACGGGTGTGATTGCCGGTCACATGACGAAGTCCAATGTCCTGGGCTATGTTGCGGCCTTCCCTATTCCTGAGGTTCTCCAGGGCATTAACGCCTTCATTCGTGGAGCACGCTCGGTCAATCCCAAGGCAGAAGTCCGCGTTATCTGGGTCAACAGCTGGTACGACCCGGGCAAAGAGCGTGAGGCGGCCATGACCCTGATCGCCCAGAAGGCCGATATCGTGACCCACCACACCGACTCCACGGCCGTCGTACAGGCCGCTGAAGAAAAAGGCATCTACGCCTTTGGCTATCACTCCGATATGTCGAAGTACGGTGCGAAGGCACACCTGTCGGCCACCACCCACCACTGGGGCGCGTACTACACGAAGATCGTCAATGAGGTCATCGCGGGCACCTGGAAGGTAGACAACATCTGGGGTGGAACGAAAGAAGGCATGATCAAGCTTGCACCGATCAACGAGGCCGTACCAGAAGACGTGCGTAAAAAGGTCGCCGACCTCGAGGCCAAGATTGCCTCAGGTGAGTTTCATCCGTTTGCAGGCCCCGTGCTCGACCAGTCTGGCAAGGCCCGTGTAGAAGCTGGCCAGACCATGTCCGATGAGGACATGAATAAGATGGACTTTTACGTACAGGGCGTAGCCTCAAAACTGCCGAAGGCATAGGCCTCTGACCGTCTGAAATGCTGCAACCCCAGGGTCTGGAATCGTATCGGGTACCAGGCCAGACCCTGGCCCTTCGCGGGGCCCTCTTTAGCCTTCTGAGGCGACCCGACCCTTCCGATGCGTCTATACAGAGCATAAGTGATCCAGCCGGCCAACGGCGCGGACTGCTTTTTATACCGGACGGCGTCATCTTCATTCGTGACGGCCTAATTCAGTGGGTTCGACCGGCCGATGCGGCGGCTGCCGACATTCCCGCAGACTGCCCTGTCCATCGCTACCCAGACAGGCTTATTCTCCCGGGCTTTATCGACACCCATACCCATTTTCCGCAACTCGAAGTGATTGGGCGCATGGGCCATACCCTGATCGACTGGCTCAACCACTACACCTTCCCGGCCGAGGAAAAGTTTTCTGATCTTGACCATGCCCAGCAGACAGCCCAGTTATTCTGCGCAGAGCTCGCCCGGCATGGGGTCACCACTGCCTCGGTCTTTGCCACCGTGCATCGCCAGAGCGTTGACGCCCTCTTCGAGCGGGCCCAGGCACAGGGCATGCGCATGTTGTGCGGAAAAGTACTCATGGATCGGCACTGCCCCGAAGGCCTCCAAGACGGTCCCGACCATGGTCTTGCCGATACCGAGTCACTCATCAGCCGCTGGCACGGGCATGACCGGCTTCGTTACAGCCTCACCCCGCGATTTGCGCCGACGTCCTCGGCAGAGCAGATGGCGATGGTCGGGCGGCTGTTTCAATCCTCCACAGGCGTTCACCTCCAATCCCATCTTGCCGAAACCCAGGAAGAGGTTGCCTGGGTGCAGGCCCTCTACCCTGAGCAGCGGAGCTACTTGGAGGTCTATCAGCACTTCCAGCAGACAGGGCGGGGGGCGATCATGGGCCATAGCATCTATCTGAATGAACAAGACCGGGCAACCATGGCGCAGACCCAGACGGCAATTGCCTTCTGCCCAAGCTCAAATCTATTCCTTGGCTCGGGGCTTTTCGACCTTGAATCCACCTATGAACAAGGCATCCCTGTGGGGCTGGGGTCCGATGTCGGCGGCGGCACGAGCCCCAACATGTTCAAGACCATGCTAGACGCCTACAAGGTGCTTAAACTGCGAAGCCAAACACTGACCCCGGAGATGGCCTTCTACCTGGCCACCCTCGGCGGAGCCGAAGCCTTGGGAATCGAGTCGGTCGTTGGTAGCCTTGAGGTAGGCAAGGAGGCGGATCTCATTGTGGTCAACCCCGAGGCCACGCCACTTCTTGCCCATCGGGCGGCGGCCAGCCAATCCCTCTCAGATCTCCTCTCGGCACTCATTACGCTCGGCGATGAGCGCTGTATCGAGGCCTGCTATATCCAGGGGCGACCGGTACCGGTTTAGCGCAGGGCTTGAATTCCCTGGGCACAGCCCCCATCTGATTCAAGAATCAACTTGTTCGACCGTCGAAAGTACGCGCTATGACCAAATATCCTTTTGAATTCAACGACCAGAGTCAATCTAACAACCCTGCACCGACAGAAGGCAACGACCCACCCGCCACGGCGCCCGTCGACCCTATCGCGGTAGACCCCACCCTTGGCGCAGGCACGATCGATTCCCATCTCGAGCCACCACCCGCGCCCAAAGAGGACAACGTCACTGCACTAGAGGCCCGGCTCAAGGAGCGCGAAGACCAGCTGATCCGGCTCGCCGCCGAGGTGGAAAATATGCGAAAGCGTCACGCTCAGGAGCTTGCCAATGCCAGTAAGTTCGCCATTGAGGGCTTTGCCGAATCGCTACTGCCCGTCGGCGATAGCCTCGAAATGGCCTTGCAGCTTCCCAACCAGACCCTCGAGGGGCTCACCGACGGGGTCAACATCACCCTCAAGCAGCTTCAGCAGGCGTTCGAGAAAGGGCGCCTGTCGGTGGTGAATCCTGTAGGTGAAAAGTTCGACCCCAACCGCCACCAGGCCGTCTCGATGGTCGACGGTACGACCCAAGAGCCGCCCGTGGCCGCAGGCCATGTGGTTACGGTGATGCAAAAGGGATATCTCATCGGAGACCGTGTCCTGCGCCCGGCGTTGGTGGCCGTCGCCCAATAAGCCATTCGTAGGCCTCGCGGCATCCCGCTCGCCACGTACTCGCGCCAAGGCCAGGCAGTTTTTCTTCCTGGGCCTTGAAACCGGCGTATTTGGCCCCACTTATCCAGTTATTCGTTGCTCGAACTGACCCAACGCTGAATCAAAGGAACCCAGACCATGGCAAAAATTATCGGAATAGACCTCGGAACCACCAACTCCTGCGTGGCCATTATGGAAGCAGGCCAGCCCAAGGTCATTGAAAACAGCGAGGGCGCACGTACGACCCCCTCGATCATCGCCTATATGGAAGACGGCGAGATTCTGGTGGGGGCCCCGGCAAAACGTCAGGCGGTCACCAACCCCAAGAACACGCTATACGCCGTCAAGCGCCTCATCGGCCGCAAGTTCACCGACAAAGAAGTACAAAAAGACATTGAGCTCATGCCCTTTCAGATTGCGAAGGCGGAGAACGGCGATGCCTGGGTCGGCGTGCGCGACAAAAAGCTTGCCCCACCGCAGGTCAGTGCCGAGGTACTGCGCAAGATGAAGAAGACTGCCGAGGACTACCTCGGTCATGAGGTGACGGAGGCGGTGATTACCGTTCCAGCCTACTTCAACGACGCACAACGCCAGGCCACCAAAGACGCAGGCCGAATTGCGGGCCTCGAGGTAAAGCGCATCATCAACGAGCCGACAGCGGCGGCCCTGGCCTTTGGCCTGGATAAGTCGGGCGGCAAAGACCGCAAGATTGCCGTCTACGACCTCGGGGGAGGCACCTTCGACGTCTCGATCATTGAGATCGCTGATGTCGATGGCGAGAAGCAATTTGAGGTGCTCTCCACCAACGGAGACACCTTCTTAGGCGGAGAAGATTTCGACCAGCGCATCATCGACCACATCATCGATGAGTTCAAAAAGCAGAATGGGGTAGACCTGGCAAAAGACCCTATCGCTCTGCAGCGCATTAAGTCTGCCGCGGAGCGGGCGAAGATTGAACTCTCTTCGAGTCAGCAGACCGAGCTTAATGAGCCCTACATCGCGATGGCCAATGGCGCCCCGGTGCACCTCACCTTCAAGATCACGCGGGCCAAGCTCGAGTCCCTGGTTGAGGATCTGGTCAACCGAACGATCGAGCCCTGCAAGACGGCGCTCAAGGACGCAGGCGTCTCGGCCTCGCAGATTGATGATGTCATTCTGGTAGGCGGCATGAGCCGTATGCCCAAGGTACAGGAGGCGGTAAAAGCCTTCTTCGGAAAAGAGCCACGCAAAGATGTCAACCCAGATGAGGCCGTGGCCGTGGGTGCTGCGGTTCAAGGTTCTGTATTGGCAGGTGATCGTAAAGACGTGCTTCTGCTGGATGTCACGCCGCTTTCGCTTGGCATCGAAACCCTCGGTGGGGTCATGACCAAGATGATTCAGAAGAACACCACCATTCCCACCAAGTTCTCTCAGACCTTCTCTACCGCCGATGACAACCAGCCGGCTGTGACTATTAAGGTCTATCAAGGCGAGCGAGAAGTGGCCAATGCCAATAAAAGCCTAGGCGAATTTAACCTGGAAGGTATTCCGCCAGCACCGCGGGGAACCCCGCAGATTGAGGTGACCTTCGATATTGATGCCAACGGTATCTTGCATGTCTCTGCCAAAGACAAGGCCACTGGTAAAGAGAACAAGATCACTATTAAGGCCAACTCAGGCTTGTCTGAGGAAGAGATCAACAAGATGGTGGCCGACGCTGAGGCCAATGCGTCGGAGGACAAAAAGCGGGTGGAACTCGTCCAGTCTCGTAATACGGCAGAGGCCATGGTTCACTCGGTGAAGAAGTCGCTTGAAGAGCACGGGGACAAAATCGATGCCGATGAAAAGGCCAAAATTGAAGAGGCGCTTAAAGAGCTCGAGGCCGTTATCAATGGTGAGGATAAAGATGCCATTGAGACGAAAACCGATAACCTAATGAAGGCCTCCCAGAAGCTTGGCGAGAAAGTCTATGCCCAGGCTTCCGCCCCCGGGGCAGGTGCGGCAGGCGCAGGAGCCGAAGGTGACAGCAACAACAAGGCAGATGCCGAAGACGTGGTGGATGCCGAGTTCAAAGAGGTCAAGCGCGATTAAAAGGAGACGCTGCTCAGGCAGATACCGTTACCATCACCAGACGTTGTTAGACCACGCCGGGCATGCCCCGGCGTCTTCCATTGAAGAACCATGGCCAAAAGAGACTATTACGAAGTATTAGGGGTGGCAAAAAACGCAAGCGACGAGGACCTAAAAAAGGCCTATCGCAAGCTCGCCATGAAATTCCACCCTGACCGCAATCCCGATGACAAGAACGCAGAGGCCAAATTCAAGGAGGCCAAAGAGGCCTACGAGATGCTCAGTGACGCGGAGAAGCGGGCGGCCTACGACCGATTTGGTCATGCCGGCGTTGATCCCAATATGGGCGCTGGAGCAGGCGGACAGGACTTCTCGGGGTTTGCCGATGCCTTCGGAGACATCTTCGGGGATATTTTTGGTGGCGCCCGTGGTGGGCGCGGTGGAGGGGGCCAGCGGTCGAATGTCTATCGTGGCAGCGATCTACGCTATGCCATGGAAATCACCCTAGAGCAGGCAGCACAGGGGTTCTCCACGGAGATCCGCGTACCAAGCTGGGAGTCCTGTGGCACCTGTAGTGGCACCGGTGCCAAGCCTGGCACCAAGGCCGAAACCTGTAAGACCTGTGGTGGTCAGGGCCAGGTTCGAATGCAGCAGGGCTTCTTCTCGATTCAGCAGACCTGCCCGAGTTGTCACGGCTCCGGAAAGACCATTCCTCACCCCTGCGGCACCTGCGACGGTGTCGGCCGCGTGCGTAAACAGAAGACACTGGAAGTCAAGATCCCTGCGGGGATCGACGACGGCATGCGGATCCGATCTGCCGGCAACGGCGAACCGGGGCTGAATGGAGGGCCCCCAGGAGACCTCTATGTGGAGATCTCTGTGAAGGTCCACCGCGTCTTCCAGCGAGACGGCGACGACCTCCACTGTGAAATCCCTGTGGGCTTTGCCCGCGCAGCCCTTGGCGGCTCGATCGATGTACCCACCCTCAACGGCCGCGCAAGCTTCGACCTGCCCGAAGGCACTCAGACAGGCAAGAC
>JBJOHS010000066.1:0-2955 GCA_046047535.1 Pseudomonadota bacterium
CCAGCATCATCAATCACCGAGACGCGATGGCCAGGATACGGGCGCCCCATGCTCCCGGCTCGTATGGGCCATCGTTGGTACGAGTTACCCACCACATAGTTCATCTCGGTCTGTCCGAACATCTCGTTAACAGGAACGCCCAGCCCCTCTGCGCAATACTGGGCCACGACATCACCCACAAACTCCCCGGCACTCATGATGCCCCGCAGGGCACTGAGGCTGTGCCCGCGCCGCGGGCGTGACTCGTACTTCATCATGGCCTTCAAGGCCGTAGGAAAAATAAAGGTGTGGCTCACCTGGTACTGACTGAGCAGTCGGAAGGCCGTCTCGGGTGAGAACCGGCCCTGAAATCCCAGAATCGATTCACCAAAATAAAGGGTGGGTAGGAGCGCATCCCAGAGTCCTCCGGTCCAGGCCCAGTCTGCCGGGGACCAGAAGCAGCGGGCCTTGTGCGGATACCAGTTTTGGCTCGCCACAAACCCCGAAAGGTTACCGATCATGGCCCGATGGGGAATGCTCGCGCCCTTGGGAGGGCCCGTTGTACCACTGGTATAGATGAGCAACGCAGGATCGTCGGCAAGCGTATCTCGAATCTGGGACAACGGTGTCTGGGCCCAGAGCAATGACATAAATTTCTGCGAGGGGAAGTGCGGGCCCACAGAGACAATCGCACGCAACGAAGGTGCAGGCCCCTTCATGGCATGGAGTCGCTGGGAGCCCTCCTCATCGGTAATGGCTACGGTTGCTCCGCTGTCTTGTAGGCGATAGCTTAAGGCGTCTTCGCCAAAAAGCATCGACAGCGGAACCGCCAGCGCGCCCAGCGCGTAACAGGCCAGATGGGCCATCGCCGTCTCGGGCCGTTGGGGCAAGACAATTGCGACACGATCGCCAGGGCCGACCCCTTGCGCTGCAAGCCAGGCGGCAAGACGCAATGAGAGGTCCCACAGCGCCTTATAAGTAAGGGTCTGTGGAGCAATTGCAGTACCCTCGTAGTAGATCGCCACCTTGGAGGCCCGCTTGGCATCGCTAGCCCAGCGTTCTCCGCAGACACGCGCGATATTAAAACGATCCGGTACTGCCCATCGAAACGCTTGGTAGATTGCCTGATACTGGTCGTGACCCTTAATGGTGAGTGTCTTCGGCATTCGGTTCTCTTCCTTATCAGGCACTCGTCCTTAGCTGGCGCTCGTCCTCATCGCCTTCACTTCCCTAGTCCTGGCTCGTCTTCGGGGGCTTGGGCAGACGCCCCATCAAATAGAACTCGGCATTAGGCTTCATGCCTGTGCCACTCGCGAGACGATTACTCATCGCAAAAAATGCCGTAATCGCGGTGATGTCCCAGAGTTCCTCTTGCGTAAGGCCCGCGGCCTGTGCCGCCTGTCGGTCGGCCTCTTCAATGCCCGAGGAATCGGTGGCCACCTTCATCGCAAAATCGAGAATCGCCCGCTCGCGAGAACTGATGTCTGCCTGCTTGTAATTAATCGCCACCTGGTCTGCGAGTAGCGGCCGCTTTGCGCGAATCCGCAGAATGGCGCCATGGGCTACGACACAGTACTGGCAATGGTTCACCCCCGAGGTAGCCACCACGATCATCTCGCGCTCGGCAATCGACAGCGGGCCCTCGCCCTCCATCAGAGCATCGTGATAGGCGAAAAACGCCCGAAACTCTGCCGGCCGCCGCGCAAGCGCCCGCATCACATTGGGCACGAAACCCGCCTTATCAAGCACGGTCTGCATGCGGACCTGAATGTCCTCTGGCAGATCGGCCACCTCAGGAATCGGGTAGGCACAGACATCGGGGTCGACCAAGCCCGTGACGGAGGGGGAAGACGTCGTCGCTCCGGCAGTGCGATTCGGTGCATTAAGAGCAGCTTTCGTAGCCATTGCGGGCAGTCTCCTGATGTATTTGGTTTGCCGCCATTGAACCTCCAAGCAGCAAGACCCGTCAATGGCGCCCTACCCTAGCTTTCGACAGCCAGCCGCGCAATCCAGTATTCTTGACAACAGAATGACTGGCTCGCCTGTACCTTCCCCCTGCACCTCTGTCTGTACCATGTCAGCCCAGACGGGCTTGTGCACGGGTTGTCTTCGAACGATTGAAGAGATTGCAGGCTGGGGCCAGATGACCGATGCCAAGAAGTTGGCTGTCTTGGGCCTTATTTCTGATCGAAAAAGTCGTATCGCACCAAACCCCAGTGGCTTAACCCGTGCGACGAATAGACCAGGGACAGGCTAGGCCGCAGGGGTACCCGTCATCACCATGTTGCCGTCAACCATGTGTTTTATCGAACGCGACTGGCTCTCGAGCAATCAGGTCGTTTTTTTTGACGATAGCCACCAGGCTAGCGTGATCGATACGGGCTATGTCAAGCACAAGACCTTATCGCAGACACTTGTCGACCACGCCCGTACCGAACGTGCACTCACACGCATTATCAATACCCACTTGCACTCAGACCACTGCGGCGGAAATCGGCTTCTGTTCGACGCGCATGGATGCGAGGTCTTCGTACCCGAGGCCTCTTATGCGGCAGCCACTGCATGGGACACCGCTCGCCTAAGCTTTGAGGCCACCGGTCAGCGCTGCGACCCGTTTACGCCGACACAGTCACTCGCCCCAGGACAGACCCTTGTGCTTGGCGAATTACCCTGGCAGGTCTACGCTGCCCCGGGACATGACCCCGAGTCGATTATTCTCTTTCAGAAAGATCACCGAATACTCATATCAGCCGATGCCCTGTGGGGCGATGGCTTTGGCGTAATCTTCCCAGAACTTGCTGGTGAGAGCGGCTTTGCTGAACAAGAGGCCATTCTGGAGGTCATCCGAGGCCTACAGCCCTCGTGCGTCATTCCTGGCCACGGCCCAATTTTTTTCGATGTCGGCGCTGCGCTTGAGCGCGCAGAAACACGGCTTGCCTTTCTGCGGGCTCAGCCACAGAAGCATGCCCAGTACGC